>DATAZV010000087.1:0-25190 GCA_036271855.1 Burkholderiales bacterium
CTCGCCGGCCGCCTGAAGCAACAACTTCCCGAAGGTACGGCGATCGACAGCGCCGGCCTGCCCACGCGCGACCCGCTGGCCGCCCTGGGCGGCGCCATCCTGCCCTTCGGCGGCCACAAGGGCTATGGCCTGTCGCTGACCATCCAGGCCCTGGGCCTGATGGCGGGGGCGGCGCTGCCGGCGGGCCAGGTGCAGGACTTCGCCTTCCTGTTCATCGTCTTCGACCCGGCGCTGCTGATGCCCGCCGCGCAGTACAAGGAGCAGTTGGCGGAGCTGCTGCGCCGGGTGGCGGCGACGCCCCTGCAGTCGGGCGCCACAGCCATGCGCATCCCCTCGCAGCGTGCCTTCGAGGAGCGCGAGCGCCGGCGGGTCGAGGGCATCGCGCTTGAATCGCGCATTTACGACCGCATCCTGGCAATCAAGGGATAGGAGAAGCACATGCCCAGCCCCAGCAAAGGCAGCGCCTTGCGCGCACGCCTGGCCGAAAAGAAATTTCTTTTCACCCCGGGCCTGACCACGCCGCTGCAGGCGATGATCATCGAAAAGGCGGGCTACGACTATGCCTACATGGGCGGCTACGACACCTCGCTGACCCTGCTGGGCATGCCCGACGTCGGCCTGATCTCGTCCACTGAAATGGTGGCCAGCGCGCGCAGCATCGCCGGCAGCGTCAACATACCGGTGCTGGCCGACGCCGACACCGGCTACGGCAACGCCATCAACGTGATGCGCACGGTGCGCGAGTTCGAGGCCGCGGGCGTGGCCGGCATCAACATCGAGGACCAGGTGAGCCCGAAGCGCTGCGGCCACGTGGCGGGCAAGCGCATCATCGATTTCGACGAGGCGGTGGGCAAGATCCGCGCCGCGGTGGATGCGAAAAGCGATCCGGACTTCATCATCATCGCGCGCACCGATGCGGTATCCGCGCCCGGCGGTGGGCTGGACGAGGCGATCCGCCGCGGCCTGGCTTTCGCCCGCGCTGGCGCCGACATGCTGTGGTGCGAATTTCCCTCCACCGACCTCGCCATGCCGGCGCGCTTTGCCGCCGCGATTCGCGCCGAGTATCCGACCCTGCCGCTGTACTTCAATTACTCTTCGAACCTGAAATGGCACGAGTCGCCGGCGAGCTTCGACACGCTGGCGGAGATGGGTTACCGCCTGATCACCGTTTCGCTGGCCGGCATGCGCGTGGCGATGCAGGCGGTGTGGGACTACGCCGTCGACCTGCGCCAGCGCGGCGCGGCGGCGGAAATCGACCTGGAGAAAAAGTCCCTGCATCACCCCTTGGGCAATCACCACGCCTTCGCCGGCTTTGCCGGCATCAAGGCGCTGGAAGCGAAGTACCTGCCCGAAGAAGACCTGAAGAAGTATCAAGGCGCGGACGGCCTGTAAGCCGCGCCTGCAACGTCCCTTAGCCAACCGATAGGAAATCAAGACATGAGCCAAGCCCGCTTAGGCAACCTCCCCGAGGCCGACTACACGCCCGAACAACGCCGGGTCCACGACGAACTGGTCAACGGCCCGCGCGGCGGCCTGCGCGGCCCCTTCGGCGCCCTGCTGCGCAGCCCCGACCTGGCCGACCGCGTGCGCCAGCTGGGCGACTACATCCGCTTCGGCAATTCGCTGTCGCCGCAATTGCGCGAATTCGTCATCCTGCTCACCGCGCGCTTCTGGACCGCGCAGTACGAGTGGTACGCGCATCGCAAGATTTCCGCCGAAGCGGGCTTGAACCCGGCGCACGCGGATGCCATCGAGGTTGGCAAACGTCCCGCCAACATGTCGGAAGACGAAACGGTGATCTACGACTTCATCCACGAAGTACTGTACGACAAGGACGTCAGCGACAAGACCTACGCCGCGGCGGTCGCGCGCTTCGGCGAAAAGACGGTGCTGGACATGCTGTGCACCTCCGGCTATTTCGGCTTTGTCTCGCTGATCCTCAACACCAAGCGCCACCCGGTGCCGGAAGGGACCAAGCTGCTGCAGCCGCTTTGATCTAAGAAGCTACGAACGAAAAAAAGCCCGCTTGCGCGGGCTTTTTGCTTCCGGTCACCCTGTTACCGGGCAAAGCTTCCGTCCTTGCGCAGCATGGTGATGTCGACAAAGCCGCTGCCGTTGTGGTTGGTCGGCGAATAATTGAGGGTAAAGCCGCCGAGGTCTTCGCTCTTCAGGGTCTCCATGGCGGCGACGAATTTTTCCCGCGTCAGATCCTTGCCCGCCTTGGTCAGCCCGCGCACCATGGCGCGCGCGGCGATGTAGCCTTCCATGCTGCCGTAGCTATAGGTTTTGACATCGATCTTTTTCATCGCATCCTGGTAGTCCTTGACGATGGGCGCGGCTGTCGCCACGAAGGGCGTGGGCGTCACCTGCACCACCAGCACACCTTCGGCCCCGGGCCCGAGATCGGTGAACAGGCCGCCCGCCACCGACAGGGCGATGAACTGGACGGTGGCACCGGCCTTGCGCACTTCGGCGATGAACTTGGCCGCGGGCTTGGACTGCATCGCCATCACCACCGCCTGCGCGTTGCTGGCGGCCACCGCCTTGGCGGCGCCGGCAACGTCGTCCGTATTGCGCGGCACCGGCGCGGCCACGGCAATGGCCAGGTTGCGGCTTTTCATCGAGGCCTGCAGCGCTCCCAGTGCTTCCTTGCCGTAGCCGTCGTCCTGGTAGGCGATGGCGATGCGGATGATGCCCTGGTTGGTGACCTGGCGCACCGCCGTCTCCACCTCGTCGATGGTCGAGGCACGCACATGGAACAGGTAGGGCGGCACCGGCTGGCGCAGCGGCCAGACGCCGCTGGTGGTGCCGACCACCGGCACCTTGGCGGCGGTGAAGATCGGCAGCGAGGCAGTGGTGCCGGCGGTGCCGCGAAAGCCGAACAGGGCGAATACCTTGTCCTGCTCGATCAGGGCCTTGGTGTTGGCGGCGGCGGGTTCGGGCTTGAAGGCATCGTCCAGGGTCTTGACGCTGATCTTGCGGCCATTGACGCCGCCGTCGCGGTTGACCGCTTCGAAGCCTGCCTTGGCGCCCTGGTTGAACTCCATGGTGAGGGCGGAAGCCACGCCGGTCATGGCGGCGGTCTGGCCGAGCCTGATTTCAGTGGCGCTGACGCCGTCGACCGGCGGCGCGGGCGGCGCGGCCAGGGCCGAGCTGGCAATCAACCAGATTCCGATCAATGCGCCCAGGCGTTGCATACCGTCCCCCCCTATGATTTAGCGTTTGCTTATTAATTAAATCACGTAAGAGGAAATCCGACAACCGGTCATTCGATTTCACCCGGGCCGATTGAAACCGGGTTGCCGGGGGATGTTCGCCACTACCCTGTAGGCTTAACGCAGGCGCGCCAGCAAAAAGTCGAAAATATCCTTGAGCTGCTCGCCTTCCGGGTTCTTGTGCCCGCCCATATAGATTTTCAGGCGCTTGTCCCCTGCCCCGAGTTTGTCGAACAACTCGATCTGGCTGTCGCGGGTGAAGATTTCGTCATCCCACTTTTGCTGGAACAGCAGCGGGCAGCGTACCTGCGGCGCGTCCAGCGCCAGGCGCCCGCTGTTGGGATAGGACAAGCCCCACATGCCGAGCACGGCGGCGCGGATGCGTGGCTCGGCGGCCAGCAGCGGCAGGCCGTAGGCGGTACCCATGGAGACGCCGTACCAGCCGATGGCGCCGGCATCGATCTGCGGCAGCGTGGCGAGCGCATCGATGGTGGCGCGCCAGTCGGCGACCATGGCGTCTACACTGCCGCCGGCACGCCACAGCGCCAGAAATTCGTCGCGTACGGCGAGGCCCTCGGCGAACTGCGCACGCCGCGCGCCATGGACCGGCCCGTCGATCGCCGCCACCGCGCAGCCCTGATTGCGCGCCAGCGGCAGGGCAAAGTCGAGCACCAGTTGCGAAGTCTTGTGGCCGGAGCCGCCGTGGCCGGCAAGCAGCAGGGGCAGCCGGGTCGGCGCGCCTGCCGGGGCCCACAACACGCCGGGCACTTTGCGGCCGTTGGCCTCGACGGCAAATTCGCGGCGGGTGACGCCGTCTTCGGTCACTGCTGTGTCGATCCAGTCCATTGCCTGTCCTTGGTAGCCGGCTCAGCGTCCGGAGATGACGCCGCCTTCGCCCAGCGCCTCGCCCTCGCGCCGGGGGTCGGAGCCGCCGATCAGTCCCTGCGGCGTCACCATGATGCCGTGCAGGCCGCTGGGAAAGTCGAAAAAATTGACCTGGTGGCCCATCGCGCGCAAGGCGTCGGCCTCGCCGTCGAGGATGGTGCCGCGCTCCAGGTCGACACCGCGGTTGCGGCTGCCCATGTTGGGCAGGGCCACCGCCTGCTGCACGTCCAGGCCCCAGTCGAGCACGCCGATCAGCGCCTTGGCGACGAAGTTGGGAATCGCGTTGCCGCCGGGCGCACCCATCAGCAGCAATAGCTTGCCGTCGGCGCCGAAGACGAAGGTGGGGGCCATCGAACTGCGCGGGCGTTTGCCGGGTTCGATGCGATTGGCCACCGGGCGCCCGCCTTCCTGCGGGATCCAGGAAAAATCGGTCATTTCGTTGTTCAGCAAAAAGCCGTGCACCAGGATGCGCGCGCCGAACTGTGACTCGATGGTGCTGGTCATCGCCACTGCATTGCCCTGGGCATCGACGATCGACAAATGGCTGGTGCCATGCAACTCGGAGAGCGAGTCGCCCGCATACGCGGTGGAGGCGCCCGGCGGCAGGCCGGCTTGCGCGTGGCCCATGCTGCGCGCGGGGTCGATCAGCGCGCCGCGACGCCGCAGGTAGGCGGGGTCGATCAGGCCGGCGACCGGAACCGGAACGAAATCGGGGTCGGCGACGTAGCGGTCGCGGTCGGCGTAGGCCAGGCTGCCGGCTTCGGAAAACAGGTGCACGGCCTCGACCGAATTGGGTTTCAGGGCTTTCAGGTCGAAGCGTTCCAGCATGCCCAGGATCGCCAGGATGGTGGTGGTACCGGAGCCCGGCGGCGGCATGCCGCAGATGGTGTAGACGCGGTACTTGCCGCATACTGCTTCGCGTTCGCGCGCCTGGTAGGCCGCCAGGTCGGCTTCACTGAGATCGCCGGGCGAGGCTTGCGCGGCGACGGCGGCGGCGATGTCGTGCGCCACCGCGCCGCGATAAAAGACCTGCGGCCCCCGCGCGGCGATGCGCTTGAGCAACTCGGCGAACTGCGGATTTTTCAGCACGCTGCCGACCGCGCGCGCATGGCCGTCGGCTGCATAGAAATAGGCGCGCGCGGCGGTGTTGCGCCGGAGTACCGGGTCGCCTTCGAGCAGTTTGTTCAGGCGCGGCGAGACTACGAAGCCCTGCTGCGCCAGCGAGATGGCCGGGGCGAACAGCCGGCCCCAGGGCAGGCGGCCGTGTTTTTTATGCGCCAGTTCCAGCGCGCGCAACAGCCCTGGCGTGCCCACCGCCATGCCGGACTGCACCGCATCGAGGAAATTCATCGGCTTGCCGTCGGCCTTGAGAAAGCGCTCCGCCTTGGCCGCCGCCGGCGCGGTCTCGCGGCCGTCGAAGGTGGCGACGTGCCGGCTGGCGGCGTCGTAGTGGATGATGAAGGTGCCGCCGCCCAGGCCCGAAGACTGCGGCTCGACCAGGTTGAGCACCAGTTCGGCGGCGATCGCCGCGTCCATCGCGCTGCCGCCGGCGGCGAGGATTTCCTGCGCCGCGCGGGTCGAATACGGATTGGCAGTGACGGCCATGTAGCGGCTGGCATGCACTGCCACCTTGTCGGTCTTGCCGGTGGCGGCTTCGGGGGCGACTTCGTGTAAATCAACCGGCGCGGCGCCGCAAGCGCTGCCCAGCAACGCGAGCGCCAGCCCCAGGCCGCGCTTAAGCTTAAACCATCGTGCAGGATGTGCCACCGGATTGCGACTCTTGATGCGAAGCCGGCATTCTGCCCGGTTTTGCCGATGGCGGCGGCGTTCGGGTTTGAGCCGGAATCAGGCCGGATCAGCCGCCGCCGGCGCAGGGCCTTCGCGCCACGGCGCGATCTTCAATAGCAGCAGCATGCCGGGCGCCGCCAGTACGGTGCAGGCGAGAAAGAAATTCAGCCAGCCGAAATCGGCCACCAGGTAGCCGGTGGCGGCGTTGGCGAAGGTGCGCGGCACCGAAGCCAGGCTGGTGAAAAGCGCGAACTGGGTGGCGGTGTAGCGCGGGTCGGTGGCGCGCGCCATGTAGGCAGAAAAGGCCGCCGTGCCCAGGCCGACACCGAAGGCTTCGAAGCCGATGACGCCGGCCAGCACCCAGATGTCGGGCCCGGTCTGGGTCAGCAGCGCAAAGCCCAGGATGGACAGCCACTGCACCGCGCCGAACACCCAGAGCGCGCGGTTGATGCCGAGTTTCAACATCCACAGGCCGCCGATCAGGCCGCCGGCGACGCTGGCCCAGAGGCCGGCGTTCTTCGCCACCAGGCCGATCTGCGTCTTGGTGAATCCGGTGTCGAGGTAGAACGCGGTGGCAAGGGAGGTGGCCATGCTGTCGCCCAGCTTGTAGAAAAAAATGAACGTAAGGATCAACAAGGCCTGCTTGACGCCGTCGCGGCGGATGAATTCGCGAAACGGCAGCACCACGGCGTCCTGCAGGGTCTTCGGCGGCACGCCATGTGCGGTTGGCTCATTCACCAGAAAGGTGAGCGCGATGCCCGGCAGCATGAACAGCGCGGTGATCCAGAACACGCCGCTCCAGGGCAGGTGGTCGGAGAGGATCAGCGCCAGTGAGCCCGGCACCAGTCCGGCGAGCTTGTAGGCGTTGACGTGGATGGCGGTGCCCAGGCCCTGCTCGGCGTCGGGCAGGATTTCGCGCCGGTAGGCGTCGATCACGATGTCCTGGCTGGCGGAGAGAAAGGCCAGCAGGCTGGTCATCAGCGCGATGGTCGGCAGGTCGCTGCGCGGCGACAGCAGGCCGAACAGGGCGATGCAGGCCAGCAGCAGTACTTGCGTGAGCAGCATCCAGCCGCGGCGGCGCCCGAACAGCGGCAGCGCGTAGCGGTCCATCAGCGGCGACCAGAGGAATTTCCAGGTGTAGGGAAACTGGATCAGGGCGAACAGGCCGAGGGTCTTCAGGTCCACGCCCTCAGTGCGCAGCCAGGCCTGCAGCAGGTTGAGCACGATGAACAGCGGCAGGCCGGAAGAGAAGCCGAGAAACACGCAGATCAGCATCCTGCGGTTGAACAGGGCTTCGCGTACCGTCTCGCGGGGCTGGTTTTCGGCGGCTGGCATGCGGCGGATTATCGCCGCTTTACTCTGTAGATCGCCAGTTCGCCATTGAGGTTGGGCTCATCGGCCACCGGCTTGCCTTCGGTCAGCGCAACGAGATCAAGAATCTCCAGTTCCAGCTTGGCGCACAGCTCCTCGAAATCGAGCATGGTGCACAGGTGGATGTTGGGCGTGTTGTACCAGGCGAAGGGCAGTATCTTCGACACCGGCATGCGCCCGGCGGCCACCTGTTCGCGGTTCGGCGCGTAGCCGAAGTTGGGAAAGGTGACGATGGCTTCGCGCCCGACCCGCACCATCTCCAGCAGCACGGCTTCGATGTGATGCATCGCCTGCAGGGTCTGCGACAGGATCACGCAATCGAAACTGGCGTCGCCGAAGGCCGCCAGGCCGCGCTCGAGGTCGCTCTGGATTACGTTATTGCCGTTGGCAAGCGCCGCCAGCACGTTGGCGTCGTCGATCTCGATGCCGTAGCCGAATACACTCTGGTGGGTGCGCAGGTGGCGCAGCAGGGTACCGTCGCCGCAGCCCAGGTCGAGCACGCGCACGCCCTCCCCGACCCAACCGGAAATAATGTCGTAGTCAGGCCGCAAGCCGTTACCGTTGATCCCACTCATGCGCCCACCTCGCCGGCAATCCGCGCATAGTACGCGCGCACCAGCGCGAAGTAGCGCGGGTCTTCGAGCAGGAACTCGTCGTGGCCGTGCGGCGCGTCGATCTCGGCGTAGCTGACATCGGCACGGTTGGCGGTGAGCGCACTGACGATCTCGCGCGAGCGCGCCGGCGAAAAGCGCCAGTCGGTGGTGAAGGACACCACCAGGAATTTGACGCCGCGCGCGCGCTCGAAGGCCAGCGCCAGGTTGTTGTCGTAGTCGGCGGCGGGGTCGAAATAATCCAGCGCCTTGGTGATCAGCAGGTAGGTGTTGGCATCGAAGTAGCCGGAGAATTTCTCGCCCTGGTGGCGCAGGTAGGACTCGATCTGGAACTCCGGCCCGTAGCCGAACTGCATGCCGTCACGCAGCACGCGGCCGAAGCGCTCGGCCATCACGTCATCGGACAGATACGTGATGTGCCCGATCATCCGTGCCACCCGCAGGCCGCGCGCGGGCACCACGTTGTGCTCGTAGAAGTGGCCGCCATGAAAGTCCGGGTCGGTGATGATGGCCTGGCGCGCGACTTCGTTGAAGGCGATGTTCTGCGCCGACAGCTTGGGCGTGGAGGCCACCACCAGGGCATGGCCCAGGCGCGCGGGATAGGCAATCGCCCACTGCAGCGCCTGCATCGCGCCCAGCGAACCGCCCATGACGGCGGCGAAGCGCACGATGCCCAGGTAATCCGCCAACTGCGCCTGGGCATTGACCCAGTCTTCCACCGTCACCACGGGGAAGTCGGCGCCGTAGGGTTTGCCGGTGGCGGGATTGAGGTGGCGCGGGCCGGAGGAGCCGAAGCAGCCGCCGAGATTGTTCACCCCGACGACAAAAAACCGGTTGGTGTCCAGCGGCTTGCCCGGGCCCACCATGTTGTCCCACCAGCCCAGACTCTCGGGGTCGTCGTCGTAGGTGCCGGCGACGTGGTGCGAAGCGTTGAGCGCATGACACACCAGCACCGCGTTGGACTTGTCGGTGTTCAGGGTGCCGTAGGTTTCGTACATCAGTTCGAAACCGGGAATGGCGCGGCCGCTCTTGAACACAAAGGGCGTGTCGAAGCGCGCCAGCTGGGGCGTCACATTGCCGATCGAAGATAGGACAGCGTTCACAGGATTCATCCAACAAAAAAGCCCGGTCAGCTTTGGGGGCTAATCGGGCTTCGCGCGGGTGGATGTTCGCCGCTCAACCTCTTTAGCCGCATTTATAAAGCGCCCGCAAGCTGATATTCAAATCGGCGCTGAACTGCATTGTAGCTCAATTTTCCGGCGGCTTCTCCGGCGAGTCACGGGGGATGTCGGCCAGGCTTTGGGGCGGCTGCTGCCAGGGGTCGCGGCGCACGTGGCGGCGCGGCTGGTCGCGGCGCAGGATCGGGCCGCTCATGCTGTATTCGTGCAACTTGGAAAGCACCAGCTTGCGCAGTTCGACCGGCATGTCGGCGGATTCGCGCATGAAGCGGCCGTTGACCTTTTCGGCGTCATAGGGGCCGTTGGCCACCAGGATCGGGGTGGCATTGCCGCCGCTGCCGTGCGGGCCGCTGCCCTCACCGTCGTCGACGCCGTCGTGAAAAAAGCCGGTGTCCTTTTTCCAGGTGATGGCGCGCTCGTTGCGCCGCAGGTCGTAACAAAGCTGCAGCATGACCACGTTGGCCTCGGCGTCGCTCCAGACGAACAGGTCGAAGTAGTCGCTCTGGAACCAGCGCCGCATCAGCGCCGGGTCGTTCTGCTTCAGGTTGCGGATTTCGCGCAGCATGGGGGGTCCTAGGCGTTGAGCGCGTCGACCAGGTCGCGCAAGCGGTCCGGCTCTTCAGCACGCAGGATACGCTTGACCTGCTCGCCCGATTCGGCCAGGTTGGTGCCGACGATGCGCTGCTTGACCGCCAGCAGGTTGGCCGGGTGCATGGAAAACTGCTTCAGCCCCATGCCCAGCAGCAGGCGCGTCATGCGCAATTCGCCGGCCATTTCCCCGCATACCGCCACCGGCACGTGCGCCTTGGCGCCGCCGCGAATGGTATGGGAGATCAGGCCGAGCACCGCCGGGTGCAGGGGGTCATATAGATACGCCACTTCGTCGTCGGCGCGGTCGATCGCCAGGGTGTACTGGATCAGGTCGTTGGTGCCGATGGACAGATAGTCGAGTTTTTTCACGAACAGGCCCAATGACAGGGCGGCGGCCGGAATTTCGATCATGCCGCCCACCTCTACCGCTGCCGCGTAGGGCGTGCCCTCGAGGTCGAGCTGCTCCTTGGCCAGGCCGATGAAGTACTTGGCTTGCGCCACTTCGTGCGCATGGGCGATCATCGGCAGCAGGATTTTCACCTTGCCGTAATGCGAGGCGCGCAGGATGGCGCGCAACTGCGCCAGGAAAATCTGCGGCTCGGCCAGGCAGTAGCGGATGGCGCGCAGGCCGAGTGCCGGATTGAGCGCGGTCTGCTCGCGCGCCATGCTTTCGGCTTCCTTGTCGGCGCCGATGTCCAGGGTGCGGATGGTCACCGGCATGCCGTCCATCGCCTGCACCACCTTGCGGTAGGACTCGAACTGCTCGTCTTCCGAAGGCAGCTCCTTACGGTTCATGAACAGGAACTCGGTGCGGAACAGGCCGATGCCGGTGGCGCCGGCCTCGCGCGCGACGATGGCATCTTCCGGCAGTTCGATGTTGGCGTGCAGCTCGATCTCCGAGCCGTCCAGGGTGGTGGCGCTGGCGTAGCGCAGGCGCTCGAGCTTTTTTTTCTCCAGCGCCATCGAACCGCGTTTCCAGCGGTATTCCTCCAGCACCGCCGTGTCGGGGGCGACGATCAGCACGCCGCTGCTGCCGTCGAGGATCAGCCAGTCGTCCTCCTCGATCATCTCGCGCGCGTGGTGCAGGGCGACAATGGCCGGCAGCGCCAGGCTGCGCGCCAGGATGGCGGTGTGCGAGGTGGGGCCGCCGACATCGGTGACGAAGCCGGCGAACTGGTGCTCCTTGAACAGCAGCATGTCGGCCGGCGACAGGTCGTGGGCCACCACCAGCATCTCGCCTTCCTGCGAGCGCGCCTTGGCCAGGGCGGACTCGATCGGCGACTTGGCCCCGGTGAGCGCTTTCAGGACGCGCTCGACCACCTGGGTGATGTCGTTCTTGCGCTCCCGCAAATAGGCGTCCTCGATGTCCTCGAACTGGGCCACCAGGGTGTCCATCTGCTGGATCAACGCCCACTCGGCGTTGCAGCGGCGCTCTTCGATGATGCGCAGAGGCTCGCGCGCCAGCATCGGGTCGGCCAGGATCATCGAATGCAGGTCGATGAAGGTGCCGAGGTCGCCGGGGGCGGCAGCCGACAGCGAATCATGCAGCGTGCGCAGTTCGGCCTGCACTGCATGCACGGCCGCCGTATAGCGGGCGAGTTCGTCCTTGACCCGCTCCAGCTCGACCAGGTAATGCGAGACGTCGAGCGACACCGGCGTGATCAGGTGCGCGCGCCCAATGGCGATGCCGCCGGAGACCGGAATGCCGTGCAGGGTAAAACTCATTGGTCGCGCCATCTCGGCTGCGTGGCTAAGGTCACGCGTTGTCTCCACGCTCTCATTGCGATGGCCCCAAGCACACAACGTTTGATTGCGACATAGAGCGCACCGGGATGTTTTGTTTTTTCGTCGCCGTTAAGCCATTAAATCGTCCGGCTCTGCCGGCGATTTAATGCAGGTCAAGCCGGAAAAAAGTAGGTTTGTACTTTTTTTCGATGAATTATTTCCCCTCGCCAAACCTGTCCGCGATCAGCTTTTGCAGCGCCGTCATCGCGTCGTCCTCGTCCGCGCCGGTGGTTTCGATCTGCACCTTGGAGCCGATGCCGGCAGCCAGCATCATCACGCCCATGATGCTCTTGCCGTTGACGCGGCGGCCGTTGCGCGAGATCCAGACCTCGCTTTTGTATTGAGCGGCCAGTTGCGTCAGCTTGGCCGACGCGCGGGCGTGCAGGCCCAGCTGGTTGACGATTTCGACTTCAGCCGTTTGCGGCATTGCACGGATCCTTGGAAATTTGCACCACGCCGCCGGTTCCTCCCAACAGGGCCTTGGCGACGACTTGTTCGAACGGCAGATGGCGATAGGCCACGGCTTTTACAAGCATCGGCAGGTTGACGCCGGCGAAAGCCTCGACCTTGCCTCCCTCACCCAGCAACTTGCAGGCCACGTTGGAGGGCGTGGCGCCGTACATGTCCACGAAGACGATCAGACCGTCCTCATGGTCCAGAGTTGCAACCAGGGCCTGCGCCTTCTCCAGGACTTCGGGCTGCGCATCGCCGGCCCGCACCTTGAGCGTGCGCACATTCGCAGGCGTCTGGCCGAGCACATGCCCTGCGGTGGCGAGCAGTGCGTCGCCCAGCTCGTCGTGGGTGATGATGAGAAAACCGATCATTACAGCTAGCCTGGCCTGGTGTCCGGCGCAAGGAATGCCTGTCGCCGATTGCAAATATACCGCACGCGCGCCCGCCGGGTGGCCGGGGCGCAGCGCGGATTTTGCCCCAGCATGCCGCCGAAGTCTGTGAACTGCTTCACATGGGGACTAGCCCGCCGCAAGCTACTTCGCCGCCGCGGCCTCGACAGCGTCGATGAACAGCCCGGCGACATTGCAGCCGGTCTGTTGCGTAATCTCCTGAAAGCAGGTCGGCGAGGTGACGTTGATCTCGGTGAGATTGTCGCCGATCACGTCCAGCCCCACCAGCAGCAGGCCGCGTCCCCACAGGATGGGGCCGAGGAATTCGGCGATTTCACGGTCGCGCGCGGTGAGTTCGCGCGCCACGCCTGTTCCTCCCGCGGCGAGGTTTCCACGCGTCTCGCCCGCCTTCGGAATGCGCGCCAGGCAATGGGGCACCGGCTTGCCGGCGATCAGCAAAATGCGCTTGTCGCCGTCGGCGATCGCCGGCAGGTATTTTTGCGCCATGATGGTTTCATGGCCGTCCCGGCCCAGCATCTCGATGATCACCGACAGGTTGGGCTCGCCCTGGCCAACGCGAAAGATGCCGGTGCCGCCCATGCCGTCGAGCGGCTTGAACACCGCCTGGCCATGCTCGGCGACAAAGGCGCGCAGCTCGTCGGCGCGGCGGGTGGCGAGCGTCGGCGCGGTGAACTGCGGAAATTCGGCAATCGACAGCTTTTCACTGTGATTGCGGATCGCCGCCGGGTCGTTGAATACCTTCGCGCCCTGGTGCACCGCGCGCTCGAGCAGGTGGGTGGAGTAGAAATACTCCATGTCGAAGGGCGGGTCCTTGCGCATGATCACCGCGTCGAAGGCGGTGAGCACTTCCCGCACCGATGGCGCGAGAGTGAACCAGCCGGGCTTCTCGCCGGTGAGCGTAAGGCGGCTGGCATGGGCATGCACCAGGCCTGCGGCCAGCAACAGGTCTTCCTGCAGGCAGGTGTGGAGGGTGTGGCCGCGCGCGGCCGCCTCCATCATCATGGCGTAAGTCGAATCCTTGTAGGTCTTGAAGGTTTCAGGCGGATCGACGACGAAAAGCAGGCGCATAGCGGCGTGTAAGGCGGAAAAGTATCAGGGACGAGTGCGGCAAGGCAGCGGCCGCGCCCCGGGGCGGGTGCCTTCAGGCGCCCAGGGCCCCGGCGGTCTGCTCAAGTTCGTAGGAAGCGGCCAGGGCCGCCAGGCGGGCGATCACGCCGTAAGTATAAAAGCGGTTATGCGCGGCGGCCGGGTCGCCCAGCGGTTCGGGGCTGGCGCCGGCCGACTCGAAGCCCAGGGACTCGAAGTGCGCGCCCGGGGCGTTCAGGTTTTCGGTGACGCTGCGCAGGGTATTGACGCGATAAAAGCTGCCGACGACGAAGCGGTCGATCATGTAGACCACCGGCTCGGCGGTGGCCCCGCCGACGCGCTCGATGGTGTGCACGCCTTCCTGGATGATCACTTCACTGACTTCGAGACCCTCTTTGACCACCGACATCTTGTTGCGCTGCTTGCGGTTCAGGCCGGTCACTTCATCCGGCGACTTCACGCTCATGATGCCCATGCCGTAGGTGCCGGCATCGGCCTTGACGATGACGAAGGGCTCTTCAGTGATGCCGTATTCCTGGTACTTGGCGCGGATGCGCGGCAGGATCATCTCGACGTTGGCTTTCAGGCACTCCTCGCCGGAGCGTTCCTGGAAGTTGACCTGGCCGCAGACGCCGAAATACGGGTTGACCAGCCAGGGGTCGATGCCGATCTCGGCGGCGAACTTTTCCACCACCTCGTCGTAGGCCTTGAAGTGGTTCGACTTGCGGCGCACCGCCCAGCCGGCATGCAGCGGCGGCAGCAACACCTGGCCCGAGAGCCCCTTGAGGATTTCGGGAATCCCGGACGACAGGTCGTTGTTGAGCAGGATGGCGCAGGGGTCGAAATCGGCCAGGCCGAGGCGATTCGCCTGGCGCACCAGCGGTTCGACGATGATAGTCTCGCCGTCGGGCAATTCGAAGGGCGTGGGCGCGGTGATTTCCGGATTGAGCGTGCCCAGGCGCACGTTGACGCCGGTGCGCTTGAGGATGCTGGAGAGCCGGGCAACGTTCTGCAGGTAGAACAGATTGCGGGTGTGGTTTTCCGGAATCAGCAGCAGGTTGCGCGCTTCCGGGCAGTATTTTTCGATCGCCGACTGCGCCGCCTGCACCGCCAGGGGCTGCATCTCGCGCGACAGGTTGTTGAATCCCCCCGGGTACAGATTGGTATCCACCGGGGCGATCTTGAAACCGGAGTTGCGCAGGTCAACCGAAGAATAAAACGGCGGCGTATGGTCCTGCCATTCCATTCGAAACCAGCGTTCGATGGTCGTGGCCTTGTCGAGGATTTTGCGCTCCACGTCGGCCATCGGGCCTTCGAGCGCCGTTTTAAGGTGCGGCACCAGCATTTCGTTCTTTCCTCCATCCCCACCCACGCGGCGGGGATGCGCATTGTAGGCGAATTCGTGTGACATTGGGATGGCGCGCCGGGTTTCAATCCGCCAGCGCCGGTGTTAGTACACACTTACTCCGAGCAACGCTCCGAAGGAGCCTGAATTCCAGCAAAAAAAAGCGCCCCGAAGGGCGCTTTAAAAAACGAACCGGAAAACACAGAGGAGGAGACTAAACCGGTCCGTCAGGAGAAACTGTTGCGGAGTGGTCCTAACCTTTTACTTCCTGAATCGACCGGCTTTGCCGGCGATTCAGGACTAGCTAGTCCGCAAAAAAGTAGGTGTGTACTTTTTTGCGCCTCTAATAGTGGTAAGCCGTCTCGCCGTGCGAGCTGACGTCCAGGCCTTCGCGCTCTTCTTCCTCAGGCACCCGCAAGCCGATGACCAGGTCGATCAGCTTGAGCGCAACGAAGGCGACGACGCCGGAGAGAATAAGCGCAGTCAGCACCGCCTGGCACTGGATCCAGACCTGCGAGCCGATCGAGTAGTCGGGGGACACCGCATTCTTGACGTAGTCGAAAATGCCGGCGCCGCCCAGGGCCGGGTCGGCGAAGATGCCGGTTGCGATCGCGCCCCACATGCCGCCCAGGCCGTGCACGCCGAATACGTCGAGCGCGTCGTCGGCGCCGAGCATTTTCTTCAGGCCGGTGACGCCCCAGAGGCACAGGGGGCCGACGACCAGGCCGATGACCAGGGCACCCTTGACGCCGACAAAGCCGCAAGCCGGGGTGATCGCCACCAGGCCGGCGACGGCGCCGGAGATGGCGCCGAGCATGGAAGGCTTGCCCTTGACGATGTTTTCGAAGAACAGCCAGGACAGCGCGGCCATCGCGGTGGCAACGGTGGTATTGACGAAGGCCATCATGGCGGTGCCGTTGGCTTCCAGGTTGGAGCCGACATTGAAGCCGTACCAGCCCACCCACAGCAGGCAGGCGCCGATCATCGACATGGTGAGCGAGTGCGGGGTCATGGCTTCCTTGCCGAAGCCGACGCGCTTGCCCAGCACATAGGCGGAAACCAGTCCGGCGATGCCGGCATTGACGTGCACCACGGTGCCGCCGGCGAAGTCGAGCGCGCCCTTGGCCCAGAGCCAGCCGCCGTTGGCGGTCACCGCCTGCAGGGTGGCGTCGTCCTTGATCGCGTCAGGGCCGTCCCAGAACCACACCATGTGGGCCATCGGCAGGTAGGAAAAAGTGAACCACAGGGCCATGAACCACAACACGGCGGAGAATTTCATGCGCTCGGCGAAAGAGCCGATGATCAGCGCCGGCGTGATGGCCGCGAAGGTCAGCTGGAACATCACGAACACCATCTCGGGGATGTACACGCCTTTGGAGAAAGTGGCGCCCGCACCAGCCGGGTCGACCGTGCCGAGGAACAGTTTGGAGAAACCGCCAAGGAAGGCATTGCCGCTGGTGAAGGCAAGGCTGTAGCCATAGATCACCCAGAGGACGGCGATCAGGCAGAAGGTGATGAACACCTGCATCAGTACCGACAGCATGTTCTTGGTGCGCACCAGGCCGCCATAGAACAAGGCCAGCCCGGGGATGGTCATCAGGATGACCAGCACGGTGGCGATGTACATGAAGGTGGTGTCGCCCTTGTTCGGATCGGGCAGCTTGGGCGTGGCGGCGGCGGCACCGGCGGCGGCGGCAGCGCCGTCACTGGCGGCAGCGGCTGGCGCGGGAGCAGCAGCGGGAGCATCCTTGGGCGCGCCGGCCGCTTTGGCGTCGGCGGCTGGCGCTTTGTCCTGCGCAAATGCCGCAGGTGCGCTGAGTATGGCTGTGCCGCCCAGTGCGAGCGCTACGCCTAAACCAAGGATGGACAGGATTTTTTTCATTTGGGCAATTCTCCTAAAGTGCGTCCGCGCTGGTCTCGCCGGTGCGGATGCGAATTGCCTGCTCCAGTCCGGAGACGAAGATCTTGCCGTCGCCGATCTTGCCCGTGTTGGCGGACTTCTCGATGGCTTCGACCGCCTGCTCGACCAGTTCTGCCTTTACCGCGGCTTCGACTTTTACTTTGGGCAGGAAATCGACCACGTACTCGGCGCCGCGATACAGCTCGGTGTGCCCCTTCTGCCGGCCGAATCCCTTGACCTCGGTTACGGTAATGCCCTGCACGCCGATGGCGCTCAAGGATTCACGCACCTCGTCAAGCTTGAACGGCTTGATGATGGCTGTCACCAGTTTCATTTGAATGCTCCCGTTGGACGGAGATGATTGAGTGTTCCCCGATACTGGATTGAGCAGCTTCCATGCCAGAGGGTCAGGCCGCGCAGGTTGTTTGGCGATGCTGGCGTAGCGACAGCTCGTTTCGCCGGAAGCAGGTTTTCCGCGCCAAAGAAAAGGGGCCGGCTTGCGCCGGCCCCTTCGAACTTCACACCAACAACGGATTACATGTTGTAGGCGGTCTCGCCGTGATCGGCGAGGTCAAGACCTTCTTCCTGCGCTTCATCGCTGGAGCGGATGCCGATGGTCATCTTGAGGACCAGCAGGATGATAAAGGCCACGCCGCCCGACCACACCAGGGTGATGCCGATGTCCCACAGCTGCGAGACGATCTGCGCCATCGCGTCGAAGTCGCCGACCTTGTTGGCCACGTAGTCGTAGACGCCGGTGCCGCCGAACTTCGGGTTGACGAAGATGCCGGTGCCCAGCGAGCCCAGAATGCCGCCGACGCAGTGCACGCCGAAGGTGTCGAGCGCGTCGTCATAGCCGAACATGTGCTTGACCTTGGTGACGAAGAAGAAGCAGACCACGGCGGCAACGGCGCAAACCACGAAGGCGCCGATCGGGCCGACGAAACCCGCCGCCGGGGTGATGGCAACCAGGCCCGCAACGATGCCGGAGCAGATACCCAGCACGCTGGGCTTGCCCTTGACCATCCACTCCACCAGCATCCAGGCGACGCCGGCGACTGCCGGGCCGAACAGGGTGTTGAAGAAGGCGATACCGGCGGCGCCCGTGGCTTCCAGGGCAGAACCGGCGTTGAAGCCGAACCAGCCCATCCACAGCATGCCGGTACCGATTGCCGTCATCATCAGGCTATGCGGCGCCATCTGCACCTTGCCGTAGCCGTTGCGCTTGCCCAGCATCAGTGCGCATACAAGTGCCGCGATACCGGAGTTGATGTGCACCACGGTGCCGCCCGCGAAGTCCAGCGCGCCCTTGGCGAAAATGAAACCGGCGTGGCTGTTGGCGGTGTCGGCCGCGGCCGCGCTGGTGTAGGCGTCAGGGCCGTCCCAGTACCACACCATGTGCGCTACCGGCAGGTAGGCGAAGGTGAACCAGAGGACCGAGAAGATCAGCATCGCGGAGAACTTGAAGCGCTCGGCGAAGCCGCCGCAGATCAGGGCAACGGTGATGGCGGCGAAGGTCAGCTGGAACATGCAGTACACGAAGTCCGGCAAGTATTGACCTTTGCTGAAGGTGGCCGCAACCGCGGTGGCCGGGTCCTCGCCCTGCATGAACAGCTTGTCCAGCGAGCCGAAGAAGGAACCGCCGGCGGTGAACGAGACGCTGTAGCCGTAGATCACCCACAGCACGCCGATCACGCAGAAGATGGCGAAGCTTTGCATCACCGTCGACAGCGCGTTCTTCCGGCGCACCATGCCGGCGTAGAACAGGGCCAGGCCGGGCACGGTCATGAACAGGACGAATGCCGTGGAGGTCATCATCCATGAAACGTCGCCCTTGTTGCAGTCGAAGCCCTTGTCGCCGCACTTCGGCGTGGGCGGCGTGGCGCCGGCAGCGGCGGCGGGAGCAGCACCTCCGCTTGCGGCCGCATCTGGAGCGGCAGCGGCAGCAGGCGCGGCGCTGGCAGCGGCGGCGGGAGCGGCAGCAGGAGCAGCAGCGGGAGCAGCATCCTTGGGCGCATCGGCCTTTGGCGCGTCGGCAGCTTTAGCGTCAGCGGCCGGCGCTTTGTCCTGCGCAAATGCCGCAGGTGCGCTGAGCATGGCGGTGCTGCTCAATCCGAGCACGGCCGCCAGGCCAAGGATGGACAGGATTTTTTTCATTTGGATAGATCTCCTCAAAGGGCGTCCGCGCCGGTCTCGCCGGTGCGGATGCGAATTGCTTGCTCTAGTTCAAAGACGAAGATCTTGCCGTCGCCGATCTTGCCCGTGTTGGCGGACTTCTCGATGGCTTCGATCGCCTGCTCGACCAGTTCGGTCTTTACTGCGGCTTCGATTTTTACCTTGGGTAAAAAGTCGACTACATACTCGGCACCACGATACAGCTCGGTATGCCCCTTCTGCCGGCCGAACCCCTTGACCTCGGTTACCGTAATGCCCTGCACGCCGATGGCGCTCAAGGATTCACGTACCTCGTCAAGCTTGAACGGCTTGATGATGGCTGTCACCAGTTTCATTTGAATGCTCCTTTTGGACGGAGATTAATGAATGTTCCCCGGATAGCCTTAGAGCAGCTTCTGTGCCAGTCCACAGAGTGTATACAGCGAGTTTTTTTACCCCCTTCTAGAGGGGTGGTGCATGGAGAGCGAGTACCGATTGGCTTTTCGGGAGCGATGCCGCCCTCGCCCGTTGCATCAAAATGGGGCGCGGCACCAATCAGGTGCGGCACTTGTTTTGCCCGAAATCAGGGCGAAAAAAAACCGCCCGAAGGCGGTTTTTTTACAAAAGAGCTTTCTGCGGAAATTGCTCCGCTTCGGAAAACCGAATTAGAAAGTCTTCGACAGGCTGACGACGCCGGTGGTAGTAGCGAGATCCTTGGCTTGCGGGGTGCCGTTCACGGTACGCTCGCCAGAATACCACTGCTTGTTGGCGTTGGTACCAATCACGGCAGCACCGAGGGTCCAGCCGCTGTCGAATGCGTACGCAATGCCGGCCTTGAAGTCGGTGTAGTTCAGGGCGCCGTAGTTACGAACATCGACGTGACCCACGTGGCCGCTGAGGGTCCACTTCGGCACGATTTCGTAGCTGGCGTTGATTTCGATGTACTGGGTGCCCTTGGAATTGCCGTTGTTGCCCAGGTTGGTGCCGCAAGCGCCGCTGATGAAGCAGTCCTTCGAGGTGCTGTTCAGACCGGTGTTGCCGCGCAGACCGAAGTAGTCGGTGAACGCGTAGCTGTACTTGAAGCTAAGCCACTTCCAGCTGCCGGAAACGTAGCCTTCGAAGTTGTTGTAGCGGTTGGAGGTATTGCCAACGCCGGGGAAGAAAGCCTTGTCGTAATAGTAGTACAGGCCGCCGACGTCCAGGCCCCAGTCGCCCCAGCTATGACGCCAGCCGCCGTAGAAGTCCATTTCGGCGCCGTTACCATTGACGTACTGGACGCCGGAAACGTTGGAGTTCCAGTTACCCAGATAGATGCCGCTGGCGGTGTGGGTGAAGTCGATGCCGCCCTGCACGGTCGGGCCGTTCAGGGTTTGCGAAACACCGCGGAACCGGTAGTCGTTGGCAATCGTCAGGTTGCCGGTGAGGGTGTAATCCGGAGTGGGTGCAGCAGCCGGGGCAGCGGTTTGCGCCTGGGCAGTTGACACCATCACAGGGGAGGCGAATACTGCCGCGACGGCAGCAGCGAGGGCCAGTTTACGCATGATGTTCCTTTCTAGTTAACGGACAAACGGGCAAACTGGTGCATGCTTCGTACCAACTGCCCACGTTTCAAGCCAAAACCACTTTTTTGGATTTCTACGCAGGGAATCTGCACAAAAACCGTGCGCGTCATACAACTTTCGGCACTTTTTTGGTGCTTATTTCACGACACCCTATCCGCCGGAGATCCGCTCTGGGAGCGGCTTTCCGGCCGGTCTTGCTAAGAACACGATCATACAGAGCCGCGCAATGAACACAAACTTTATTGAAGATTTGAATGCCCGTATCGTCACATTTTTGCAACAAACCCCCGTTGCGGAGGTGCAGAAAAACCTGAAGGCGATGCTTTCCGCAAGTTTTGCCCAGCTCGATCTGGTGACTCGCGAGGAGTTCGACATCCAGGCCGAGGTGCTCAAGCGCACCCGCGAAAACCTGCGCGCCCTGGAGGCGCGCGTGGCGGCTCTCGAAGCGCAGCAGCATTAGCCGATGCCCCCCGCTAGAGGGTGCAGTGCGGAAAACTTGATAAATCCCTGCTCGAATCGATCCGTCGCGCGTTCGCGCCGGATTAAACATCATTAATGTCCGTCGCAATACTTCGTTCGCGCGCCCTGTCGGGCATGCAGGCCCCGGAAGTGACCGTGGAAGTCCATCTGGCCGGCGGCCTGCCATCGTTTACCATCGTGGGCCTGCCGGAAACCGAGGTCAAGGAAGCCAAGGACCGCGTGCGCGCGGCAATCCAGAACGCCAACTTCGACTTTCCGGCGCGCCGCATCACCGTCAACCTGGCGCCGGCCGACCTGCCCAAGGAGTCCGGCCGCTTCGACCTACCCATTGCACTGGGCGTGCTTGCCGCTTCCGGACAGATGCCGGGCAAGCGCCTGGACGACTATGAATTCGCCGGCGAACTGTCGTTGACCGGCGCGCTGCGGCCGATTCGCGGCGCGCTGGCGATGACGCTCTCTGCCGGCCGTGCCGGCCGCGCCTTCATCCTGCCGCGCGAAAGCGCGGCGGAGGCGGCCCTGGCGCAGGCGGGCGAAATCCTGCCCGCCGATTCCCTGCTGCAGGTCTGCGCGCATTTGAGCGGCCGCGAGGCATTGCGGCCGCATCCGCCCGCGCCGGCGCAGAGCCCGCCCGACTATCCCGACCTTTCCGAAGTCAAGGGCCAGGCACAGGCCAAGCGCGCGCTGGAGATCGCTGCCGCCGGCCGACACTCGCTGCTGATGGCCGGCCCCCCGGGCACCGGCAAGTCGATGCTGGCACAGCGCCTGCCCGGCTTGTTGCCGGCGATGCGCCACGAAGAGGCGATCGAATCGGCGGCGCTGCTGTCGGTCGCCGGCATGTTCCGCCTCGAGCGTTTCGGCCAGCGCCCGGTGCGCAGCCCGCACCACACTGCCTCCGGCGTGGCGCTGGTGGGCGGCGGCGGCAATCCGCGCCCCGGCGAAATCTCGCTGGCGCATCACGGCATCCTGTTTCTCGACGAGCTCCCCGAGTACGACCGCAGGGTGCTGGAAGTGCTGCGCGAGCCGCTTGAGTCCGGGCGCATCACTATCTCGCGCGCCGCGCGCCAGGCCGATTTCCCGGCGCAGTTCCAGTTGATCGCGGCGATGAATCCCTGCCCCTGCGGCTATCTCGGCCACGCCAACGGCAAGTGCCGCTGCACTCCGGACGCGGTGCTGCGCTATCGCGGCCGCATCTCCGGCCCGCTGCTGGACCGCATCGACCTGCGCATCGAGGTGCCCGCGGTATCGGAGCAGGAAATCACCGGCCGCGCCGATGGCGAGGCTTCGAGCACGGTGCGTGCGCGGGTCGAAGCCGCCAGTGCGCGCCAGATGCAGCGCCAGGGCAAGCCGAACAGCCAGCTCGGCCCCGGCGAGATCGACATCCACTGCAAGCCCGCGAGCGCCGCCGAGAGCCTGCTGAAGCAGGCGATCAGCCGGCTGTCGCTGTCGGCGCGCGCTTATCACCGCATCCTCAAGGTGGCGCGCACCATCGCCGATCTCGCCGCCAGCGAAGCTATCGAGGCGGCGCACGCCGCCGAGGCGGTGCAGTACCGGCGTGGGCTGGAGGGCGCGTGAGGCACAGCTTGCGCACGCTTGCGCGCCGCCTGGCCCGCGCATGCCTGCCCCTGGGGCTTGCCTGGGCTGGCGCCGGCGGCGCCGCGTTCGCTGCCGAGGCCGCATCCGCGCCTCCAGCGCGCCCATTGAAGGTACTGATCATCAGTATGTTCGGCCCCGAGGCCGAGCCATGGATCGCTCCGCTGGCGTTAAACGAAAGCATCGCGGTGCCCGGCCTCTCGCCGGACTACCCGGCGCTGCGCTGCAATCGCGACGACGTCTGCCTGCTCACCACCGGCATGGGTCACGCCAACGCGGCCGCTTCGACTTTGGCAGTGACGCTGGATCCGCGCTTCGATCTGACGCACAGCTACTTCCTGGTCGCCGGCATTGCCGGTATCGACCCGGCACGCGGCACTCTGGGCTCGGCGGCGTGGGCGCGCTGGCTGATCGACTCCGGCATCGCGCAGGAAATCGACGCGCGTGAAATGCCAAGGGGCTGGCGCAGCGGGTACATTGGCGTGCTGACCGGCGGCCCCGGTGTGAAGCCCAAATTCGATTACCGCACCGAAGCTTTCCGGCTCGACGAAGCCCTGTTGCAAAAAGCCCTGGCGCTGAGCCGCGCGGTGCAGCTTGAAGACAGCGCGGGCGCACGCGCCTACCGCGCCCATTACCCGCGCGCGCCGGCCAGGCTGGGGCCGGCGGTGATCCAGTGCGATACCCTGGGCGGCGACACCTGGTGGCACGGCAACAAGCTCGGCGAGCACGCCCGCGCCTGGAGCAAGCTGCTCTCCGACGGCGCCGCTACCTACTGCACCACGCAACAGGAAGACAACGCCACCTACAACGCGCTGGCGCGCGCCGCTGCTGCGGGCCGCGTGGATTTGCGGCGCCTGGCGGTGCTGCGCAGCGGCGCCAATTTCGACCGGCCCTACCCCGGCCAGAGCGCGCTGGCTTCGCTGACGGCGGACTCGGGTGGCTTCGTGCCGGCCACGCACAATCTCTACCTCGCCGGCGCGCCGCTGGTGCGCGACATCGTCGGCAATTGGGCGCAGTGGCGCGAGGGCGTGCCCGCGCCCTGAAGTGACTGTTCAGCTTACTTCAGCGACTCGATCAGGTCGATGTACTCCTGCATCGCCTCGTCGCTGCTCTTGCCCTTGAGCGCGGTCCAGGCATCGAACTTCATCCGCCCGGCCATGTCGGTGAAACCGGGGCGCGCGCCGGTGTTGTCGCCCATGCTGGCCTGCTTGTAGAGGCCATAGAGTTCCAGCAGGGTCTTATTCTCCGGGCGTTCCGGCAACTGGGTGGAATCGGCCACCGCCTGTTCGAATTGCGCCTTCAAATCTGACATCTCGGGCTCCTCGTCTTATGGGTTTGCGCGCATCATACCGTCGATACATCGGGCGCGGCATAATGGCGGCCCCGGTTCCAGCCGGCAATTTTCCCGCTTCGCATTGATCTCCACTCCCGCTTCCGCCCGCCCGCTGCCGGCTTACGCCGCCCTCGCCGTCACCCTGGTCTTGTGGGCTGTTTCATTTCCCGCCACCAAGGTGGCGATGCAGGCCTTCGGCAGCGGCGAACTGGCGCTGTTGCGCTTTGCGATTTCCAGCGTCGTCCTGCTGATCTACGTGCGCGCCAAGGAGTTACCGCTGCCGGAACTCGCCGACATGCCGCGCCTGGCCATCACCGGCCTGCTGGCGGTGACGATTTACCAGATTGGGTTCAACGGCGGCATGGCGCACATCTCCTCGGGGCCGGCGGCGGTGCTGATCGACACCATTCCGGTGTGGGCGGCACTGCTCTCCTCATTGCTGTTGCGTGAGCGCCTGCGCGCGGCGGGCTGGGCTGGGCTGCTGGTCGGCTTCGCGGGCGCCGCCCTGATTGCCCTTGGGGAAGGCACCAGCGCGAAGCAAGGCTTGGATGCCGGCGCCGGCACCGCGCTGCTGCTGATGGCGGCGATCGCCTTCGCCGCGGCGGCGGTGGTGCAAAAGCCGCTGCTGCCGAAATACGGCGCGCCGCTGGTGACCGCCTGGAGCTTCATTTTCGGCACCGTCGGCCTGGCGTGGGCGGTGCCGGACTTACTGCCGCAGGTGGAGCGCGCTTCGCGCGGCGCCATGCTGGCGGTGGCCTTCCTGGCTATCTTTCCCGGCGCGCTGGCCTACCTGCTATGGAACCAGGCACTCACACGCCTGCCGGTGACCCTCGCCGCCAGCAGCCTCTACCTGGTGCCGCCGCTGACCTTCGCGGCGGCCTGGGTATGGCTGGGCGAGGCGCCCGGCGCCACGTCATGGGCCGGGGCGGCGCTGGCATTGGCCGGGGTGGCCCTGGTGCAATTCAAGGGCCGAGGCAAACCGGAATGAATAACGAGGTGGCAGGCGATCTGTTATTCGTCTATGGCACCTTGCGCGCCGGCGGCAGCAACGACATCGCGCGCATCGCGCCGGCGGCGCGCCGCTTCGCCGACGCGCGGGTACGCGGCCGGCTGTATGACCTCGGCGCCTATCCGGCGCTGCTGCTTGACACCGGTGCTGACTGGGTGGCGGGCGAACTCTACGAAATACCGCCGCCTGCCTGGCCTGCGCTGGACGCGCTGGAGGAACCGGTGACACCCGTGCGTCCCGACGGCGAATATTTAAAAGTGGAAGCACCCGTCGAACTGGCGGGCGGCAGCCGCCGCACCGTATGGGTCTACGTCGCCAATCCGGCGGTCTTGCAACTCGATCGATTGATCGCCGGCGGCGACTGGATGACCCACGCGGCAAGCCGGCGCACCTGAAGCGCCAGCCGAAACGCGCCTCAGAAGGAAACGCTGGCCGAAGAAATCG
>DATAZV010000088.1:0-7517 GCA_036271855.1 Burkholderiales bacterium
TGATGCAAACCTTGGAGAGCGAGGACAAGCCGCCCCCCATGCCGTCGAGCTGGCGCAAATAGGGATCGGGACTGCCTAGGGCGCCGAGAAACAGCCGGTCCCACTTCGCGCGGTCGGCCGGAAGATCCTTGAGGTGAATCATCAGACCCTTGCTGGTGCCGCCGCGCATGAACACGGCGGGAATCTTCACCTGTTTCATTTCGCGCTCCTTCGTGAACTCAGGCCGCTGCCTTGGCGCGGGCGGCCACTTCTTTTTTCACCCAGTCGGTGATACCACCCATGTCGATGATTTCCTGGATGAACTTGGGCAAAGGTTCGGCCTTGAACGTCTTGCCGTCGAGCTTGACCTCGCCGGTTTCGGTATTCACCTCGATCGCCTGTCCCTGGCTGGCCGCTGTCGCCACCTCCGGGCTGACGACCATCGGCAGGCCAAGGTCGATCGCCATGCGGTAGAAGGTGCGCGAAAAACTGGTGGCAACGATGCAGCTGATACCCAGGGCCTTCAGCCCGAAGGGCGCCTGCTCGCGGCCAGAGCCGCAGCCGAAGTTTTTTCCCGCGACAATCATGTCGCCCGGCTTGACGCGCGTGGCGAAGTCGGGAATGGTCTCTTCGAAAATATGCTTGGCGAGTTCCGCCGGGTTGAGGATGGAGAGATAACGCCCGGCGATCATGCCGTCGGTGTCCACCGAGTCGCCCAGCTTTTGCACATTGCCTTTGTAGATCATGGTGTGGCTCCTTACAGCTTGGCCGGGTCGATGATTTCGCCGGCGATTGCGCTGGCGGCGGCGACGTAGGAATTGCCGAGGTAGACCTGCGCCCCGGCATGTCCGGCGCGGCCCTTGAAGTTGCGGTTGATGGTGGCAAAAGCCACTTCGCCGTCGTCCAGCGCGCCGTTGTGGCCGCCGAAGCAAGCGCCGCAGGTGGGCGTGGAAACCGCCGCGCCGGCCTCGATGAACTGGTCGATCAGCCCTTCTTCCATCGCCTGCCGATAAATCTTCTGCGTGGCGGGAACGATCATCACGCGCGTCCACTTCGACACCTTGCGGCCCTTGAGCACGCTGGCGATCTGGCGCAGGTCGGAAATCGTGCCATTGGCGCAATTGCCCATGTAGACCTGGTCCAGCTTGACACCGGCCTTGATTTCGCTCACCGGTACCACGTTGTCCGGCGAGTACGGCTTGGCCACCATCGGTACCATTTTCGACAGATCGTAGTCGTGGCGCGAGTAGTACTCAGCATCTGCATCGGCATTGGTGAGCGTATAAGGCCGCTTGCAGGTGGCCTTGGCCCAGGCCTCGGTCTGCGCATCAGCCTCGACGATGCCGGTCTTGCCACCCGCCTCCACCACCATATTGCAGATGCCCATGCGCTCGTCGATGTTGAACTCGGCAATGCCTGGGCCGCCGAATTCCATCGAGCGATACAGCGCCCCATCCACGCCCAGATCCTGCAGGCACTTGAGGATCACGTCCTTGCCGGTGACATACGGCGCCTTCTTGCCGTGCAAGTGAAAACGCATCGACTCGGGCACTCGGAACCAGGTCTCGTCGATCATCATGATCGCCGCCATTCCGGCCCAGCTCATGCCGGTGCCGAAGGCATTGAAAGCGCCGGCGGTGCCGGTGTGCGAATCGCCCCCGGCCACCAGGTCGCCGGGGCCGATCAGGCCCATTTCGGGAATCAGGGTGTGCTCGATGCCACCCTTACCCACATCGAAGAAGTGCTTTATGCCCTTGTCGCGCGCGAAACTGCGCATGTCGCGCAGCATATGCGCGCCGGCGGCCGAAGGCGCGGGCGCGAAATGGTCGCATACCAGGCCGACCTTGTCGGGCGCGATCACCTTGGTGCCGCCCATGTTGGCGAAGTGGCGAAACGCCACCGGGCCGTTGGCGTCGTTGAACAGGATGAAGTCGACCTTGGCGCGCACCACCCGGCCCGGCTCGACGCGCTCGGCATCGTCGATCAGGTGCCGCTCAAGGATTTTTTCCGCAATGGTCTGTCCCATTTCTGCTGCCTTATCTTTTGGTGACGAATTGTTGTTCCAGCGCATTGATTGCCGGCAGGCCCATCAGCTCATTGAGTTCCTCGAAGGAAACCAGCAAATCCTCGCGCTCCTTCACCTTGGGCAAGTCGGCGGTCTCCGCCAGCGCGTTGAGCGCATTGGTCATGCCCTGGATCGCCGAGGCGCTGAGCATACGGCCGTACATCACGGCCTTCACGCCCAGGTCTTCGAGGCGGCGTGCCGAGATCAGCTCAGTGGTAGACCGCTTGCGGATGGCGAAGCCCATGTTGACGCACAGGGGCTTGGAAACGTTCTTCACCACCGTCTCGATATCCTTTTCCGTCGCCAGCGCATCGGCCAGCAGGAAATCAGCGCCGGCCTCGGTGTACATGTTCAGGCGCTTGATCGCCTCGTCCAGCCCGTGGGTGGTGAAGGAATCGGTGCGCGCCTTGATGACGAAGTCCGGGTCCTTGCGCGCCGCCACCGCGGCCTTGAGCTTTTCCAGGTATTCCTCGGCGGAGACCACGCTCTTGCCCTTCATGTGCCCGCAGCGCTTGGGCCAGACCTGGTCTTCGAGCATCAGGCCGCCGACACCGGCGGCTTCGAACTGCTGGGTCATGTGATAGACGGTGACCGCATTGCCATAGCCGGTGTCGCAGTCGGCCAAGAGGGTCAGGCCGCAACTGGCCGCCAGGCGCCGCGAGATGGTGAGGTTTTCTTCCATGCCCATCAGGCCGACGTCGGGCTTGCCGAGATTGGCCTCACTCATCGCCGCGCCGGAGAGAAAACCCGCCTGGTAACCAAACTTCTCGATCAACCGGCAGGAAAAGCCGTCATAGACGGCGTGCAGGGGCAGGATTTTCGGCCCGTTGATCAGTTGCTTCAGGCGCTTGCCGGGACTGGGCTGGATACTCATGCTGTTTCCTTGAGGTTCAATTCGGTATTGCAGGTAATTCAGGCGGCGACGGCCGACTTGGCGCGCTGGCCGGCGCTCTTGCCCGCCAGGCGGCCGAATACGGCACCGCTGGTCAAGCCGCTGGCACCGGGATAGTTGAAATAGAAAATGCCGCCGACCATTTCGCCGGCGGCGTACAGCCCGGGAATGGGAGCGTGGTTGGTGTCCACCACCTGCCCCTCCTTGGTGATCTTCAGCCCGCCGAAGGTGAAGGTGACGCCACAGGTGATAGCGTAAGCCTGGAACGGCGGCTTGTCGATCGCCAGCGCCCAGTTGGATTTGGGCATTTCCAAGCCGGGTGTGCCGCGACCATCCTTGATGTTCGGATCGAAAGGCACCTTGGTGTTCACCGCCGCATTGAACTCGTGAATCGTCTTCAGGCATTGCTCGGGATTGACGTCATCCAGCTTTTGCACCAGTTCCTCGAGCGTGTTCGCAGTCACCTTGGTGACGCTCTTGGTACGGTATTCGTCCAGCAGCAGGTGCGACACCTGCGCGTCGTAGATCTGCCAGGCGAACTGTCCCGGCTGCTCCAGCACGATGTGCCCATACTTGGCGTAGGTGAAGTTGCGGATGTCCGCGCCCTCGTCCAGAAAGCGCTTGCCGTTGCCGTTGACCATGATGGAAAAGGTATAGCTGTGGCGCTGGAAATGCGGCGTCAGCTCAAGGTCGCCGAAGTCGGTGGCGTAGCGCTCCCAGCCCACCGCGTGACAGCCGGACCAATGGCCGTACGGCTGGGCGCCGATGTTCAGCGCCATCTCCAGGCCGTCGCCGGTGTTGAAGCGGGTGCCGCGCACCTTTGCCAGGTCCCAGCCCTTGCCAAGGTAGCGCGAGCGCCACTCGGCATTCGCCTCGAAGCCGCCGCATGCCAGCACCACAGCATCGGCCTCGATGCGTGACTCATGCCCGTCCAGGCGCACCACCACGCCATGCACGCCGCCGTCGTCGCTGATCAGGTCGCGCACCCAGGCATCGTAGAGGATATCGACGCCGCGCTTTTCTGCCGAACTGTACAGCGCCTCCACCAGGCCCGGCCCGCCGCCGTTGGTCGCCAGCGGCGCCCCACCCCAGAAGGTGAAGCGGTCGTTCACCTTGTAAGCCTGGCGCCCGTAGTTCGGCATGAAGCGCACGCCGATTTCCTTCATCCAGCGAATCGTCGCGTTGCTGTTGCGCACCAGGATTTCGGCCAGATCGGGGTCACAGCGGTTTTGCGTGATGCGCGCCATGTCGTCGAAAAAGTCGCTCTCGGTGTAGATGCCGAAGTCGCTGGAATCGATTTCCTCCTGCGTCAGGTCGTGCGAGATGTCGATGATGTCCTGCGCGCTGTCGAAGGCGAAGCGGATCTTGCCGTCGGTATAAGCACTGTTGCCGCCGCGCTCCGCCTGCGGCGCGCGCTCCATCAACAGCACGCTGGCGCCCTGCTCGCGCGCCGAAATGGCGGCGCACAGCGCGGCATTGCCGCCGCCGACCACGATCACGTTGTAACGCTTGAGTCTGGTAGCCATTTTGCTTTTGCTCTGCTGAATCGAAAATCCCTGGGGGCCGCCCTAGTCGGCCGTGATGTGGCGCGCGGCGATGATTTTTTCCCACTTCACCGTCTCGCTCGCCATGTATTTGCTGAATTCCTCGCTGCCGCCATGCACCGGCTCGATGCCGGCGTTGATCAGCTGGGTCTGCAGTTCCTTGTTCGCCAGCGCCTTGATCATTGCGTTGCTCAGCTTGTCGACGATAGGCTGCGGCGTGCCGCCGGGCAGCATCAGGGCATACCAGGAAGTGGCGTCGAAGCCAGGCACGCCCGCCTCCGCCACCGTGGGCACGTTGGGCAAGGCCTGGCTGCGGGTTTTCGACGACACCGCGATCGGGATCACCTTGCCCGCCTTGATCGGCCCGACGGTCGAGGCAATAGCGCAAAAGCCGAACTGGGTTTCGCCACCCATGATCGCTACCGTCGATGGCGCGCCGCCTTTGTAGGGCACGTGCATTACCTCGATGCCGGTCATGGCGACGAACAGTTCCATCGTCATGTGGGTGATGTTGCCGATGCCCCCGGAAGCGTAGTTGAGTTTGCCCGGCTGCTTTTTCGCCAGGTCGATCAATTCCTTCACCGAGCGCACCGGCAGCTCGGGGTTGACCACCAGCGCCGAAGGACCCAGGCCGACCATCGACATCGGCACCAAATCCTTGCTTGCGTCGAAAGGCAGCTTCTTGAACAGCGAAGGCATGGCGATGGTGGTATTGGCCAGGTACATGTTGTAGCCGTCGGGATTGGCGCGCGCCACCATTTCGGCGGCGATGTTGCCGGAGCCGCCCGGCTTGTTTTCGACGAATACCGACTGGCCCAGCAACTCGCCCAGCTTGACCGAAATCGAGCGCGCCGCCACGTCGGTGGCGCCGCCCGGGGCAAAGCCCGAGATCAGGCGGATCGGGTGGCTGGGATAAGCGTCCGCGCTCCACCCCATCGGCGCCCACAGGGCCGCCGCCGCCAGCAGCGACGCCACGGCGCCACGCCGCGTGCGCGTCCACAGGCTTGCACGCCGATCCGGCCGGCGGGTACGCGAACGCCCCATGCTGCTCTCCTTTGGTGTGCGCGCCGCCGCTTTTCGCGGCGCCGCGAAAAGACTTTTTTAGAAGGCTTGTCTTGCTTTCGGCTTGCCGCGGCAGCCCTGAAACCGGGTCACCGCCTGTCGAGAGCCAATTTAACAAAGGGGGCGATAGCTCACAAGAATATTGTATTATTCTAGTATTCACTTTGATTATTCTCGAAGGCTGCGCGCACCCTTCCGGCCCGGCCCGGAACAGCAGCGCAACCCGTACCGGAGACCGCGGGATGAAATTGATGCAGCTGCACTACGTGGTCGAAGTCGCGCGCCACGGCAACCACATCTCCAACACCGCCGAGGCGCTGCACACCTCGCAGCCGGGCATCAGCAAGCACATCCAGATGCTCGAAGAAGAGCTGGGTTTCGAGATCTTCGCGCGCAAGCGCAACCGCATCGCCGGCCTCACCGAGGCCGGGCGCGAGGTGATCGTCATCGCCGAACGCATCCTCAACGACACCAACAACCTGAAGCGCCTGGGCGAGGAAATCTCGGCGCGCGAAGGCGGCTCGCTGACCATCGCCACCACCCACACCCAGGCGCGCTACCTGCTACCCAAGGTGATCGAAAAATTCATCCGCCGCCACCCCACGGTGCAGATCCGCCTGCGCCAGGGCAACCCGACGGCGGTATGCGAACTGGTGGAGTCCGGCGAAGCCGACATCGCCATCGGCACCGAAAGCCAGCGCCAGTTTCCCGACCTGGTGCGCTATGAATGCTATGAGCTCGACCGCAGCATCATCACCAAAACCGGCCACCCCCTGCAAAAGATCAAAAAGCCGACCCTGCAGGACGTCGCCAAATATCCCATCATCACCTACGACCCGGCCTACAGCGGGCGCTGGAAGGTGATGGGCGCCTTCCGCACCGCCGGCATCGAGCCCAACATCGTCTTCGGCGCGGTCGACGCGGATGTGAGCAAGACCTACGTCGATCTGGGCCTGGGCATCGCGGTAATGACCACCGTGGCTTTCGACAAGGCGCGCGACACCGGCCTGATGGCGAAAGACGCCAGCCACCTGTTTCCGCCTTCCACGGTTTATCTCTCGCTGCGCGCCAAGAGCTACCTGCGGCATTACACCTACGACTTCATCCAGTATTTCGCGCCGCAGCTGACGCGCGAAGTGGTCGACGCCCAGCTCTGAGCCGGCGCCAGGCGTTTCAGACGCACTTCAGCGGGTTCCCCTGCGTCATTCCGGCTTGATCCTGGCCTGCGCCACCACCAGCTTCCAGCGCGCGCTTTCGTCGCGCAGTACGCGCGCCAGGCCGGCGGGATCGGTGACGCTGACGGTCGCGCCCAGGCCCTCCAGGCGCTGCCTGACCGCCGGCTGCGCCAGTACCTCGGCCAGGGCCTTCGCCAGCTTGTCGATCACCGGCGCCGGCGTGCCGGCCGGCACCACCACCGCCTGCCAGGCCGACATTTCCAGTTGTGGATAGCCGAGCTCGCCCACCGTGGGCACAGTTGGCAGCAAGGGCTGGCGCGCGCCGGAAGTGACTGCCAGCGCAGTCAACCGGCCGGAAGCGATGTGCTGGGCCGAGGACACCACCTGGTCGAACATCAGGTTGACCGCGCCGCCCAGCACGTCGGCCAGCGCCGGCCCATTGCCCTTGTAAGGCACGTGCAGAATATCCGTATGGGTCGCGTTCTTGAACAGCTCGCCCATCATATGGGTGGAGCTGCCGTTGCCGCCGGAGGCGAAGCTGAGCTTGCCGGGGTTCTTTTTCGCATAGGTGATCAGGTCGGGCAGGGTCTTGAAGCCCATCCCAGGATTGGCCTCGATCACCAGCGCCGTGTCGAATATCTTGGCCACCGGCGCCATGTCGCGCTCCACCGAAAACGAGGCCTTGGCGTAGATGTGGGGGTTGATGGTGAGCGTACTCATCGGCGCGAACATGATGGTGTAGCCGTCGGGCGCCGACTTGGCCAGGTTTTCCGCGCCGATGTTGCCGTTGGCGCCCGGGC
>DATAZV010000089.1:0-5317 GCA_036271855.1 Burkholderiales bacterium
GGACGATCGGCGGCGTCGGCAAGCACCGTGGCGAAGAGGAGCGGCAAGGCGAGCAGGAAGCAAAAAAAACGGCGCATGATGTGGACTGTATACGTTTTCAGGCGATGCCCGGATTGCCTTCGACGCCGGTAAGTTTAGGCAGGTTGAGCTTGCGCGGCTTGATGGTTTTTTGGGCGCGCAGATAGCCCGCCACCACGTCCCAGATCGGCTCGCCGCCGGCGCCTTCGGCCACCGGCGCCCAGCCCGCCACCTTGTAGCTCTTGCCCGCTTCCATCGGCTTGCCATGCAGGCGCATGTCGGAAATGCGCGCACCCATTTTGGCATTCGGCGTGCAGGTGTAGGTCATGCCGCCGACGCGCACCATGTCGCCGCCCTGCTGGTAGTAGGGGTCGGGGTTGAACAGGTTGTCGCAGACGTCTTCCAGGATCACCTTGATCTGCTCGCCGCTGATGTCGTTGAGCGTGGAATACGGGTAGGTGATCGCGGTCTGGTCCATCACGTGTTCGAAGGTGATGGCCTCGCCGGGCAGCAGGCTGGTGCCCCAGCGAAAGCCCGGTGAGAAGGCAATTTCGGCGCCCTTCACCTGCATCATGGCGTCGATGATCAGCTGGTCGCTGGTGCCGTTGAAATTGCCGCGGCGATACAGCAGGCCCTCGGTGACAGCCAGCTTCTCGGCAAGTTTTTCCTTGTAGGGTGCGCGCACCTTTTCGATGTGCGCGACCATTTCGGCATCCGGCTTGAGGTAGTTTGAGAACACCGGCAGCAGCTTGTACTGGTGGCCGCTGATCTTGCCGTTTTTCACTTCGAAATCGAGCACGCCGACGAACTTGCCGTTGCTGCCGGCGTTGGTCACCAGGGTCTGGCCGCCGCTGTTTTTCACGCCGTAGGCCGCCGGCACGCCGTCATGGGTGTGGCCGCCGAGAATGGCGTCGATGCCGGTAACGCGGCCGGCCAGCTTGAGGTCGACGTCCATGCCGTTGTGCGACAGCAGCACCACCACCTGCGCGCCCTTTGCGCGTACTTCGTTGACCTGCTTTTGCAGGCTCTCTTCCTGGATGCCGAAGTTCCAGTCGGGGGTGAAGTAGCGCGGGTTGGCGATCGGCGTATAGGGAAAAGCCTGGCCGATGATCGCCACCGGCACGCCGTTCATTTCGCGCATGGTGTAGGGGGCGAACACCGGGTCGCCGAAGTCGGCGGTCTTCACATTCTGCGCGAGGAATTCGATTCGGCCCTTGAAGTCCTTGGCCACTACTTCTTCCACACGCTTGGCGCCGTAGGTGAATTCCCAGTGGCCGGTCATCACGTCCACACCCAGCAGCTTGCAGGCGTCGATCATGTCCTGGCCGCGGGTCCACAGCGAAGTGGCGGAGCCCTGCCAGCTGTCGCCACCGTCCAGCAACAAGGCGTTGGGGCGGCCGGCGCGCAATTGCTTGAGCAGCGTGGCCAGGTGGGCGAAGCCGCCGGTCTTGCCATACATCTTCGCCGCCTGCGCGAAATCGAGATGAGTGAAGGCGTAGGAAAAATGACGCTCGGTGTCGATTGCCGCCGCGCCCTGGGCGAAGCGTGGGTTGCGCTTGTAGTACTGCAGCAGCGCTTCGCCCACCAGATGCGGCGGCTGGCCCTCAGCGGCGCCGATGCCGATGTTGACATTCGGCTCGCGGAAATACACCGGCAGCAGTTGCGCGTGGCAGTCGGTGAAATGCAGGAGGTGGACGTTGCCGAATTTTTTGATGTCGTACAGGCGCGCGCCGGCGTCCGCCGCTTCGGCCGCGCGCGGGTCCAGCACGGTGCCGCTGGCGGCGGCGATGGCCAGCAGGTTGAGAAACTCGCGGCGATCCATGGGCGTTTGTGCGCGCAACGCGGGCAAACGCCCGCTGTTGCGCGCTACTTGTTGACCGGTGAGTCCGGGTCGAGCAACAACGCGGTGACGTCCTTCAACTGCTGCTCGGTAAGGATGCCCTGGTGGCCGAAGCGCGGCATGTTGGAGCAGGCGGCGTAGGCGTTGGAGTTATAGATCTTGCCGTAGGTGTAGCGGCGGATCGCCTCGGTATTGCCGCGCAGCTTGCCGTAGCCCAGGAGAGAAGGGCCGATGGTGCCGTAGGAAATTTCCTGCGGGGTGATCTGGTGGCAGGCGTAGCAGTTGGCGCCAGAGGCCACGGCGGGGTTGTCGCTGTACTGCTTGCCGGTGCCGGTTTGCGCGATGCGCTCGCCGGCGCGCCAGTCGCCCAGCAGCTTGCCGTCGGCCGGAAATTTGATCGCCGCCAGTTGCGCTTTTTCCAGCGCTGCTAGCACTTCCTTCGAAGGCGGCGCACCGGGGCCGTAGGAGCAGGTCTTTTGCACGTCGTCCTGTTCCAGGCGATCCAGCTTGGCCTGGCCGCGCTCGGCGAACGAGGTCTTGAGGGTATCGTGCGCCTGCTCCTGGCTGACGCGCGGCGTGCCGGCGCAGCCGCTCACCAGCAGCGCGGCGGCGACCGTGGCAAACAGGGCATTGCGCAGGGAGTGGGTGAATTTCATGTTTCCTCCTTAGCGCTTGATCGCGGGGGCGTTGAATGCGGCGCCGTTGGCATTGCGCGCCAGGAAGGTGAGCAGGGCCACCGAGGTGTCCGAGCCGAACTCCAGGAAGGGAAAGCGCTGCTGGCGAAAGCAGTCGTTCAGGCGCCACTGCATGGTGCGCACCTCACCCTGCGAAACCCGATAGGCGGGCCAGGTGGTGTAGGCTTTTTGCGCGTCCTTGGAGTCGGTCAGGTTCGGCAGGTCCTGCAGGCGGATGCGCTTGTCGGCCTGGCCGTGGCAGGTGGCGCAGGCGAAGTCGTACGGACCGCCGCGGTAATAAAACAGTTTTTGCCCGAGCGCGTAAGCGGCGCGCTCTTTCGGATGAGCCAGCGACACGTTCATTTTCACGCCGCGGGATTCGCCGGTGATGTAGGCGGACAATGCCTCCATGTCGGAGCGCTTTGCGCCGTCGCCGAACGGCACCTTCAACGCCTCGGCGCGGCTCATGCCCTGCTGGGTGGTCATGCAGTAAAGCAGGCGCGATTCGAGGTCCATCACGCGGTCGGCGTCGGCGAAATAGCGCGGCAACTCGGCATACGCGCCCTTCACCACGCCCGCGCCCTTGCCGAGATCGCAGGCTTCGAGCGAGACGTTTTTCGGCCCGCGCTTTTGCTTCCAGAGGTCTTCGCCGCGCACTTCCCACAGGTCGGCGGGATTGCCGTCGGCCAGGGCCTGGCGGTATTCCTCGATTTTCTTGATGGTGTCGCTTCCGGACTGCGCCTGCGCGGCCAGCGGCACGGCCAGCAGCACCGCGGCCAGCGCGCCCACTCCAACTCGCCATTGCATCATTGCTCTCTCCTGAAACTGTTTGAGGTGGTGGGCGGGCTGCTTTTCGTCTGGCGCGAAAGTGCCGGGCCGCCGCTTGTTTGAGCGCAGCTATGTGCCGCTAGGGATGCAGTCAGACGTAGCCTTCCTTGATAAGGGCGGCGAATACGGAAGCTGGCAGGCTGCGCATGACTGACTCCGGTAAAAAACAAGCCGGCTGGTGCCGGCGTGAATGCCAATGGTTCGCGGCGCCGCCGCTCAGGCGGCAATCGTCGCTTCGTCGCTGCGCTTGTCGCCCTTGCTGTCGACCCAGCTGACGACCACCTTGTCGCCGGCCTTGGCGCCGCTGAACTTGAATTGCAGGAAGGGGTTTTTCGCGATCGAGGTGCCCCATTGGGCCGACAGCACGGTCTTGCCGTTGCAGGTGGCGCTGACCTCCTGGATGAACAGCGCCGGAATGGTCTTGCCGGCGGCGTCCTTGCGCAAGCCGGTTTCCATTTCGTGGCTCATCAGCACGCGCACATTGATCTTCTCGCCTTCCACATTGGCGCGGATTTTCATCGGGTCTGCCATGATCGTTCCTTTGCTTGCTTTGGTTTCAGTGAATAGGCTTGGCGCGCGTTAACCGCCGCAGCCGCCGAGGGTCACCTTGATGTCGCGCTGCGCGACATAGTATTTGCCGTCGGCCTTGATCAGGGCGTAGACCGCCGAGGATTCGCCCATTTTCACCCGCGTCGAAATGCTCGGGTCGGTACCGGCCGGAATGGTAAACACCGCCGACAGGGTGTTCGGGTTCTTTTCCACCAGGATGGAAATCGATTCCGTCTTGGGGATGCTGCTGGTGATGGAAATCGGCACCACCGCGCCATTTTCGGCGATCTCCGGGGTCGAACCCCAGGTGACGTCCTTGCTTTGCGCGGGCGACGCGCCGCCCAGTGCCTTGACCGTGTTCTCCAGGCCCTTGGCGGCGAAGGCGCCCTGGTTCCAGCCGGCGGCCTGCGCCTGCGCGCTGCCAGGGCGTACCAGGCCGGCGGCGATGAACAGGCCGAAAATCGCCGTCGCGCTGCCTGTCTTGAGGGCCGCGCGGCGGCCTTGATCGATTGCTTGGGTCATTGCTTTATCACTTTCCTCGGTATCCAGGAGGGGATGCGCCGCAAACCCCGGCGGACGGGGGAACGTGCCATCTTATTATGTTTGTGCCCATGACTTAAGTATCAATAGGCATGAAGGTGCATAAGTTTAGCGCGGATGCAAGCCCCTGCTGCCCGTGAGGCATTTGCCACCGGGCAGCGGGGGCCGGGACACCGGCGTTCATTCCATCTGGATGTGCGCGTCTTTCACCAGCTTGGAATATTTGTCGAGGTCGCCCCTGATCAGGGTGTCGAACTCCGCCGGGGTACCGCCCACCAGCTCGGCCCCCACCGGCACCAGCTTGGAACGCACGTCCTTGTCGGCCAGGGCACGGTCGAATTCGGCGTTGAGCTTGCGGACGATCTCCGGCGGCGTGCCGGCGGGCGCGGCGATGCCGTACCAGTTGATCATGGTGAAGCCGGCCATGCCTTCTTCGACGAAGGTAGGCACCTCGGGCAACTGGCTGGCGCGCTTGGGCGTGGTGACGGCCAGGGCACGCAGGCTGCCGGCCTTGATGTGCTCGATCACCGGCGGCATGGTGTCGATGTTCAGCTGCACGATGTTCGCCAGCAGGTCGGTGATGGCCTGGCCGCTGCCCTTGTAGGGCACGTGAACGATGTTGATGCCGCCGGAGAGCTTGAGCATTTCACCCGCCAGGTGCTGGGTGCTGCCGTTGCCGGAAGAGGCGAAGCTGAGCTTGCCGGGGTTGGCCTTCGCATAGGCCACCAGCTCCTTCAGGTTTTTCGCCGGTACGCCCTTGGGGTTGATGGCCAGCACGTTGGGCACGTAGCCAAGATAAATGACCGAAGCGAAATCCTTGCGCGCGTCATAAGGCAGCTTGAGGAAAATGTTCGGCGCGATGGCGTTC
>DATAZV010000090.1:0-19448 GCA_036271855.1 Burkholderiales bacterium
GCATGCACACCGCCCCCGGAGACATCCCCGCCCGCCTCGACCGTCTGCCCTGGTCGCCCTGGCATTGGCGCGTGGTGATTGCCCTGGGCGTCGCCTGGGTGCTCGACGGCCTCGAAGTCACCTTGGTCGGCTCGATCGGCGCCGCCCTGCAGCGCCCGGATACGCTCGGCCTTTCCGCCGGCGAGGTCGGCTGGGCCGGCTCGCTATACGTCGGCGGCGCGGTGATCGGCGCCCTGCTGTTTGGCCGCCTCACCGACAAGCTGGGCCGCAAGCGCCTGTTCCTCGCCACCCTCGGCCTCTACATGGCGGCCACGCTGGCCACCGCCCTGGCGCCCGACTTCCTGTTCTTCGCCCTGTGCCGCGTGCTTACGGGTTTGGGCATCGGCGGCGAATACGCGGCCATCAACTCCGCCATCGACGAACTCATCCCCGCGCGCCTGCGCGGCCAGGTCAATCTGGCGATCAACGGCAGCTTCTGGCTCGGCGCGGCACTCGGCGCCGGCATCAGCCTGATCCTGTTGAGCCCGCAGGTACTCGGCCCGGCGCTGGGCTGGCGTGCCGGCTTCGCGGCAGGCGCGGTGCTGGCCGCCGCCATGCTGCTGGTGCGCCGCGACGTGCCCGAAAGCCCGCGCTGGCTGATCACCCACGGCAGAGGCGCCGAGGCCGAGCAAATCGTCGCCGCCATCGAGCAGCAGATCGAAGTAAGCCATGGCCCGCTCGCCGCCGTCGCCCCCGGCCGCCCCTACCTTGATCGCACCCTGCCCTCGCTCAGCGAAGTCGCGCGCGTGCTGTTCAAACAATATCGCCGCCGCAGCCTGGTCGCCCTGGCGCTGATGATCGCGCAGGCGTTTTTCTACAACGCCATCTTCTTCAGCTACGCCCTGGTGCTGACGCGCTTCTACGGCGTCGCCGATGAGCGCGTCGCCCTCTACATCTTCCCCTTCGCCCTCGGCAACGTCGCCGGCCCCCTGATCCTGGGCCCCCTGTTCGATCGCCTCGGCCGCCGCCGCATGATCGCCTTCACCTATGTTCTTTCCGGCGCCGGCCTGCTGCTCACCGGCTGGGCCTTCCTGCAGGGTTGGCTGGACGCGCGCGGCCAGGCGCTGTGCTGGTCCGCCGTGTTCTTCCTCGCCTCCGCCGCCGCCAGTTCCGCCTACCTCACGGTGAGCGAAGTGTTCCCGCTGGAAACCCGGGCGCTGGCCATCTCGGTGTTCTACGCCGTGGGGACCGGTGCCGGCGGCTTTGTCGCCCCGGCCCTGTTCGGCGCGCTGGTGCAAAGCGGCAGCCGCGGCGCCGTCAGCATCGGCTATGCCATCGGCGCGCTACTGATGATGGGCGCCGGCCTGATCGCCTGGCGCTACGCCATCAACGCCGAAGGCCGCGCGCTGGAAGACATCGCCCCGCCGCTGGGAGCGGAACCGCCTCCACTGAACAAGGCCAGCCGATGAGCACCAAACCCAAACCTGGTTTCAGCACCGCCGATCAAGCCGGCCACACCCTCCCCGCCCTGCGCAAGGCGGCGTCGGACTGTCGCGACTGCCCCCTCTGGGAGCATGCCACCCAGACCGTCTTCGGCGAAGGCCCCGCCGCCGCCCGCATCATGCTGGTCGGCGAGCAGCCCGGCGACCAGGAAGATACCGCCGGTCGCCCCTTCGTCGGCCCCGCCGGCCGCCTGCTCGACCGCGCGCTGCAGGAAACCGGTATCACTCGCGAGCACGTCTACGTCACCAATGCCGTCAAGCATTTCAAGTTCGAACTGCGCGGCAAGCGCCGCCTGCACAAGACCCCGGCGCAAGCCGAACTCGCCACCTGTCTCGAATGGCTGGACCGCGAAATCCAAATCGTCGCCCCCAGACTCATCGTCGCGCTGGGCGCCACCGCCGCCCGCGCCGTCACCGGCCGCGCCACCCCCGTCGGCGCCAATCGCGGGCGCCTGATCGAGCATGCGCCTGGGGTATCGCTGCTGATCACCGTGCATCCCTCCTTCCTGCTGCGCGTGCCGCCGGAAGACAAGGAGCAGGAATACGGCAAGTTCGTCGCCGACCTCAAGCTCGCCGTCCCGTTCGCCAAACATTGAAATGGGCAAGATCCTTATCGGCATCTCAGGCTGGCGCTACGCGCCCTGGCGCGGCAAGTTCTACCCAAAAGACCTGCCGCAGGCGCACGAACTCGAATACGCCGCGCGCGCCTTCCCGAGCATCGAAATCAACGGCAGCTTCTATTCCCTGCAGCGTCCCGAAAACTACCAGGCCTGGTACGAGCAGACCCCGGCCGGCTTCGTCTTCAGCCTCAAGGCGCCGCGCTTCATCACCCATATCAAGCGCCTGCGCGAGATCGAAAAGCCCCTGGCCAACTTCTTCGCCTCCGGCGTTTTCAACCTGCGCGAAAAGCTCGGCCCCATCCTCTGGCAGTTGCCGCCCACCATGCGCTATGATGCGCCCACCCTGGAGCACTTCTTCAAGCTGCTGCCGCGAGATACCGAGGCTGCCCTCAAGCTCGCCCGCTGCCGCGACTCGCGCATGCACGGCCGCGCGCGGCTGGCGATAGACGCCAGGCGCCGCCTGCGCCACGCCCTGGAAATCCGCCACGAAAGTTTTCTCGACCCCGGGTTTATCAGGCTCCTGCGCAAGCACAACGTCGCCCTGGTGATCGCCGACACCGCCGGCAAATGGCCCTACCGCGAAGACATCACGGCCGACTTTACCTACCTGCGCCTGCACGGCGACAAGCAGCTCTACGTCAGCGGCTATGGCGACCGGGCACTGGCGCGCTGGGCCGCGCGGGTGCACGCCTGGGCCGGCGGCGGCCAGCCGGTTGACGCGCACCTGATTTCGGCGGCGCCGCCGCGCCCGCGCAACAGCCGCGACGTCTATTGCTATTTCGACAACGACAGCAAGGTCCACGCCCCGGCGGACGCCAAAAACCTGCGCCAGAAAGTCGCGCGAACGCCGGCCTAGCTGCCGAGACGCGCGAAAATCTCCTCGGCCGGCGCCGGCGCGGTAACGCCGAAAGTCTCTTCGAGTATCCCGCGCAACTCCGCGGCCGAAGCGACCATGCTCTCGGAGGCAATCTCACCATCGCGCGCCTCGACCACGAAGCGACGATTGATCAGCTTGTAGCGCTTGTCGGCGGCGAGGCGCTCCATGATCAGCCTTTGCTTGAACGGCGCCAGCGGGCTGGTGGAGGTAAACCAGTTGCCCAGCTCGAAGTCGGCCGGAATCTGCGGCGCCAGATCGAACACATACATCACCCGCCAGCCGGCCGGCTGCTTCGCGCTCAGGGTATACAGGCCGTCGGCCAAAGTCAGCCGGTAAGTGCCCATCGCCGTGCGCTGCTCGACATCGGTCACCCAGCGCAGCGGCGCATCCAGCAGGCAGGCACCGAAGCCCACGTCCGCCAGGTAAGGCCCCTGCGGCAGATCCACTTTCAGCAGCATGTGCGTGCGCCCCCCCAGCGGACTCTCCGGCGGCACATTCCAGCGCACCCGCCCGCCCAGCGCAGTGGTGCGAAAGCCGAGGGACTGCAGCACCGCCTGCAGCAGCGCGTTCTGCTCAAAGCAATAGCCGCCGCGCCGGCTGTCGAGCAGCTTGGCCTGTACCGAAGGCAGGTCCAGCATCACCGGCCGGCCCAGCAGCGGGTCCAGGCCCTCGAAGGGAATCGCATTGACGTGGGCGGCGTGAATCCCCGCCAGCGTCTCCAGGTCCGGCCCCGGCGTGCCGGCATAGCCGATGCGCGCCAGGTAATCGTTCAACCGAACACCATTCGACATTACGTCTCTCCAGAATTATTCGTCTTCTGCCAGCCTGAGCCAGGTGTTCCGTCTCAAAGGCCTTGATGGCCCGCCCCTGCGGGACGGACAGCCGCGATTCTAGATGAAACAGGAGCAGCCACGGCAGCTACATCCATTTCGCAGCCAAAATCGGCCGTTCTTGACACTTACCTACTAGTAGGTAATAATCCGTTGCTCCCAATATACGGAGCCAAAAATGACCCCCGAACTGTTCTGGATGACCCTCACCGTTTTCATGACCGCCCTGTTCTGGGTGCCCTACTTCCTTGACCGCGTCGCCGTGCGCGGCCTGTGGCCGGCGATTTCCGGCATGCAGGCGGAAGTCAACCTGCCCCATTCCGCCTGGGCGCAGCGCGCCATGCGCGCGCACCACAACGCCGTCGAAAACCTCGCCATCTTCGTCCCGGCGGTGCTGGCCGCCCACCTGCTGCACATCTCGACGCCGCTGACCCAGATGGCCGCCGTGGTTTACTTCGCCGCACGCCTGGTGCACTACATCGTCTATACGCTGGGTGTTCCCCTGGGGCGCACGCTTTCCTTCACCGTCGGCTGGGGCGCGCAGATGGTGATCATCGCCAGCGTCTTGCACTGGCTATGAAGGCGCCGCTCGAAAGCGCCAGGCCGGTGCTTCTGGTGACAGGCATCGCCGCCGGCTTCGGCGTCAGCATCGCGGCCGAATTCGCCGCCGCCGGCTACGACGTGCTGGGCCTGGCGCGCAGCAGCCAGGCGCCGGCGCATGCCGTGCAACTGGTCGCGCAGGCAGGCGGCCGCTACACCCATCTCGCCTGCGACATCACCCGGCCGGCCGAAGCCGCCGAAGTTTTGCGGCCCCACGCCGGGCGCATCGACGTGCTGGTGCACAATGCCGCCATGTTGCTGATCAAGGACTTCGCCGAGACTACCGCCGACGAGTTCGAGCAGGTCTGGCGCGTCTGTAGCCTGGGCGCCTTTGTCGCCGGCCAGATCGTGCTGCCGCAGATGGCCGCGCGCGGCTCGGGCACCGTGATTTTCAGCGGCGCCACCGCCGGCAGGCGCGGGGCCGCCAAATTCGCCGCCTTCGCCTCGGCCAAATTCGCGCTGCGCGGGCTGGCGCAATCCCTGGCCCGTGAATACGGGCCGAAAGGCGTGCACGTGGCGCACGTGGTGCTCGACGGCCTGATCGACGAAGCACAGACCGACCAGCGCTTCGGCCCCGCCCCTTCGGGGCGCATGGAGCCGCAGGCGCTGGCGCGCGCCTACCTCGGCCTGGCCACCCAGCATCCCTCGGCGTGGACCCACGAACTCGACCTGCGCCCGTTCGCCGGCCGCTTCTGAGGACAGAAAAAATGGAACATGAGCTGATCAACGCCGACTTCTCCCGGCGCGTCGTCGTCGCCACCGACCAGCTACCCTGGGTCGCCTCGCCGCAAGCCGGGGTGGAACGGCGCCTGCTCGACCGCGTCGGCGGCGAAGTGGCGCGCGCCACTTCGCTGGTGCGCTACGCCCCCGGGCGCGCCTTCCCGGCGCACGAGCACGCGCTGGGCGAGGAGTTCCTGGTGCTCGAAGGCATCTTCTCCGACGAATACGGCCACTATCCCGCCGGCACCTACGTGCGCAACCCGCCCGGCAGCCGCCACGCGCCGCGCACCGGGCCCGGCTGCACCATCCTGGTCAAGCTGCGCCAGATGGCGCCGGTGGAGCGCCAGCGCGTGGTCGTCGACACCACCGCGCCCGGCTGGGTGCGCGGCGAGATCAGGGGACAGTGGCGCCTGCCCCTGCACTCGGCCGATCGCGAGGCCGAATGGGTGACTATGGAGCGCCTCGAATCCGGAGCCATGCTCCCCGAGACCAATAGCCCCGGGGGCACGGAAATATTCGTGCTTGCAGGCACGCTCCAGGACGAGCACGGCGTCTACGGCCCCGGCAACTGGGTCCGCAATCCTGCCGGCACCCGCTCGGCCCTGGCAAGCACCACCAGCGCTTTATACTGGGCCAAGCGCGGGCACCTGCCGCCCGCGGGCACCGCAAACCACCATGACCCCAGCTAAACCCAGGCAGCCCGCCGATACCCGCGAGCAGATTCTCGACCTCGCCGAAATGCTGATCCAGACCCGCGGCTACAGCGCCTTCAGCTATCAGGACATCTCCAGCCAGCTCGGCATCACCAAGGCCAGCATCCACTACCACTTCCCCTCCAAAACCGGCCTGGGTACGGCCGTCATCGACCGCTATTCGGAGCGTTTCGGGGAAGCCCTCAGCGCCATCGCCGGCGATCAGTCGCAATCCTCGATGGCCATGCTCGACCGCTATTTCGAGCCCTACCTGCAATTCGCCAAATCGCGCGAGCGGGTCTGCCTGTGCGGCTCGCTGGCCGGAGAAATGATGGCCCTGCCGCCGGAAATGCACGAACGCGTCGACCACTTTTTCAGGGAACACCACGCCTGGCTCGCCGCCATCCTCAAGCGCGGAGCCGATCGCGGCGAATTCAAATTGCCGGCGCCGGTGGCGAAAATGGCGCGCATGGTTTTCGGCGCCCTGCAGGGCGGGCTGCTGGTACAGCGCACCACCGGCGACGCCTCGCAATTGAAGGATGTGATGGCCGCGCTGAAAGCGCAACTGCTGGCGGGCAGCCACAGCCCGGCATAAGCGCCAAGGCCGCTCTCCAACTGCCCGGCACCAGCAGGCGCAAGGTTGGATGAACCAAAACCGCTCGCGCACCGTCCAACACAAGTGTGCGACACCGGCGCTGACATGAATTGTTACAACTCACCGCCCGAGCGGCGTTTGAATCGCCCTGATCCGCTCACATATTGCCAATGTGGGTAAGCGCAGCTTAAATCTACAGCGGCGCCTGGGCATGCCGCCCCCCGCTTCCGGTCAGGAGGACCAGATGAAAAAATTGCTTTCAGGTTTCGCAGGCGTGCTGATGCTGGTGGGGTTGTTTGCCGCCGCCCCGGCCTTCGCCGCCGAACCCACCGTGCATGAAATCTACCAGGCCGCCGATGCCGGGCGCATGGACGAAGCGCAGCGGATGATGCGCGAAGTGCTGCAAGCCCATCCGCAAAGCGGCAAGGCGCACTATATCGACGCCGAACTGCTGGCCAAACAGGGCAAGGTACATGAGGCCGCGGGCGAACTGGCGACCGCCGAAAAACTCGCCCCCGGCCTGCCTTTTGCCAAGCCTGAGGCAGTCACCAAACTGCGCGCCATCATCGAGCGCCCGGCCGCCACTACGCCGCGCGCCGAATCACGCAACGACGCCTCCTCTTACCAGGAAGCCGCCTCCCCGCAGGCCGCGAGCTTCCCCTGGGGTCTGGCGGCGGCAGGTATCGGCCTGGTGCTGTTCATCATCTGGGCGGCGAAATTCATGACCCGCCGCGCCCCGCCTAGCGGCTACGGCGGCTATGGTCCGGCCTACGGCGCCGGCCCCGGGTCTGGTCCCTCTCCTGCGCCCTACGGTGGCCCCGCTCCCGGCTACGGCCCGCCCGGCTACGCGCCGGCCGGCCCGGCGCCCGGCATGGGTTCGCAAATCCTCGGCGGCCTGGCCACTGGCGCCGCTGTCGGTACCGGCGTCGTCTTGGCCGAAGAACTGGCCCATCGCGTATTCGACCACCACGGCTCTTCCTCGCAGGGCTTCGGCAACTCCGGCTATGTGCCGTTCCAGAGCATTCCCGATGCCGCCGCCGACGACATGGGCGGCAACGACTTCGGCGTCTCTGACAACTCCTCCTGGGACGACGGCGGTTCTGGAGGTGGCGGCGGCGACTGGAACTAAGGGTGGCACGCCCTCGCCGTTGCAACGGCGAGGGTGCCGCCGCCGGCCTGAAAGCCGGCGCTTCGCGAGTGTATTGAAAGCGCATCTGCGCACGGTTTGTCTCTCAAAAATCATCCACACTTGGTTGATCGGCTTGCGTATCTTGGTAACCAGTGCCCCTGTTACCGGAGATATAAAATGGAAGCCCTGAATCAGCCCCCGACCGACCGCCAGGCGCGGTTCGTCTTCGAATACCTGAAAGACCAGAACGCCAGCGCGGCGGCAAGATACGGCCGGGGACGCCGCACCCGCCCGGCACCGACCCCTGCTACAACCCGCCATGGCTGCGCGACCAGCGCCCACGCTATGCGATCGGCGCGGGAGAATTCTTCTTCTCCGGCGAAGAGGAAGATTGAACCCGCGCAGCCGCCGGGACCGCGCGGCGGCCGGCGATGGCATCGAGCGCCTGGCCGATGGACGGATAGTCGAAGCGAAAGCCGCTGCGCTGCGCCGCTTCCGGCAGCACCTTCTGCCCACCCAGCAGCAACTCCTCGGCAAACGCCCCCAGCGCCAGGCGCAACGGCGCAGCCGGCGCCGGCATGAAGGCGGGCCGCGCCAGCGCCCGGCCGAGCGCGGCGGTGAACTCGCGGTTGCGCACCGGCGCGGGCGCGGTGGCATTGACCGCGCCATTCAGCGCCGGGGTGGCGATGGCGTGGACGATCAGGCGCACCATGTCGTCGCGGTGGATCCAGCTCATCCAGTGGCGGCCATTGCCGAACGGGCCGCCGAGGCCGAACTCGAAGGGCACCAGCATGCGCGACAACATGCCGCCCTCGGCCGCCAGCACCAGGCCGGTTCGCAGGCAGACCACGCGCACCCCGAGCGCGCCCGCTGCCCGCGCCTCGCGCTCCCAGCCCACGCACACATTGCGCGAAAAGCAGGGCGTGCCGTCGGCCGTCTCGTCCAGCGCCTCGTCGCCACGCAAGCCATACCAGCCGACCGCCGAGCCGCTGACCAGCACCTCGGGTCTCACCCGCAGGCGGCGCATCAGCCCGGCCAGGTCGCGCGTCATCCGCAGCCGCGAGCGCAGGATGCGAAACCGCTTGCGCCGCGTCCACAAGCCGTCGGAGATCGGCTCGCCCGCCAGGTTGACGATGGCGTCTATCCGCGTGCCGTCGGCGATCTGTCCAAGCGAGGTGATTACCCGCAACGGCACCGGCAACCCGGCCGCGCGCCTGCGGTCGCGGGTCAGCACCGTCACCTCGTGCCCCGCGCCCGCCAGAGCCGCGATCAGGCGGCTGCCGACAAAACCGGTGCCGCCGGTGACCAGGATCGCCCGGCGCCCGGCCAGCGCGCCGGCCAGGGGCGCGGGGTCGGCAAGCACGATGCGCCCCGCCCGCCCGGCCGCCGCCAGGTCGCGCAGCCCGAAGACCACCACGCCCGCCGCCGCCAGCGCGCACAGCCAGCTCCACAGCCCGTGATAGGCCGGCAGCAGCGCCGTCGGCAGTGCCGCCCATTGCGCCAGCAGGGGCAGCAACATGCCCAGCACCACGCCGTAATTCAAGGTCAGCAGCAGGTGGGTGACACGCTCGGTGGCGGGCAGCTTGCGGGTGCGGTCCTCTTCGACGAAATCGCGCCCGGTGATGAGCATTTCCGCCGCCATCAGGCCGATCAGCCCCCAGGCGAAGGCGCCCTGCGGCCAGCCCCAGCCCAGCGCCATGAAAATAACCACGTAGGCGAGGTTGCGCACCCCATGCAGCCTGACCTCGCCGGCCTGCGAAGGGCGCCAGGCCAGGCGTTCGGTCAACTCGTGATGGTAGAGGGTATCGAAGGCACCCAGCGCCATCTGCAGGCTCACCAGCCACCAGAAAGACTCAGTCATGATCAGCCTCGCGCGCATCACGGGTGACGCTTTCGCGGAACAGCCCGGTCTGGCTGACCAGTTCGCCCAGCCAGTGGTGGCGCAGCGCCAGCACGAAGGCAAACCAGCCGCCGCCGCGGTCCACATGGCTGATGGTCAGCGCCCCGGGCGAAAGCCAGCGCGGCAAGCGCAGGCGCCGGCCCCCAAGGGCAAAAAAGTAATGGTCGCTGTGAAAGTGCAGGGCCTGGGTATCCGCGCTCACCACAAGCGCGATGCCGAAGCCCAGCCCCAGGTACTCCTCCAGGCCGGTGGGCCCGGCGAAGCGCTTGCTGCTGTGGATCACCTGCGGAAATCCGCGCTTGCGCCCGTACATGCGGGTCCAGAACTGGCCGCCGCAAGCCGCATCCTCGGTCACCGAGACCACCGCCGGCACCCCGGTGTCGTCGTACAGCGGCAGCGGCGCGCCGATCAGGCGGGCCAACTGCGCCAGCACCCGGCCCTGCCACAGCTTGCGGCTTTCCACGATCTCGCCCACATAAGTCACGGCCGCGCCCGGCAACAGGTGCTTGCTGAAGCGCTCGCACACCGCCGGCGGCAAGCGCGACCAGGCATCGGCGCCCAGCAAGGCCCGAAACCGCAGGTCGTGCAATACCGGTTCGTTTATTTGTCCTTGCACCGGCTGCCGCGCCGGCAACGCCCTCTCGAAGCGGTCCGCCGCGAGAGCCACCCTTTGCAGCCTGGCCATGACAAACTCCTTCTTCTTGTTATATCGGTTATTTCTGTCTTTACAGAAATATATGATAAACAAAGGCGGTTTGTCAAGGCTTTGGCAGCCCATTCCGTCTGGTTTTCAGGGGCGCAAGGGCCAGCAGCCACGCTCGACATGCGTACTCTTGCCGATCAGGCTTTCGATCAGCACGAACTCGTGCGCCGTCCAGCCGAGCGGCTCGATCGCCTGCATTTCGATACGCTTGCGGTCGTACAACAGCGTCAGGTGCGGCGTCGGATGGCGCTCGACATACTGGCCCAGACCCGCCCTTTGCATCGCCGTGCCCAGGGCATGCTGGAAGGCGAGCAGCCCGTCCAGATTTTGATCCACCGCCAGCAGCACCAGCGGCTCGGTGGCTTTTTTGCGGTTGAAACTCATGGCGCGGTCAAACGCCACCTCGAACGGCGGCATGCTGACGCTTGCCGCCGCGGCTTTTGCCGCTTCGATGGTCTCCACCGGCCAGTCGCCCTCGGTCTGGCCGAAGGGGTGCAAGGTGACGTGGAAATTCTCGGGCTTCAGCAGCGCGCCGTCCAGGCCGTGCTGCTCGCGCAGACTATGCCTGAGTTGCGTGAGCGTGGCGCGCATTTCCGGCGCCGGGCGCAGGGCGAAGAACAGCCCCTTCATCGCCTTGCGGGCGGCGCCGGGCGCGCGCCGCGCAGCGGCGGGAACCCTGGCCTTGCCGCCCGGCTCAAAGTCTGGAAAAGAAAGTTGCTCGGCCACCAGCGCTCCGCCTTCGAGTCGCCCGGGTTACACCACGTTGCGCCAGAAGCGCTGCAGGCTGTCGACGCCGCCCGCGGTGGAACTGAAGGTCGTCGTATCGCAGATCAACACGCGGCCGCGAAAAACATCGGCTCTTGATTGCAGCAGGGCATCGAAATCCCATCGCCCCCCGCGGTAAAAGGATGCGGCGGCGCGCCCGGATCTATCGGCTGGCGCGCCAGCACGTCCAGCTTCGCGACGCTGTCGCCCAGCCTCTCGAAATGCGGCAGGTGCGCGTGCAGATTGAACGTCGTGACGCCATCCATCAGCCCGGAGCGATCTACCCCGGAGTCAACTCCGAGCGGCGCCGGCGAGCCGTCCGGCAATTTTGCGGGCCGCAAGCCGAAGCGGTTCCGGACCTGCAGGCCCAGCTCGGCCAGAAGCGAAATGCCGAAATCGCCGAAGCACTGCCGTGCCGGAATGGCGGGGTCGCCATGGTGATGGAACTCGAGTTCCTGCCGCGCCAGGCGCTCGCCCTCGGGCAGTTCGTCAATATTGCCGATGTCATGGTGGGGGCAGACGAACAGCGTGTGGTCGGGATCGTCGAGAAACGCGAGGATGGCGCCGATCTCCGCCCCGCTGGGCCGTTGCCGCGTGCGGGACGAGTCGAAGCTGATGATCACCAGGGTATCGACACCAGTGAGAAATTCGCCATCGAGCGGGCACAGGCCGGCGTCCGTCCCGCGTTCGGCCTGCCGCACGGGATTTCCGGTCCAAGAAGCCGCCAGTTCGGCAAAGAGCCTGAAATTGGGGAGCTGGACGTGATCGAGAAAGCCCCCGACGCCCTGGTCGAATTTCACCGGATCGGCGAGTGGCTCGAAACGCGGCCAGAACAGCCGGCGCAGCTCGAACAGCGCGGGAAACCGGCCCTCCAGAATCCCCAGCGGTGCAGCGACCTCGTCGGCGCGGCTCCAGGCGAAATACAGCGCGACTTGCCGACCTGCCATCGCTACTTCCTTTCGGTTCAAGGACATCGATTGATCAGGCCGGCCCTACGCCTTCGATTCTGCGCTATTGCCTCATTCCCGCTCGCGGCCATGACTCGCAACCTAACTGGCCGCAGCCGCCGCACTAGCCCGCGCCTGATGCAATTTTTTGTAGCTGTCGAGCAAGCGGTGGTGCCTGTCGAGCCCCTCCAGTTTCATGCTCGTGGGCGTCAACCCGAAGAAGCGCACGCTGCCGTCCACCGACCCCACTACCGCGTCCATCCTGGCGTTGCCGAACATCCGGCGGAAGTTGACCGCGTAATCGTCCAGTTCCAGATCGTCGTCGAGCAGCACCTCCAGCACCGCATCCAAGGCCTGGTAAAACAATCCGCGCTCGGCCGTGTTGTCGTTGTACTGCAGGAAGGCGCCCACCAGCTCTTGCGCCTCCGCCAATTGCCGCAAGGCGAGATGAATCAGCAGCTTCAACTCAAGAACGGTCAGTTGCCCCCAGGCCGTATTCTCGTCAAATTCGATGCCGATCAAGGTGGCGATGTCGCCATACTCATCCAGCTCACTGTTCTCCAGACGCTTGAGCAGCGCTTTCAGGCCGGCATCGTCCAGGCGGTGCAGGTTCAGGATATCGGCGCGGAACAGGAGTGCTTTGTTGGTGTTATCCCAGATCAGATCTTCCACCGGATAGATTTCCGAATAACCCGGCACCAGCATCCGGCAGGCAACGGCGCCCAGTTGGTCATATACCGCTGTGTACACCTCTTTGCCCATGCCTTCGAGAATGCCGAACAAGGTCGCAGCTTCCTCGGCATTGGAGTTTTCACTCTGGCCGGAAAAATCCCACTCGACGAAATCGTGATCGGCTTTGGCGCTGAAAAAGCGCCACGACACGATGCCGCTGGAATCGATGAAGTGTTCAACGAAGTTATTCGGCTCGGTCACGGCTTCACTGGCGAAGGTAGGCCGAGGCAGATCGTTCAGGCCTTCAAAGCTGCGGCCCTGCAGCAATTCCGTCAGGCTGCGTTCCAGCGCCACCTGCAGACTAGGGTGCGCGCCGAACGAGGCAAACACGCCGCCTGTGCGCGGGTTCATCAGGGTGACGCACATGACAGGGTACGTCCCACCCAGCGACGCATCCTTTACCAGCACCGGAAAGCCTTGCTCTTCAAGCCCCTGAATGCCGGCCACAATGCCAGGGTATTTCGCCAGCACTTCCTGCGGCACATCAGGCAAGGCGATTTCACCTTCCAGAATTTCGCGCTTTACCGCCCGCTCGAAAATTTCGGACAGGCATTGCACCTGCGCTTCGGCCAGCGTATTGCCGGCACTCATGCCATTGCTGACGAACAGGTTTTCGATCAGGTTGGACGGGAAGTACACCACTTCGCCATCCGACTGCCGCACATACGGCAGCGAACAGATACCGCGCTGCGCATTGCCGGAGTTGGTGTCGATCAGATGCGAGCCACGCAGCTCGCCATCGGGATCATAAATCTGCCGACAGTATTCATCCAGAATGCCGGCCGGCAGCGCATCCTTGCGGCCAGGCTTGAACCAGCGCTCGTCCGGGTAATGCACGAATTCCGCGTTGGCGATGTCTTCACCCCAGAACGCGCCGGCGTAAAAATGGTTGTTATTGACGCGTTCGATATACTCTCCCAACGCCGACGCCAACGCGCTTTCCTTGGTCGCGCCCTTGCCGTTGGTAAAACACATCGGCGAATGCGCATCGCGGATATGCAGCGACCACACGTTGGGAACGAGATTGCGCCAGGAAGCGATTTCAATCTTGATGCCCAAGGCTGCCAAAACGCCCGACATATTGGCGATGGTCTGCTCCAGCGGCAGATCCTTGCCGGCAATATAGGTGCTCGCGTCCGCAGCCGACTTCAAGGTCAGCAGCGACTGGGCATCGGCATCCAGGTTCTCCACCTCTTCAATGACGAACTCGGGGCCGGCCTGCACCACTTTTTTCACCGTGCAACGCTCGATGGAGCGCAAGATACCGCGGCGGTCTACCTCCAGGATATCCGGGGGCAACTCAACCTGAATCTTGAAAATCTGCTGGTAGCGGTTTTCCGGGTCAACAATATTATTCTGCGACAGGCGGATATTTTCGGTGGGAATATCACGGGTTACGCAGTACAACTTCACAAAGTAGGCTGCACACAAGGCCGACGAGGCCAGAAAATAATCGAAGGGACCAGGCGCCGAGCCATCGCCCTTATAGCGGATAGGCTGGTCGGACACGACCGTGAAGTCGTCGAACTTGGCTTCAAGACGCAGCTTGTCGAGAAAGTTGACCTTGATTTCCATGGGGAATCACTCCCACTCAATCGTCGCCGGCGGCTTGCCCGAGATGTCGTAGACCACGCGGTTGATGCCGCGCACTTCGTTGATGATGCGGTTCGACACCTTGCCCAGCAACTCGTGCGGCAAATGCGCCCAGTGCGCGGTCATGAAGTCTTGGGTCTGCACCGCGCGCAGCGCCACGACGTATTCATAGGTGCGGCCGTCGCCCATCACACCGACCGACTTCACCGGCAGGAACACGGCGAAGGCCTGCGAGGTGAGGTCGTACCAGCTCTTGCCTTCGGTGTCCTTGGTGTTGCGCAGCTCTTCGATAAAGATGGCATCAGCACGGCGCAGCAGGTCAGCGTATTCGCGCTTTACCGCGCCGAGTATGCGCACCCCCAGGCCCGGGCCGGGGAAGGGATGGCGGTAGACCATTTCGTGCGGCAGGCCGAGCGCCACGCCGAGTTTGCGCACTTCGTCCTTGAACAGTTCGCGCAGCGGCTCGAGCAATTTCAGGTGCAGGGTGTCAGGCAGGCCGCCGACGTTGTGATGCGACTTGATGGTCTGCGCCTTTTTGTTCTTGGCACCGGCCGACTCGATCACGTCCGGGTAGATGGTGCCCTGCGCCAGCCATTTGGCGCCGGCGATTTTCGCTGACTCGCGCTGGAACACCTCGACAAATTCGCGGCCGATGATCTTGCGCTTGGCTTCGGGGTCGGTGACGCCTTCGAGCTTGCCCATGAACTCGGCGCTGGCATCGACGTGGATCACTTTCACCCCGAGGTTGCGGGCGAACATGTCCATCACCAGCTTGCCTTCGTCCAGGCGCAACAGGCCATGGTCGACGAACACGCAGGTGAGTTGCTTGCCAATCGCCTTGTGGATCAGCGCCGCGGCCACGCTGGAGTCGACACCACCGGACAGGCCGAGGATCACCTCGTCATTGCCCACCTGGTCGCGGATTTTTTTCACCGCTTCGCCGACGTAGTCTGGCATGTTCCAGTCCGGCCGCGCACCGCAGATTTCCAGCACAAAGCGATCGAGAATCTTTTGCCCCTGCAGGGTGTGGGTCACCTCAAGGTGGAACTGCACGGCGTAAAAGCGCCGCTCTTCATCCGCCATGCCCGCCATCGGGCACGAAGGCGTGGAGGCCATCAGCTTGAAACCCGGCGGCAGTTCCGTCACCTTGTCGCCGTGGCTCATCCACACCTTCAGCATGCCGTGCCCTTCCGGCGTACTGAAGTCGGCGATGCCGTCGAGCAGCTTCGTATGCCCGCGCGCCCTGGCTTCGGCGTAGCCGAATTCACGTGTGTGGCCGCCTTCAACCTTGCCACCAAGCTGCTGCGCCATGGTCTGCATGCCGTAGCAAATGCCCAGCACCGGCACGCCTGCCTCGAACACCGCCGCCGGCGCCTTGGCAGTCTCTTCCTCATACGCCGACATGTGGCTGCCGGAAAGAATGATGCCGACAGCGCCGAAGCCGCGCACGAATTCGTCAGACACGTCGCAGGGATGGACTTCCGAATACACCCCGGCTTCGCGCACGCGGCGCGCGATCAACTGGGTCACCTGGGAGCCGAAATCGAGGATGAGGATTTTGTTATGCATGGGCGCCAAACATGGAGCGGTCAGTTGGATGTCACGGTAAAAGCGGATTTTCCGGGTCCCAATGCGCGAAGGGCACGGCCTAGCCGTGCCCTTCCGGGATCAGTCCTGGTGGTAGTTGGGCGGTTCCTTGACGATGGTCACGTCGTGCACATGCGACTCGCGCATGCCGGCCGAAGTAATCTCGACAAACTGGCTCTTGCTGCGCAGATCGTCGATGCTGGCGCAGCCGCAGTAACCCATCGAGGAACGCAGGCCGCCGACCAGTTGATAGATGATCGACAGCACGCTGCCCTTGTAGGCGACGCGGCCCTCGATGCCTTCGGGCACCAGCTTGTCGGCGTTGTTGGCCGGGTCCTGGAAATAGCGGTCGGCCGCGCCGTCTTTCATCGCGCCGATCGAGCCCATGCCGCGGTAGCTCTTGTACGAGCGCCCCTGGAACAGGATGGTCTCGCCCGGCGCCTCTTCGGTGCCGGCGAACATCGAGCCCATCATCACCGTGTGCGCGCCGGCCGAAATCGCCTTGGCGATGTCGCCGGAATAGCGGATGCCGCCGTCGGCAATCAACGGGATGTCCGTATTTTTCAGCGCTTCGTAGACGTTGGAGATGGCGGTGATCTGCGGCACGCCGACACCTGCCACGATGCGCGTGGTGCAGATCGAGCCGGGGCCGATGCCGACTTTCACGCCGTCAGCGCCATGGTCGACCAGCGCACGGGCCGCCTCGGTGGTGGCAATGTTGCCGCCCACCACTTCGACCTGCGGGAACTTGCGCTTGACCCATTTGACGCGGTCCAGCACGCCCTGGGCATGGCCGTGGGCGGTGTCGACGATGATCACGTCCACCCCGGCGCCCACCAGCAGTTCGACCCGCTCCTCGGTGCCGTCACCGACACCGACGGCGGCGCCGACGCGCAGCTTGCCCTGGTCGTCCTTGCAGGCATTCGGGTGCTCGGTGGACTTGAGCATGTCCTTCACGGTGATCAGGCCGCGCAGGTTGAAATTGTTGTTCACCACCACCACGCGCTCCAGGCGGTGCTTGTGCATCAGCGCCTTGGCTTCTTCCAGCGAACCGCCCTCTTTTACATAGATCAGGCGTTCGCGCGGGGTCATGATGGCGGCCACCGGCTGGTCGAGATTGGTCTCGAAGCGGTAGTCGCGGTTGGTCACCATGCCGACGACCACGTCCTTTTCGACCACGGGAAAACCCGAAACCTTGTATTGCTGTGTCAGCGCAAGCAGCTCCCTGACCGTTATAGAGGGAGAGACGGTCATCGGATCGCGCAAGACGCCGGACTCGAAGCGCTTGACCTTCAGCACTTCGGCCGCCTGCAGCTTGGGACTCAGGTTTTTGTGGACGATGCCGATGCCGCCTTCCTGGGCGATGGCAATGGCCAGGGGCGCTTCGGTGACCGTATCCATCGCCGCGGAAACCAGCGGGATGTTCAGGGCGATGTTGCGTGTAAGCTTGGTGCTTAGGCGGGTGTCGCGAGGGAGGATGGCCGAATGGGCCGGTACCAGAAGGACGTCGTCGAACGTCAGGGCTTTGCCGATGAGTCGCATCGGGAGTTTCCTTATGCCGCAAAGCGCAATTATACGCGAGTCCGTTCGTCCTTGCCATCTTGCCGTTTGCCGGCAAGCCAATTGACTGCATGAACAAAACCCGCTAAGGTCTTGTTGCAGAAATGAAATCGGGAGATAAAGAGATGACGAGAACAAGCTTCGCCGCGCTCATCGGGGCAGTCGGCCTGATGCTCGCCTGCGGCAGTGCCCAGGCGCAGCTGTACCACTATAAAGACGCCACCGGGCACATGGTGTACAGCGACAATCCACCGCCGCCCGGCACCCCGGCGGCCGATATCCTGAAATCACCCAAGCTCAAGCAGTCGGCACCGGCGCCTGCCACGGCGGCAACCGCCGACGGGAAGGACGACAAGAGCAAGGACAAGAAGGCCGGCCCGCAATCGGTGGCCGACCGCGAAGCCGACTACAAGAAGCGCCAGGCCGAAGCAGCGAAAAAGGGCGCAGCGGACGCGCAAAAAGCGCAGCAGGCACAGGACACCCAAGCCCGCTGCGCGGCCCTGCAGGCAAACCTGGCGGCAATGCAAAGCGGCCAGCGGATTCGCAAGTTCGACCCCAACGGCAACCCGTATTTCGTCGACGATGCCGAACGCGGCGCCGATGTCGCCAAGGCGCAGCAGGACATGAGCGCCTCCAAGTGCGGCGGCTGAGCAGAGCCTGCCCGCGAGGAGAATGAGGGAATGAAAAAAGCCGGGCTGCGTGCCCGGCTTTTCGATGGTCCGGGCCGGTTTCGGCCTTGCTCCGCCGTTACTCGCAGTTACCTCCCCGCCGCCTTTTTCTTCGCCCGCAGGCTGCGGCTGGCTTTGGGGTCGGCGGTGAGCGGACGGTAGATTTCGACGCGATCGCCCGCGCGCAGCAGGCTGGCGGGGTCGCGCGGGTGGCCCCAGACACCGAGTCTGGTGCCGGCGAGCTGGAGTTGCGGGCAGCGCTCAAGAATGCCGCTGGCGCGCGCCGCGTCGGCCAGGGTCATCCCCGGCGCGAGCGTGAGCACTGCTTCGAGCGGCGGCGCGCCGGCCGGGGCATGCACCACCCGCACGGTGTCAGCCATAGAGCGCCTCGGCGCGCCTGGAAAACGCGTCGATGAAGGATTTGGCGATGAGGTCGAACACCGGCGCCACCAGCTTGCCGAGGATGCCGCCGGCGAATTCGTAGTCGAGGTTGAATTCGACCTTGCAGGCGTCCTCGCCCAAGGCGGTGAAGCGCCACAGGCCCTCGAGCGCGGAAAACGGCCCCTCGACGAAGTGCATGGCGATCGAGGTGTGCGGCTCGTTGCGATTGAGGGTGGTGAAGCTGGATCTGACACCGTGGTAATTGATGTCGACGGTGGCGCGCACCCGGCCGGCGGGCGCCGGCGCCTCGCGCGCGCCGCCGCACCAGGGCATGAATTGCGGGTAGTCGGCCACCTTGGCGACCAGTTCAAACATGCGCTGGGCGCTGTAAGGCAGGAGGGCGGACTTGCGGATCTGGGGCACTGGTGGCTGAGTAAAAGCAAGAATGCGGAAGGGCGGCTTGAAAGCGGTTGTTACAATCGCCATTTTAACGGACAGCAGCAGCGGATCAGACCAGGCATCGCGGCACCCTCCCCTTATGAGCATCGTACAAAACAAAAAAGCCAACTTCGACTACTTCATCGAGGAGAAGTACGAGGCCGGCCTGGTGCTGGAAGGCTGGGAGGTAAAAGCCATTCGTGCCGGCCGCGCGCAGATGAAGGAAGGCTACGTGATCCTGCGCGAGGGCGCGTTCTACCTGATCGGCGCCCACATCAGCCCGCTGCCCGAGGCTTCCACCCACATCAGCCCGGACCCGGTGCGCACGCGCAAGCTGCTGCTCAACGCCGAGGAGATCAAGCGCCTGATCGGCAAGGTCCAGGAGCGCGGCTACACCCTGGTGCCGCTGGACTTTCACTACAAGGGTGGCCGGGTAAAGGCGGAGATCGGCCTGGGCCGCGGCAAGCAAAAGGCCGACAAGCGCGACACCGAGAAAAAGCGCGAGTGGAACCGCGAAAAGCAGCGCCTGATGAAGTCGGCGCGGCAGTCGTCTTAAGCGCGGGCGACGAGCGCATGTTGGGCGGCGGCGCGAGGCGCCGCATGGTGCTCCGCCCTACTTGCGCTCCTGCT
>DATAZV010000091.1:0-8404 GCA_036271855.1 Burkholderiales bacterium
ACCTGGTGCGCATTTTGGCCATTCGCCATCATCGCCGCCATCCTGGATTCGGCCTGCGAAGGGAATAAGGCCGGCCGGAATTTTTATTCGGCCGGGCCTCTTTTATCAAATCGCCACCAGAAAAAGAATGCCGAATAGCAAAACCCAGATGGCGGCCATCAGCCAGAAGAAAACCAATTTGGCTGTTTTCAATACGGCCGGCGCATCCGGTCCGAACCAGGACAAGTGCACCAGCGGCATCAAGGTGATAACCGCGCCGAAAGGCGGCAGCAGCATGATGAAGAATTCGGTTTTCGTCGGGTAGTAGGTGCCGCGCGACTTGACGAAGAAAATCTCGCCGATGAACAGCACGGCGCAAAACACCAGGGCGGCGATCAGGTACGGTCTGGCGCGGCGGAGATGGCTGTGAATGTTCACTGTTCGACTGGAAGGGGAGTGGAGAGGCTTCAGGCGCTGGGCCCGATTGTGGCGCCTATTTGCCCGGGGCGAAAAAAAGCGCGCCCCGCGGGGCGCGCCATGTTCTTTTGAGCAGCAGCGCTTATTGTTGCAAGGCCGTCGGCGTTTGCGCCTGCACGCGTGACGACAGGGGTGAAGAAATGGGTAAAGAAGCGGGCGTGCCCAGCGTCTTGCGCAGTTGCGAGATGTCGCGCAGCGGCGGGGCGCCGTAGAGGCGACTGTATTCGCGGCTGAATTGCGAGGGGCTTTCATAGCCGACGCGGTGGCCGGCGGAGGCGGCGTCCTGCATTTCGGTGAGCATCAGGCGCCGCGCTTCCTGCAGGCGCAGCATCTTTTGGTACTGCAGCGGGCTCATCGCGGTGACGGCCTTGAAGTGGTGGTGCAGCGAGCTCTCGCTCATGTGCACGGTGCGGGCCAGGTCTTCGATGCGCAGGGACTGGGTGTAGTGGTGCTTCAGCCAGTCGATGGCGCGCACGATCTGCCCGGTCTGGCTCTCGGCCACGGCGAGGTTGCGCAGGCGCTGGCCGCATTCGCCGGTGAGCAGGCGGTAGAGCAGCTCGCGCTCGATCATCGGCGCCAGCACGGGAATGTCCTGCGGGCTGTCGAGCAGGCGCGCCAGGCGCAGCACGGGGTCGAGCAGTTCCACCGTCAGCTCGCCCACGGCCATGGCGCGGCCGGAGGCGGAAGGCGGGCGCGAGAGCTTCATTTCGCTCATCAGCTCGCTGATGCGCCGCGGCTCGAGGTCGAACATGATGCAGAGGTAGGGCTCTTCTTCAGAGGCGCGGGTCACGTTGCCGATCACCGGCAGGTCGAGCGAGCTGACCAGGTAGCGGCTCTGGTCGTAGACGAAGCTGTCTTCGCCCAGGGTGACGTGCTTTTCGCCCTGGCTGATCAGCGCCATCGCCGGCTTGTAGACGCCGCAGTTGCCGCTGCTGGTCTGCGTGCCGCGGATCAGGGTCAGGCCGGGAATCGCGGTTTTGTGGAAGCCGTTGCTGCCGGAGTATCGTTCAATGATGGCCGAAAGCTCGCGCTGGTACCACGCGACGGAGGGACGGCCGGAGGTAGGCGGTATGTCGGTGAGGAGCATGGCGCTGGGCGAGGAAGATGCGCAAAAGAGGTGAGCGCACAGCTTACCTAATCCCTTACCCGTTTTGCATACGTAGTAGCCCGGATTTGCAGTTTCAGGCAATAAACTCGCGGGATTGTGCAGCCGCGAGGCTCAGGAAGCAGCCTCAATTTGGGCCAAGGCTTGCCGAACTTGTTCAATATTGTCCGGCCGTACCAGTTTGGCCACCTCGACGCCGTCGCGCATGAACACCAGGGTCGGCCACAGCTTGACCTCGAAGGAGCGGCCCAGCGGAAAGCCGGAGCCGTCTTCCACCCTGATCAGGCGCGGCGCTTCGTGGCCACCGGGGTTGCCAGCGAAGGCCTGCTCGAGCATCGGCTGCGCCCGGCGGCACCAGCCGCACCAGTTGGTGCCGAATTCCACCACGGTGGCGCCGGGCAGGGCATCGAGTTCGGCGCGAGTGAGAGTTTCCGGGGCGAAGGGGTCGGTCGGGCGCATGGTCTGAATTATATGGAGCCCGGCCGCCGGCCTTCAATCGCGTGTTACATGGTGGGCAAATAAGCTTCCAGCCGGTTGAGGACCGGGCGCCCGGCCGAACGCCGCCGGAACATGCTCTACGGCGTCAGTTCCTGGCGCTCCAGGTCCTGCAGGCCGGCGCGACGCACGCCGAACAAGAGGTCCTCCTGCTTGGCGGCTTTCTTGTCCGGCAGCAGCGCCGGGTGGTGGCGCTTGATCCACGACTTGAAGTTGCTGCCCCAAACTTCGAATTCCAGCTTCTTCGCCGCCTCGGCCGCCTTCAGCAAGCGCACCCAGGCCCAGGCGCTGGGCGCTTCGCCGACGCGGGGCAGCAGCGTGTCGATGATTTTTTCGTACTCGCCGCTCATCAGGCAAAGGTCGAAATAGCCGGCCAGGTCGGCGTCGGCCAGGTCGCCGGTGCGCAGCACCTCTGCCTCGAAGGTCGAGCTGCTGTCCTGCAAAAAGCGCTGCTGCTCGGAACTGCTCATCGCGGTGTCGCCGAAGCTGGTTTCGGCGGGCTTCTCGGCGGCGGGCGCCTTGGCCGGGACGGCGGGCGCTGGTTTGGCGGACGGGCGCGCAGTGGTGGCCGGCTTTTCCCAGGGTATGGCCGCCGCCCTGGCGTCCGGCTTGGCCGGCGGCGCGCTCGCGGGTTTGCCCGGCGCTGCGCTGACCGGTTTGTCCAGGGGTGCGCTCGCGCGCTTGTCCTGCGGCTTGCCGACAGGGGCGCCTTCCGGCTTGACGGCAGGTTTGCCCGGTTCCGTCGCGCCTGCGGGTTTGGTTTGCGACTTGGCGCCGGGCCGGGTTGCGGGGCCTCCCGAGCGGGGCACGGCCGGCTTTGCCTTGATGGCCGGCGCAGTGGAAGTCGCCGGCGGCTGCTGCTTTTCCAACGCCTCGCCGAGGCGCTTGGCGGCGGTGTTCATCTCGCGGGTATTGAGCTCGCCGGGGATGGCTTCGTGGCCGCCCATCAGCACCGAGGTGGGGGTCGGGTCGACGCGGATCGACGCCGCCAGGCCGGGCACCGCATCCATCAGCTCGCGCAGCGGGCTTTGTTGCGGCACGCGCCGCTCCACCGACACCAGCTCGCGCACCAGCGCCGGCATGGCGTCGTGCGGAATGCGGATGCGGTGCTCGTTGCGCGTGACGATGGTTTCCAGCTTGTGCAGGCGCGGCAGGAAGCGGCGCGAGCCGGGGGTGCGCAGGATCGCCCGCAGGTCGAGCAGGTATTCCTTCTTGCGCTCCAGGTCGAAGTTGAAAATGTACTCGGGCGCCTGCGTCTCCTGCGGTTTGGCAGGATCGCCGGCGAGTATCTTTTTGAACGGATTAAGCATGGATTCTAGGACAGGAATTCAGTGGCAAACAGGCGCCCATACAGGAGTACATGCAGGAGCACGTGCAGGAACACACACTCGAGAAGCATGCAAAGCGCGCGCCAGGGTTCATCCGCCGCCCACCTCCACGATCACCTTGCCGATTTCGCCGCCCCTTTCCACCACCAGGTGGGCATCGACGAATTGCGTGTAGGGAAAAGTGCGGGCGATCTGGTGCACCGCGCGGCCCTCGGCGAGCCAGGCATTGACATCGCGCGCGGCGTCGGCCATCGCCTGCGCCGGCATGTCGTAGACCAGCACCCAGAGCAGGTTCAGGTTCTTCGGCATGATCTGGTAGAAGGGTATCGCCGGCTGCGGCGCGCTCATCGAGGCGTAAGTGGCAATCGTCCCGCTCAGCTTGATGCATTCCAGCGTCGCCGCCAGGTTGCCGCCGAAATCGACTTCGACCACGTGGTCGATGCCGGCGCCGTCGGTCAGCGAGAGGGCGCGCTCGCCCACCTTCTCGCTCTTGTAATTGATCACAGCATCGGCACCGGCGCGCTTCGCCGCCGCCGCCTTGGCCTCCGAGCTGACGGTGGCGATCACCCGCGCGCCGCCCCACTTGGCCAGCTGGATGGCGTAAAAGCCGACCGCGCCGGCGCCACCGGTCACCAGCACGGTCTTGCCCTTGACTGGCCCCAGGCCGAACACCGCGCGATGCGCCGTCATCGCCGGCACGCCGAGCCCGGCGCCGACCGACAAGGGCGTATTCGCCGGCAGGGGGTAGGCACGATCAGACAGGGTGACGGCGTATTGCGCGGCGGTGCCGTAGGGCCGCTTCCACGCCGTGCTATGCAGCCAGACGCGCTCGCCGATGCGCTTTGGATCCACCCCGGCGCCGACCTGGTCGATCACCCCCGAGCCATCCATATCGGGAATCACGCGCGGAAACGGAATCGGCCCGCTGAAGCCGCCGCGGCGCTTCACATCCGATGGGTTGACCCCGGAATAGGCAATTTTTACCCGCACCTCGCCCGCGCCCGCCTGCGGGTCCGGCATCTCGCCGTGGACCAATACCTCGCGCGCCGCCCCGGTGCGCTCGAACCAGACTGCCTGCATGACCGTCTTCCCCTCGTCGGTCGCCGCGGCATCGCCGCGGCCCAAACCCCGAACCCATCTCTCCGCGGGAAATTATAGGGCACCGGGCGCGCTCCGGGGTGAATCGGCCGCATGCGCCAGGGCGGGTTTTACTTCGGGCTACTTCAGCATCGACACGTCGATGGTCTGCTGGCGCCTGACTTCATCGCGCTTCATCTCGAGATAGTCGGCGCGCTCCACCTCGTGCAACTGGCGCGGATAACGCTCGGTGGCGTCGTACCAGGCGGCGATGCGCCGGTCCACCTGGTCGGCGGCGGGCGCCTTCAGGCTGGCGAGATAAGCCTCGATCGCCAGGTAATAGCGCATGGTGTTGCGCTCGACCACGCCGCGCGTGCCGCCGACGAATTCGCCCTTCTCGCCGTCGCCCGGTTGCTGCGTAAAGCCGACCTTGCCGCGCCCGACGGTGGCCAGGTAGGTGCGCATCGCCAGGCGGCCCATGGTGCCGACTTCATACGAATAGGTGAGGTGCAAAAAAGTCTTGCCGCCTTCCAGCGGCATCGCTTCGAGCACGATGCGATAGTTGCTGGTGCCCATCGGCCCCTTCTCGGCGGCCAGGCTGGCCTGCATGTAATTGGCCGACTGCGCACCGGCATTGAAGACGAAGTCCAGGCGCGAGGCCTTCTCCGGCGCTTCGGGCGTCTTGCTGCCCACGCCCATAGCCAGCGCATTGCCCGAAGGCGCGGCGCGGCAATACTTGGTGTTCAGGTGCAGGATCACCACGTCGCACCAGTTGTCCGCATGCCTGAGGCTGGCGGCCACGGTGGCGTAGGGATAGTTCATCCGCGCGTAGATGTCGCCGGCGACGCGGCTGCTGGTCTCGGTGGACTCCAGGTGCAGGGGCTCGTGAAACACGTCGCCGCCCAGCTTGGCGCTCATCCCGGCATAGGCGGCGCGCAGCCTGGCGGGATCGGGCGCGGCCTGCGCCAGCGCCAGCGAACAGGCGGCGCTGCACAGCGCGCCGAAAACGCAGGCCGGCAGCCAGCCCCCGCGTACCCACGGGTCGCGCCGGCCCTGCAATTGAACCCGCTCGTTTGTTGCCATGATTGCGCTCTCGTTATCCAGCCACTGTTGCGGATAATCGCAGTTTGAGGAAGACGGAACGGCAAGTCTGTCGGTCAACGCCGACTCTGGTGTCGGACCCGGCGCAACAGCCCGCTTGATCCCTCTGATAAAGCATGATCCGGACCAAATTGGGCGCGCCTGTCGACAAAAAAGCCCGCTGGCGCGGGCTTTTGGCTGCGGGACCCCATGCCTAATCGAAGCTGACGATCTCCACCCAGTTGGCGTCCTTGCCGGTCGGGTACTTGTTGAGGAACTTGAGATTGCCGTCGCCCTCGATCGCGTAGACCGAAATGGTCGGCGATTTCTCGCCCGTCACCACCATATATTTGCCCTTGGCGTCGATGGCGAAGCCGCGCGGACCGGCTTCGGTATTGGTCGCGCTTATCCACTTCAGCGCGCCGGTGTCGCCGTTCACGCTGAAGGCGCCGATGGTGCTGTTGGTGCGCTCCGACATGTAGAGGTACTTGCCGTTGGGCGTCATGTGGATGTCGGCGACCCAGATGTCCTTGTCGGTATTGCGCGGCGGCGGCCCGCCGGGCGCGCCGATGGCGCCGCGCGGCAGGCCCGGCCCCAGGTTGCTGCCGGGCGGCACGCCGGACACCGAAGAGACTTCGGAGAGCAGGCCGGTGCGCGCATCCAGCGACAGGGTGGTGACGGTGCCGACCATTTCGCTCAGCAGGTAGACGAACTTGTTGTCCTTCGAGGTGATGAAGTGGCGCGGCCCGCTGACCGGTTTCATCAGGATGGTCGCCGGCGTGTTGGCGGCCAGGCGCCCGCTCTTGGCGTCGAAGGTGAACTGGAACACCAGGTCGCTGCCCAGGGTCGGCGTATAGACGAAGCGGTTGGTCTCATCGACGCGGATGGAGTGCGCGTTGCGCCCCACCGGGATCACCTGGCTGGCTTCCGGCGCGATGCGGCCATCGGCGCCCACCGCGTTGACGCTGATCAGGTTGGCGCCGTAGCCGGCGGCGAACAGCCAGCGCCCGGTGCGGTCCAGCGAGATGTAGGGAAAGCTGCCGGCGGCCGGCACGCTGCCCAGCAGGGTGAGCGCGCCGTTGGCCGGGTTGATCGCAAAGGCGTGCAACTGGAACGGCGCGGTGCGCGAAGCGGCGTAGAGAAAGCGCTTGTCCGGGCTCACCGCCATCGGCATCACCAGGCCCGCCACCTTGACGCGCGGGCCGGCGACCAGGCTGCCGTCGCCCTGCATGGTGTAAGTGGTCAGCTCGCCATCATCGGCGTTGGAGACGTAAACATAAGTTGCCGCCAGCGCGGGCGCGGCCACGCCCATGGTTGCCAGTGCGGCCATGGCGAATACCTTTTTCAAGCAGTTGATTGCCTGCATATGTCTCCTCCAATTATTTTAGAAACCCGTTGAACGGCTTGGGCTGGATGGGGCGCCCATTGTAGTGCAGTTAGCGCTACCACGCAGGCACGGCGGCGCCGGCATTTCTCAGATTGCCGGCGCTGGAACGCGAACAGTCCTCAGACGAATTTGGCCCGCGGCCGGATCAGGAACCCCGCCAGCCGCTGTTCCAGCACGTGCGCCACCCAGCCTGCCGAGCGCCCGAGGGCGAACAGGCCGCTGGCGCTGCCGCGCGGCAGCTCAAGCGCGCGCGACAGCACCACCAGCCCCATTTCGATCGACGGCAGGGTGCCGAATTGTTCGCGCGCGGTGTCCAGCACGGCCTGCATGTGCTGCACGTCGGCGCGGGCGCGGGGGCCGGCGACCGCCGCCGCGATTTCCAGCATCAGCGTGCCGCGCGGGTCGCCCTTCGGGTAGGCGGGATGGTTGAAGCCGGGGGGATTGCGCGCCCCTTCGGTGAGGCGTTTGATGGTGGCGAGAATCGCCTGTTCATCCACCGGGGTGGCGAACATTTCCTCGATCTTGTCCGGCATGCTGCCCACCAGCGAGCCGAAGTGCGCGCCCAGCGCGGCGCCGATGCAGGAGTGCAGGTCGGCGCCGGTGGAAGCGGCCACGCGCGCGGCGAAGGTGGTCGGGTTCAGTTCGTGGTCGGCGCACAGCACCAGCGCCTGCTGCAGGGCGCGATGGGTGTCGCGCTCGTCCGCGAGCTTGAGCGCGCTGAGCACGCCGCTGACGATGCTTTCGCCTTCGGCCAGCGCGTAAAAGGACTTGCGGCCGCCGAGAAAGCCGAAGGTGCCGGCAAGCGCGCGGATCAGGCGCCGCGCCGACTGCACGGCGGTGGCGCCGGAAGCCAGGCGCTCGGTGCGCGAGCCCTCGGCTATCCCCAGGGCGACGGTGACGGCCGACATCAGTTGCAGGACGTGGGCTTTCTCGTGCAGTTGCGCCGCCTGCTGCAGCCAGCCCGGCACCGGCGCCGGCAGCGGCGGCGAGGGCCAGCGGATGGTCGGGGAGGCGTGGATGTCGTCGTGGAAATGCCCGCTCCACAGGTACTCGGCCACCCCTTCGAAGCCGGCGCCCTCGCGCGCCAGGTCGGTGGCCAGGCGGGCGCGGTAGCGCGGGCCTTGCGGGGTGATTTCGGTGATGCCGGTCTGGATCACCGGCTCGCCCCAGCGCATCGCGGAAGCGGCGACCGGGCCGTGGCCGGCGCGGGCCTCGGCGCGGGCCTTGGCCTTTTCCACATCCTCGCGCAGGTAGAACGAGGCGCGGCCGCCGGGCTGGGGCATGGCGCGGATGAAACCGCGGCTGACATAGGAGTACAGCGTGGCCGCCTTGATGCCGAGTATTTCCAGGGCCTGCTCGCGGTTCAGGTAATCGCTTTCGGGCATCGCGTCGCAGCTAAAGGCTGATCTTGTTGGTGAAGGATCAATGTTGAACAATATGGCTGCCTGCGACTAGAGGGCCATGTTGATTGTGCAC
>DATAZV010000092.1:0-6795 GCA_036271855.1 Burkholderiales bacterium
CCACCGGCCTGCGCCCGCCGACCAAGGGCACGGTGATCGTCGACGGCCGCGAAGTCAGCGGGCCGCTGAAAATCACCGGCATGGCTTTCCAGGCGTCCAACCTGCTGCCCTGGCGCACCACCCTGGACAATGTGCTGTTGCCGCTGGAAATCGTCGAGCCCTACAAATCCACCTATCGCGCCAAGCGCAAGGAATATGTCGATCGCGCCATGCGCCTGATCGAGACCGTGGGCCTGAAGGGCTGGGAACAAAAGTACCCCTGGGAGCTTTCCGGCGGCATGCAGCAGCGTGCCTCGATCTGCCGCGCCCTAGTGCACGAGCCCAAGCTGCTGATGCTCGACGAGCCCTTCGGCGCGCTCGACGCCTTCACCCGCGAAGAACTGTGGTGCATCCTGCGCGACCTGCACGCCGCCAACCCCTTCACCGTGGTGCTGGTGACCCACGACCTGCGCGAAGCCGCCTTTCTCGCCGACACCGTGTACGTGATGAGCAAGCGCCCCGGACGCATTGTCACCACCAAGCACATCGACCTGCCGCGCCCGCGCGACCTCGACATCACCTATACCGCCCCCTTCGCCGCCATCGTCGCGGAATTACGCGAGCACATCGGCGCGCTGCGCAAATCCTGAGAGAAGCGGCCCAAGCCATGCAAAAGAATCTCGAAAAGTATTCCCCGATCCTGCTGGTGATCGCGCTGCTGCTGATCTGGGAGTTCATCTGCCGCGCCTTCAAGGTCGACCCCTTCATCCTGCCGATGCCCTCGGCCATCTGGGCTTCGGCGGTCGAGTATCGCGGCCCGATCGCCACCCACGCCTGGCAAACCTTCTGGACCACCATGATCGGCTTCGCCTTCTCGGTGGTGGTGGGCATCGTGCTGGGTTCCATCCTCGGTTCTTCGGCGATGATCTACCGCGCCTGCTATCCGCTGCTGGTGGGCTTCAACTCGATCCCGAAGGCGGCCTTCGTGCCCATTCTGGTCGTGTGGTGCGGCATCGGCACCACGCCGGCCATCATCACCGCCTTCCTGATCTCCTTCTTTCCGATCGTGGTCAACGTCGCCACCGGCCTGGCCACCCTGGAGCCTGAACTGGAGGACGTATTACGCGCACTCGGGGCCACCCGGGTGGAGATCTTGCGCAAGGTCGGCCTGCCGCGCTCCCTGCCGTTCTTTTTTGCGTCCCTCAAGGTCGCCATCACCCTGGCCTTTGTCGGCACGGTGATCTCGGAAATTTCCGCGTCGAACGCCGGCATCGGCTACCTGATGATGTCGGCCAGTTCATCGCTGAAAACGCCGCTGATGTTCGCCGGCGTCATCGTCATCTCGATCATGGCCATGGGCATGTACGAAGTCTTCGCTTTTATCGAAAAGCGCTCGACCAAGTGGGCACATCGAGGACAGCAAGCGAACGCTTGATGGACACGATTCGTGGCATGGGGGGACAGCAAGCGAACGCTTGATGCCCCTACGCGGCAGGTGAGTTCGCCTGCCGCCTGCCGGAGGCCACCACCACCCCGGTGCCAAGCAAAATCATCGCCGCCCCGCTCAGCACATTGGCCGAGGCGGTCTCGCCCAGCAGGAAAACGCCGCCGGTGACGCCGAACAGCGGCGCCAGGAAATTCACCGTCAGCGCCTTCACCGGGCCGACGTTGACGATCAGCCGGAAGTAAAGCAAAAACGCGAACGCGGTGGAGAGTACCGCCAGCGCCAGCGCCGCACCTATCGCCAGGGGCGTGGGCATGGCCTGCGGCGGAAACAAAAAGAGCAAGGGCAGCAGCATCACCCCGGACGACAACTGGCTGGCCGCCGCCACCTCCAGCGCCGGCAAATGCGCGGCATAGCGCTTGGTGAACACGCCCGCCATGCCGTAGGAAATTGTCGCTCCCAAGGCGAGGGCCACCGCCCAGGGCACCGGCGGCGCGGCACCCGCCGGCGTCCAGCCGATCAGCAAGGCCACCCCGGCGATGCCGGCAATCAGCCCCAGCGCCTTGGGCACCGTGAACGGATCCTTGATCCACACCGCCGCGATCAGCGCCGACACCAGCGGCGTCACCGACACCAGGATCACCGCATAGGTCACCGACAGCGCCGTTTGCGCCGCCGCCACCAGGCAAAACGGGATCGCCGAGTTGAGCATGCCGACCAGGAAATAGCGCTTCCAGTGGTGGCGGAAATCGATCTTCACCCGCGTCGCCAGGGCAAACAGCACCAGCACCGCCGAAGCGGTCAAGGCGCGCACCACCACCAGCGCTACCGGGCCGAAATACGGCACGGCGACGCGGATGAACACAAAGGCCAGGCCCCAGCACGCGGCCAGGGTGAACAGCCGCAGCAGGTCTTTGCCGCCCACTACCGGGCCGCGGTCGGCATGCGCGTGTGCCAGTCGGTCGCGCCCTGGTAAGCGGCGCCGATGCGGTACAGCAGCGGTTCGGCGAAGGGCCGGCCGATCATCTGCATGCCGCAGGGCAGGCCGTTGGGCGTGAAGCCCGCCGGCAGCGCCAGCCCGGGCAGACCCAGCATATTGACCGGGCGCATCAGGCGGGTGATCTCGTCGAGGATGCGCAGCATGTTGGGGCCGCCGGTCACATCCACCTCGGAAATTTTCGGCACGGCGAAGGAAAGCACCGGCGCCAGCAGCGCGTCGCACTTGGTGAACACCTGCTCGCAAAAGTCGCGCAGGCCACGGCCGCGGTAGCGTTGCGCGTCCACATAGTCGCGGCCGGTGGTGCCGAGCGTCACCTCGATGCGCCCACGGGTCTGCGGCGAATACTCGCCGCTGCGCCTGGCCATCCACTCCGAGTGGATGGTGTGCACATCGCTCCAGGTCACCAGAAAACCGGCAGCGTTGGCCACGTCCACATCCGGCATTTTCACCTCGATCACCTCGGCGCCCAGGCCCGCGTAAACCTTCGCGGCGGCATCCAGTACCGCGCGCACATCGTCTTCCAGTTTTTCATCGAAAAACCCGCGCGGGATGCCCAGCTTCAGGCCCTTGAGCGAACCAGGTTTGGCGGCAGCCACATAGTCCGGCACCGGCACCTGCAAGGTAGCCCCGTCGCGCGCATCGAAGCCGGCGATCACCGACAGCATCAGCGCGTTATCTTCCACCGTGCGGGTCAGCGGCCCGATGGTGTCCAGCGACTGCGACAGCGGCATGCAGCCGGCGCGCGAAACACGCGAGAAAGTCGTCTTCATCCCGGTGACGCCGCAGATCGAGGAAGGCATGCGCACCGAGCCGCCGGTATCCGAGCCCAGCGCGGCGAACACCATGCGGCTGGCGACGCTCACCCCCGAGCCGGCGGAGGAGCCGCCGGTGATGTAGTCCGGATTCCACGGGTTGCGCGCATCGCCCAGCCAGCCGTTCTGTCCGGTGGGGCCGTAGGCGAACTCGGTCATGTTCAGCGTACCGAGCTGCAGGGCGCCGGCGGCATCCAGTTTTTCCAGCACCGTTGCGGTGGTGTCGGCCTTCCAGTGTTCGCGCAGCCTGGAGCCGCAGGTGGACACCATGCCCTTGCGGTAGAACATGTCCTTGTGCGCCAGCGGCACGCCGTGCAGCGGACCGCGCGATTTTCCGGCCGCCAGTTCGGCATCGCAGGCGCGAGCCGCGGTAAGCGCCAGTTCATCGTCAAAACGCACAAAGGCGTTGAATTTCGATTGCAGGGCATGGGCGCGCGCCAGCGCCGCCTGGGTCAACTCGACCGAGGAGACTTTCTTTTCACGGATCGCCTGCGCTGCTTCGGTGAGGGAGAGTTTGAGGAAGTCGCTCATCGATCCAACCTCACTTCTCTGCCGGTTGGTAGCGCGTGGCCAGCAGGGCGGCGGCAAAGCCGGCAGCGTCCTCATCGAAGCTGAGCTGGGCGCGCACGCGGTCGAAGGTGCCGATGCGCACATTGGCGGCGGCGGCGATTTCGGCGGCGCGCTCGGGGCTCACATGCCAGCCGGCGCGTTGGGCGGTGGCGAGAATGTCCGCCGCGGTCAGGGTGCTCATGCTTGGTTCTCCAGAAATATCAGGGTGCCGGATTCATGCAACAGTCGTACCGCGTAGCGGGCCGGCCGGTGACAATCGGGTCGAAGCGTAGCATTATCTGCGTTGCACCCTGCCGCACCGTATGGCGCAGCCTATGCGGCGTATAGGTCAACATCGATTCCGCATGGTGGGAAAATTCCACGGAAAATCCGGCGCGGACCGCCGCTTCGACCTCCTCCAATTGAGAAACCCGTGACCACCCTGACTGAACGACTCGTCGACTGCCTGCGGGCTGTCAGCTACGATACCCTGCCTCCGACTGCCGTCGAGATGGCGCGCCAGGTGACGCTGGACGGCATCGCCGTCATCCTCGCCGGCTCGACCGAACCCCTGGGCGTGGGCCGCATTTCCACCGCCTATGTGCGCGAGATGGGCGGCGCGCGGCAAGCAACCGTGATCGCCGGCGGCTTCAAGACTTCGATGGTGAACGCCGCCTACGCCAACGGCACCATGGCGCACGCGCTCGACTTCGACAACACCTGGTACCCCCTCAACCACCCCACCTCGCCGACGCTGCCGGCGATCCTCGCCATCGCCGAATACAAGCAGTTGTCGGGAAAGAAAATCATCGAGGCCCTCGCCGCCGCATTCGAGGTACAGGGCCGCCTGCGTCTGGCCTCGACCGGCCTGAAAACCGGGGCCGGCTTTCACAAGCCCGGCACCACCGGCACCTTCGGCGCCACCGCCGCCGCCTGCAAGCTGCTGGACCTCGACCGCCAGCAAACCCTGATGGCCTTCGGCCTGGCAGGGTCGCGCGCCGGCAGCATGTCGATCAATACCGGCTCGATGACCAAATCCTCCCACTCCGGCCACGCCGCGCGCATGGGCCTGGAGTGCGCGGTGCTCGCGCAGATGGGCTGGACCGCCAGCGCCGACGTGTTCGGCCCGAAGGGCTTTTTCGACACCTTCATGGGCGGCGACGCCGACCCGGAACTGCTGGTCAAGGACTTCGGCCGGCCTTTGCGCATGGTCGATCCGGGTGTCGGCTTCAAAAAACATCCGAGCAACTATTTCACCCACCGCCCGATCGACGCAGCCATCGCCCTGCGCGAGGAACACGCACTGCGCGCCGAAAATATCGCGCGCGTGACCGTCACCTTCCCGCGCTTCGAATACGTCAACCGACCGCAGCCCGAAACCGGGCTGGACGGCAAATTCAGCGTGCAATACACCACCGCCATCGCCCTGCTCGACGGCGAAGTCAGCGTCGACTCCTTCACCAACCAACGGCGCTTCGCCGCCGACGTGGTGGCCCTGCTGCCGAAGGTCGAGTTGCGCGTGGACGATGCGATCCCGCCCGACTTCGACCAGATGCACGCCATCGTCGAAATCGCCACCACCGACGGCCGCACGCTGACCCGGCGCATCGAAAAGCTCTCCGGCTGGATCGGCCAGCCGCTGACGCGCGAACAGCGCCTGAAAAAGTTTTATTCCTGCACGCGGCGCGTGCTCGACGACACCGCGGCCGGGCGCGTGCTTGAAGCGGTCGAGAAACTCGAGGCCCTGCCCGACATTACCGCGGTGATGGATACGCTGCGCTGCGACGGCGCCGGTGGATACTGAAGGCGCGAAGACGCCAAAACCATATCTAGAGACAAACCATGCAAGCTGATTCCACCCTGACAAGAGCCGGACTGAGGCTGCCTTTACTCGCACTGCTGTGCGGCCTTTTCGCCTGCGCGTCGGTGGCAGCCGCCGAGGATTATCCGAACAAGCCGATCCGCCTGGTCATGCCCTATCCCGTAGGCGGCAGCATCGACATCGCCGGCCGCCTGGTGGCGGAGCGCCTGGCCGAAAGCCTGGGCCAGGGCGTGGTGGTCGACAACCGCACCGGCGCCGGCGGCACCGTGGCCACCGAGACCGCGGCCCACGCCGCCCCCGACGGCTACACCCTGGTGATGGGCGGCAATGGCACCCAGATCGTCAGCCCCCTGCTGCAAAAAAATCTGCCCTACGTCCCGACCCGCGATTTCATCCCCTTGAGCCTGCTGGTGATCGTCCCCTATGTATTGGTGGTCCACCCTTCCGTGCCGGCCAATAACGTGCGCGAATTGGTCGCCCTGGCAAAGGCCAAACCCGGCGAACTCAACTATGCCTCCGGCGGCAACGGCAGCGAACCGCATATCGAAGCGGAGCTTTTCAAGACCATGGCCGGCGTGCGCATCACCCACGTGCCTTACAAAGGCAGCACCCCGGCGATTGCCGATACCCTGGGCGGCCAGGTGCAAATGACCTTCACCGGCATTCCCTCGGTGATGAGCTATATCAAGGGCGGGCGCCTGCGCGCGCTCGGCGTCACCAGCACCAAACGCGCCGCCGCCCTGCCTGAGGTGCCGACGATCGCCGAATCCGTGCCCGGTTACGAGGTCAATCCGTGGTTCGGCCTGTTCCTGCCGGCGCACACCCCGCCGGCGCTGGTGGCGCGTCTGAATACGGAAATCGTGAAAATCCTGCAGGTGCCCGCCATGCGCGAACGCCTGTCGGCCGAGGGTTTCGACGCAATGGGCAACACGCCGGCGCAGTTCGACGCCTTTATCAAGGCGCAGCGGGTGAAGCTGGCAAAAGTGATCAAGGACGCCGGCATCCACGCGGACTAACGTTACGCAGCCGCGCTCAGCCCGCCAGCACCCGGTGGTATTTTTTCTTGCCGGCGCGCAGCAGCACCGCCCCGTCCTTGAGATCAGCAGCTGTCACCTTGGCCTGGCCGTCGCTGATCACCGTGTCGTTCACATAGGCGCCGACCTGCTGCACCAGGCGCCGCGCCTCGCCC
>DATAZV010000093.1:0-10120 GCA_036271855.1 Burkholderiales bacterium
CGGCTCGATGCCGGCGTCCTTGATGCGTTTGCCCCAGCTCGCCAGCTGCGCCTTGGTGAAGGCGGCCAGCTGTGACGGGTTGGCCTGCAGGATGTCCGCCGAGAAACTGGCGATGCGCTCGCGAATCTCCGGCTTGTTCAGCGACTTGTGCACTTCGTCCGACAAGCGGCTGACGATCTCCGGGGGCGTGCCGGCCGGCGCGAACATCGCGACCCAGGCCACCAGCTCGAACCCGGCAAGCTCGGGAGTTTCGTTCATGGTTGGAAGATTGGGCATCAGCGCGGAACGCTTTTCGCTGGAAACGGCCAGCGCGCGCAGCTTGCCGGCACTGACCAGTGATTGCGCAGAGGCCATGTCCGCGACGGCGAACCCGATTTGCTCGCCCATCAGATCGGTCATCGCCTGCGGGGTACTTTTATAGGGGGTCGCAATGACTTCGATACCGGCCGCTTTGGCGAACGCCGCGGCCGTCACCTGGCCGATGCTGTTGCCGTAGCCGTACGACACCTTGCCGGGGCGCGTCTTGCAGAACGCGATCAGTTCCTGCAGTGTCTTCACCGGCATTTTCGGATTGACGACGATGATCACCGGGATGGTCATGATACCGGCCACCGGCGCGAAGTCCTTGATCGGATCGTAGGTCAGCTTCTTGTAGAGGAAAGGATTGGCCGAGTGCGAGGTGTTGGTGGTCACCAGCAGCGTGTAACCGTCCGGCGGTGCCTTCGCCACGGCCTCCGCGCCAATGCGCGCCGAAGCACCGGGCTTGTCATCGACCACGAAGCCCTGGTTGAAAGCGGCGTGGAACTCCTCGCCCAGCATGCGCGCGACGATGTCGGTCGCGCTGCCGGCCGCAAACGGCACGACCACGCGTACCGGGTGAGTGGGATAAGTCTGCGCGTTTGCTTGCAGGCTTGCGGCCAGCAAGGCGACCACCCCGGTCGCACGCCACCAGCGGAACAGTTTTGTGCTCATGATGATGTCTCCTTTTATCGGCCACCACTTCGCGCGGCGATCCTGTTGCTACGGTCAAACGTGTGCGAGGCTGGCGGCCAGCGCCAGGAGCTGTTCGGCTTGCGTCAGGTGTGGCTTGTCGAGCATTTTTCCGTCGAGTTGGATCGCCCCCGCGCCGCCGGCGGCGGCGAAGCCTTCCACCACGCGGCGCGCGAATTCCACTTCCCTGGCATCGGGTGTGAAAGCGGCGTTGATCACTTCGACCTGGTCGGGATGGATAGCGATCTTGCCGCTGAAGCCGGCGCGGCGCGCTGCCTCCGCATCGGCCTTCAGCCCCGGCGCGTCGCGAAAATTCGCCCATATCGTGTCAATGGCGGCAATGCCCGCACCCTTGGCGCCCAACAGGCACAGGCTGCGCGCCAGCTTGTAGGTGAATTCGTATTCGCCATCGAGCAGGCGGTTGGTGCTGGCGCCTACGGCGGTCGATAAATCCTCTGCTCCCCAGGTCAGGCCGACGAGGCGAGGGCTGGCGCCGTGATAGCTGTCAAGCGCAAACATGGCGCGTGGGGTTTCGGTGGCCACGGGCAAAATGCGAGTCGATTGTGCCTTCAGCCCATCGCGGGCTTCCAGGGCGGAGAGAAAATGGCCGAGCGTGATGGTTTCGGCCGCGGAATCCGCCTTCGGCAGCATGATGCCGTCGGGCGCGCCTGGCATCACTGCCGCCAGATCGCCCAGCGCTTTGTCGGAACTGATCGGATTGATCCGCACCCAGAGCTGTTGGCGACTGCGGTCCGGGTGGGCGCGCAGGAACTCGCAGACCATGCCGCGGGCGATGTCGATCCGCTCGGCGGAGACGGCGTCTTCGAGGTCAAGAATCAACGCGTCGGCCGGGCCGGTCACGGCTTTCGCCAGCTTGCGCTCGCTATCACCGGGCACGAAAAGAAATGACCGCAATGGCATGGGTCAGGCTCCTTTGAACTGGGGGGGGCGCTTTTGCGCAAAGGCGGTGGTGCCTTCCTGCACGTCTTCCGACTCCTGCAACAGGCGCAGCATCAACTGCTCCAGCCGCAGCCCGCTGGCAAGGTCCAGGTCGCGGCTGCGCAAGGCTAATTCCTTGGCCGCCTGCACGGCCAGTGGGGCATTGGCTGCCAGGCGTCGCGCAAAGTCCATCGCTGCCGTCAGCAGTTCCGATGCCGGCACTACTTTATTGATCAGCCCCCAGCGCTCGGCAACATCGGCCTTGATCGGGTCACCGGTCAGCAGCATTTCCATCGCGATCGGATGAGGCAACTGTTGCATGATGCGCTGGGTCCCGCCGTTAGCCGGAAATACGCCGCGCTTGACTTCCGAGAGGGCGAAGGTGGCGTGCGGCGCAGCGAAGCGGATGTCGGTGGCGAGCAGCAGTGTCATGCCGCCGCCCAGGCAATAGCCGTTGACAGCGGCCACTACTGGCTTCCATACCTCGAGGCCGCGGTTTAGAAGCTGCGACTTTTGGGTGAGCAGCATTTCCGCCAGGGATGGTGGCTTGGGCACGAAGCTCTTCAGATCGGCACCGGTGGTGAAGGACTTCTCTCCGGCGCCGGTGACCACCGCCACGCGAATGGCCGAATCGTCGCGCACCCTCTGCCAGGCTTGCGATAGCAATTCGTAGTGCTCGACATCCATCGCGTTGAGCCGCTCCGGCCGATTGATTGTGATCAGCGCAATGCCTTCAGAAACTTCGAAATCGATAGCCAAAGGGGAACTCCTATCGCAATACCAGCGGCGTCTGCACAAACGCCTGCATTTGCTGGGTGATGGCGGTCAAGTGGCGCGCCATGCGCCGCTCCGCGGCCTCGGCGTCCTGGGCCGCGATGGCATCCGCGATACGGCGGTGTGCCTTGATCACCAGGTTACGGACATCGTCATTGGCAAAGTTCTCAATCGCCGAGGCCTTGTAAACCAGGTCGGAAATGGCGACGACGAAGGATTTGAGCAACTCGTTGTGACTTGCCACTGCCACCGTGCGATGCCAATTGACGTTTTCCGCCAGATAGACCGGCACGTCGGCAAACGCGTCCTCGACGCGGCGGGTGGCGTCGAGCAGGGCGTCAAGGTCTTCGTCGTTGCGGTTGCGCGCGGCCAGCGCGGCGAGTTTCGGCCCGATGGCTTCGCGGGTTTGCAGCAGGGAGAGCAGCGAGATGCCCCGGCCCTGAACGAACATGCCTACATAACGCGCCATCGCGTCGTCACCCGGGCGTCGTGCCACCGAGCCGCCCAGGCGGCCCGGGCGCGTCATCACCAGGCCCTCCGTCTGGAGAATGCGCAAGGCCTCACGTACCGAGCCGCGGCTCAAACCGGTTTGCAATACCAGATCGCGTTCTGCCGGAAGGGCGGCGCCGTCCGCGATCGTACCGTCAAGAATTTGCGTACGCAGGCGATCCGCCAACAAGTCGCAGCTCTTGGGAACGTAAATCAAACCGAGCGAAGGCGCGCTCCCTGCAGCAGTGGATGGTTCGACGGGAAGCATGGGTTTGCTTGACATTTGCCGCGGATTTTATAAGAATATGATTGTATCAGTCAATGGTTTGACCAATAATCTGGGGCTAGAGCGTCGTTTGAACGGTCGAGAACCATAGGAAGTTGCTTTTCCGCAGAGAACGGCGCGGTGAAGCACTCACAGGAGACAACAGCGCCTGCCCGGGCGTTGCCACCCATGCAGCCACTTCAAGGAAAACTGGTTCTCGACTTCACCAAGGTGTTGGCGGGTCCCCTGTGCGCGCAGTACCTCGGCGACCTCGGTGCCGAGGTAATCAAGATAGAGCCCTGCGGTCACGGTGACGACACCCGGCGCTGGCCGCCCTTTCGCGGGCAGGACGGCACCGTATTCCTGAGCGCCAATCGGAACAAGCGCAGTCTCGCGCTGGATTTGAAGACACCGGCCGGGAAGGAAGTCGCGCAGCGCATGGCGCAACGCGCCGATATCGTGCTGGAAAGCTTCGGACCCGGCGTGCCCAAGCGTTTGGGCATCGACTACGAAACCCTGCGAGAGAAAAATCCGCGCCTGATTTATTGCAGCATCAGCGGTTTCGGCCGCAAGGGCCCGCTTGCCGATGGAAAAGGGTACGACGTCGTGCTGCAGGCGTATAGCGGCATGATGTCGATTACCGGGGAGGAAGGCGGCCCGCCCTTGCGCAGTCCCTTTTCACCCGTGGACCAGGGTACCGGCATGCACGCGCTCTCCGGCATTCTCGCGGCATTGCTCGAGCGCGACCGTACGGGGGAGGGCACCATCGTTGATGTCTGCCTGTATGAAACGTCCCTGGCGTTTCTTGCCTACTTTCTTCAAGGCTATTGGGAGCGCAAGATCGAACCGAAAAAGGCGGGCTCCGGTCATGAATCCTTGTGTCCTTACCAAGCATTCGAGAGCAAGGATAAGCCGATTCTGCTCGGCGTCGCCAATGATGCGCTCTGGCAAACCTTCTGCAATATCGCCGGCTTGCAGGCGCATGCAAACGATCCGCGCTTCGTCAGCAATGCGGAACGCGTAAATCATCGCGCAGAAACGGTTGGACTGGTGCAGGAAGCCATGCGCGCCCGGACGCGCGACGACTGGATAGCGGTGTTGGGCGAGGCGGGCGTGCCCTGCGCACCGATCAACACCTTCGGCGACATGCTGGCGCACCCGCATACACAAGCCACCGGCATCGTGCAGAGCATCGAGCACCCTGTTTACGGGAGCATCAATACCATCGCCCAGCCCATGCTTTTTGGCGGCAAGCGTAATCCGCCACGCCGTCCGCCTCCCCAGTTGGGGGAGCACAGCGCCGAAATCCTCCGCGAATTCGGTTATCGCGATGCGGATATCGATCTCCTCTTGAACCAAAAAGCGGTTCGCGCCGCCACCTGACATGACCGAACACATCGAAACCCGGCGCGAAGGTGCCGTTGCCGTCGTCCGCCTGAATCGGCCGGACGCGCTCAATGCGCTTTCCGAGCCGATGAAAGAGTTCATGGGCGGCCATTTTGCCGAACTCGCCCGCGATCCCGAGGTGCGCGCCGTCGTGTTGTGCGCAGCCGGCCGTGCTTTTTGCGCCAGCGGCGACGTCACCACCATGGGCAACTTCACGCCCACCTCCGCGCAAGAGCGGCTCAAGCGCGCCCATCGCGTGATCATCAATCTCCACGCCATCGAAAAGCCGGTGATTGCCGCGGTTCAAGGGGCGGTCGCCGGCATCGGCTGGAGCATGGCGATGGCTTGCGACATGGTTGTCGCCGGCGAGTCGGCCTATTTCTCCCAGGTGTTCAAGAACGTGGGACTCGCACCGGACGGCGGCGCGATCTACTTTCTGGCACAAAACCTCGGCATGTTGCGCGCCAAGGAACTGGTGTTGTCCGGGCGCCGCGTGCTTGCTGCCGAAGCGCTCAACCTCGGGTTGGTGTCACAGGTCGTCCCGGATGCCGAGCTGGAAGCACGTGCGCTTGGGCGGGCCGCCGACTTGGCCAACGGTCCCACCCTGGCGTTTGGCTTCGGCAAAAAACTGTTCAAGCAGACCCAGACGCCGACGCTGGAGACCTTTTTGGACAGTGAGGCCTGGGCGCAGGGGATGGCACTGCTCACCGATGACCACCGCGAAGGCGCCCGGGCTTTTCTGGAAAAGCGCAAGCCGGTGTTCAAAGGCATGTAAAGGAAACGGACATGCGCAAGATCGCGGGAATCATCGTCATGATCATCGCTGCGTGCGCGGCCAATGCGCACGCGGACACCTATCCCAGCCGCCCGATTCGCCTGGTCGTAGGCTATGCGGTGGGCGGCGGCACGGACATCATTGCGCGGCTGACGGCGCAGTATCTCGGGACGCGCTTGAATGGCAGCATTGTGGTCGACAACAAGCCCGGTGCGGGCGGCAATATCGCGACGGAGAACGTGGCCAAGTCCCCGGCCGATGGCTACACGCTGCTTCTGGCGGTGAACAACGTCACCATCAATCCGTATCTCTACAAGACCATGAATGTGGACGTTGCGCGTGAACTGCGCGGCGTCGGCATCATTGCCAACTCGCCCATTGTGCTGGTGGCGTCCAACGACGCCCCTTTCAAAAACCTGCCCGAGATGCTTGCCTATGCACGCAAGAATCCGGGGAAGATAAGCTACGGCACCCCGGGCATCGGCACCCCACAGCACCTGGCCGTCGAACTGCTCGACAGCATGGCGTCCGTCAGCATGACCCACGTGCCTTACAAGGGCTCGGCGCAATCCCTCTCCGATTTGATGGCCGGCCAGCTGCAACTGGTGTCGGCGGCGATCAATTCAGCGCAGCCCTTCGTCAAGGCGGCAAAGATTCGCGGCATCGCCGTGGCCGATCCCAAGCGCGTTGCGGCGTTGTCGGAGCTTCCGGCAGTGGGGGAGGTGGTCAAAGGCTACTCGGTGAGCATCTGGTACGGCCTGATGGCGCCGGCGCAGACACCCAATGACATCGTTCAGCGGCTCAACGCGGAACTGCACAAGACAGTGGAAATTCCCGAGATGGCCGAAAAGATGGTCGCCCAGGGCTACGTCAATGCTGTCGACACACCGGAACAAATGGACGCCACGGTGCGTGCGGATCTTGCCAAGTGGGGCAAGGTCGTCAAATCAGCCGGCATTGCGCCAGAGTGAAAGGGATTCAAGAGTGAGTGCTAAACAAGAGTCGGGTGACCGTCGCCCGGATTCAGCCGACGCCGTTGCCGCCTATCTGGCCTCTACCCGGTATGAAGCGCTGCCCAAGAGCGTGGTGGATGCAGCCAAGGCTGGCATTCTCGACATCATCGGGTGCATCCTTGCCGGTACCGGATGCGATGAAGTCGCCAAGATCGGCGAGATGGTCGACGCCTGGGCGGGCAAACCGCTCTGTACCCTGATCGGGCGCGGCCGCAAGGCTTCCCCCGAAGGCGCTGTCCTGTACAACGCCTCGGCCACGCACCAGTTCGACTTCGACGACGTGCACGATCGCGCGCCTTGTCACCCCAGTTCCACCAGCGCAATGCCGGCGCTGGCCATGGCGGAAGTTCGTGGCGGCGTCAGCGGCAAGGCCTACATCGCCGCGGTGGCCGTGGGCAGCGACATTACCAGCCGGGTTTCCGCCGCGATTCGCGGCAACGTTCACGACTATCCCTGGTTTCGCGCACCGGTGGTTGGGCTATTCGGCGCCACCGCAGCGGCGGCACATGTGCTTGGCGCCAGCCGTGAACAGCATCTGAATGCGCTGGGCCTGGCGTTGCCGATGGTCGGCGGCACCTTCGCGAGCTTGCAGCATCCGGGCTCGAACGTGCGCTCGATACGCGACGGCCTGGCCTATCGCAATAGCGTGGTGGCCGCGGATCTGGCGATGCGCGGCGTGTGTGGCGACCGTGAAGTGTTTGACGGGCCTTTTGGCTTTTTCCACGCGTTTTTCGGCGGTCAGTACGACCGCGACACCTTTGTTGCCGGCCTCGGCCGCGAATACGAGACCGACAAGGTGTCGCTGAAGCCCTGGCCCTCCATCCGCCACCTGCATACGACGTTGACGGCGGTTCTGGACATCATGCAACAACGCGACCTGCGCTTCGCGGATGTTAAAAAGGTGGAAGTGGTGGTCGGCAAAACCAACCGCAATCGCTGCGGCCCTGTGGAACTCGGATCCATCCCCGCCTTGCGCATGGACCTGTTGGGCAACCTGCCGTTCGCGGTGGCCAACGCGATCCTGCATCGTGACGTCCGCCTGGCGGTTTATCGCGAGCCCGCACTGGCCGACAAGGTAGTACGGGAAGCCCTGCCCAAGGTGAGCTGGCGTTACGATGCGGCGATGGACGGTCCGCTCACTTTCGAGCGCGGGCTTGTTTACATCACGACTGCGAGCGGCGAGCAGATCAAGGGGGAGTGCCGGCATGCCCTGGGCCATCCGGAAAATCCGATGAGCGAAGAGCGCCGGCATGCCAAGTTTCGCCTATGCGCCGAGGCCGCGGCGCGGCCGCCTGCGCCCGCCCGTGTGCAGGAGATCATCGAGGCGGTGGAGCGGCTGGAGACCTTGCCTGATGTTGCCGCGTTGGCCTCTCTCATTGCGTAGTCGGACCAGGAAAATTCCATGAAAAGCTTCAAGATGGCTCGAACCGTGGGACGGATGGCGTCAGCATGGCTGGCGCTGGCCGCGGGCATTGCTTGCGCACAAGCCTACCCGGCCAGACCGGTGCGCATCATTGTCCCGTACGGCGTGGGCACGGCCACCGATACGGCAGCGCGCGCGCTGGCGCAAAAGCTGAGCGAGGTGTGGGGCAAGGGCGTCAGCGTGGAAGCCATTCCGGGCGCCGGCGGCGTCGTGGGGTCGACCACGCTTGCCAAAGCAACACCCGACGGATACACGCTGGGCGTGGTGGCCGGTGCACATGCAGTCAATGCCGCGCTGTATCACAACCTTCCCTACGACTCCCTGAAAGATTTCAAGCCTGTGATGAACATCGGCTTCACGCCGCTGATGATCGTCTGCAATCCGCAACTCCCGGTCCACGATCTCAAGGATCTCATCGCGCAGGCCAAGGCGGCCCCCAACAAGTTCAGCTACGGCTCCGGCGGCACCGGCAGCGCGCCCCATCTGGCGATGGAATATTTCGTGGATATGGCGGGCATCCGCATGACCCATGCGCCCTACAAAAATCTGGGCCAACTGGGCAGCGATTTGATGAGCGGGCAGATCGATCTGTCGATGACCGCAGTATCCACGCTGCTGTCCAACGTCAAGGCAGGCAAGGTGCGTGCGCTGGGGGTAACAGGCGCCAAGCGCTCACCATTGCTTCCGGAGACGCCGGCCATTGCCGAGGTGGTTCCCGGCTACGAGGTGAAGGTGTGGATCGGCATGATCGCGCCGGCAGGCACGCCTGACGCCATCACGAAGAAAATCTATGAGGACGGCGCCGCTGCGCTGCGCTCGCCCGAGGTAACGAAGATCCTGCTCAATCAGGCGATCGAAACAGAGCCCCAGCCGGCGGGACCCTTTTGGGAGCATGTGACCGACGAGGTGGCGCGCTGGACGCGTATCGTGAACAAAGCTGGGGTAAAGGTCGAATAGGAGCAATTGATGGATTTCTCTCTCTCCGAGGACCAGAAGGCGATTCGCGCAGCCGTGGAAGCGGTGTGCGCGGATTTCGATGACGAATACTGGCTGAAAAAGGATCGGGAAGGGGGTTTCCCGTTCGACTTTCATGCAGCCCTGGCCCGCGCCGGATGGCTGGGGATCGCCATGCCGACCGCAGTCGGCGGCGCAGGTCTCGGCATTACTGAGGCCGCACTGATGATGCAGACGGTGGCGGCCACCGGTGGCGGGCTTTCAGCGGCGTCCTCCGTTCACATGAACATTTTCGGTTTGCATCCGGTCGTGGTGTTTGGGACGCAGGAACAGCAAAGGCGTTGGCTGCCGCCGCTGATAGCCGGGGAGGAGAAGGCCTGCTTTGGTGTGACCGAGCCGAATACCGGCCTCAACACCCTGCGCCTGAAAACAACGGCCATGCGTCAAGGCGATAAGTATGTGGTGAACGGGCAGAAGATATGGATATCCACCGCCCAGGTCGCGGATCGCATTCTATTGCTGGCGCGGACGACGCCGATCGAGGAAGTCGATACCCCGCGCGGTGGCCTGAGCCTGTTTTATACCCGGCTGGACCGAACAAAAATCGAGGTGCGGGAAATCGAGAAGCTGGGTCGCAAGGCGGTCGATTCCAACCAACTATTTATCGATGGCCTGGAGATTCCTGTCGAAGACCGCATCGGCGAGGAAGGCAAGGGCTTCGATTACATCCTGCATGGCATGAACCCGGAGAGGGTGCTTCTCGGGGCTGAAGCCATCGGCCTGGGCCGGGCGGCGTTGAGGCGGGCCACCCAGTATGCAAAGGAACGCGTGGTATTCGACCGTCCGATCGGCATGAACCAGGGAATTCAGCATCCCCTGGCCGAACGCTGGATGGAATTGGAGGCCGCCGACCTGATGATGCTCAAGGCCGCTTGGCTCTATGACCAGGGACAAGCTTGCGGCGCAGAGGCCAATGCGGCCAAATATCTTGGAGCCGAAGCGGGATTTCGCGCCTGTGAAACTGCGGTGCTCACCCTCGGGGGGATGGGCTACGCAAAGGACTACCACGTCGAACGCTACTTCCGCGAAGCCATGCTGCCGCGCATCGCGCC
>DATAZV010000094.1:0-5695 GCA_036271855.1 Burkholderiales bacterium
CCGCCCCTGCCTGGGCAAAGGCAGCATCGTCGCCATCGACGACAACCTGGTCCTGGAGGACGGCCAATATGCCGGCAAGGGCTATCTGGCCATGCAATGGTTCAGGCACCTGGAAATTCCCTGCGTGCATTCCGGCTATCAACTGGTCTGGGAGCTTTGAGGCGCACGGACTGGCGCGGCTTCAGGATGCCGCGTTGCGCAGCAGCCGGGCGTAGAAGTTGATCATCTCGACGTAGTTCGGCACCGCGATGCGCTCGTTGATGCCGTGCACGCGTTCGGTGTCCTGCGGGCCGGCGCGCACCGGGGAGAACAAGTAGACGTTGTCGGCGATGGGCTCGAAGTAGCCGGCGTCGGCGTGCGCGGCCAGCAGGCCGGGGGCGACGGCGGCGCCGCGGAACACCTCACGGATGCTTTTTTCAATCGCCTGATAGGCGGGCGCGTCAGTCGAAGAGACGCGCCCGGGTTCGACCGCGCTTTGCGTTTGCACGCTGACGCTGATGCGCGGGTCCTTGATTGCGCCGCGCACATGCTCGGCCACGCTTTGCACGCTGGTGCCGGGCATCAGGCGAAAGTTGACCATGGCGCGGGCGCGTGTCGGCAACACGTTGTCGGCAATCCCGCCTTCGATCATGGTCAGGGCCATGGTGGTGTGCAATTGCGCGCGCGTGCTGTCGGCGGCGGCGAGTTTGCCGGCGACCAGCGGGCGGAACAGCCAGAGGTTGGCCATCACCACGCGCGACGACCACGCCATCTGCGGCCCCAGGCGTTCGAGCATCTGCGCCGGCACGCCGTCGAGCCGGGTCTCGTACTCGCGAGCCTGCAGGCGCGCCAGGGCCTGGGTGAGGATGCCGATGGCGCTTTCAATCGGCGGCATCGAGGAATGCCCGGCCGCCGGCAACTGCGCCGCCAGTTCGATGCTGACGTAACCCTTTTGCGCGATGCCGATCAGCGCCGCCGGCGCGGCGACGCCGGGGATGATGCCTTGCGTCACCACCAGGCCCTCGTCGAGGACGAAATCGAAATGCAGGCCGCGCTGTTGCAGCAGGGCGACTGCCGCCTTGGCGCCGCGCGTGCCGCCCACTTCTTCATCGGCGCCGGAGAACAGGGTGACGCTGCGGCGCGGCGTGTAGCCCGATGCGAGCAGGGCTTCGATGGCTTCGAGCTGGGAGAGCAGGTTGCCCTTGTCGTCCCAGGCGCCGCGGCCCCAGATGAAGCCATCCTGCACGGCGCCGGAGAAGGGCGGCTGCTGCCATGCGCCGGCGCTGGCCGGGTCCACCGGCACCACGTCCATGTGGGCCATCAGCAGCAGGGGTTTGAGCGAGGCATCGCTGCCGGGCCAGGTGTAGAGCAGGGACTCGCCGATGCGCTCGCGCTTGAGGCTGGCGTGCACGCGCGGGAAACTGGTTTCGAGATGGCGGCGCAGTTGCTCGAAGGCCGGCGCATTGGCCTGCGGGTCGCTGGCGGAAGAGACCGTGGCGATGCGCACGGCGTCGCCCAGGCGTTGCGCTGCTGCGCCGGTATCCAGCGTCAGCGGGGTGGCCGGAGCAACCTCGACAGACGGCGGCGCAGCGCGCCAGGTGTTGAAGCCGAGCACCGCGAGCAGCGCGACGAAGGCGCAGAGGAGTAGGGCGGAGAGTTTTTTCACCGGGTCATCACCACCGCCGTCGGAGGCGCGCGGTGCGGCATGTTACCCCGGCTCCACAAAAAATCAGGGCCGCGAACAACTCCTTGCGGAGTCGTTCGCAGCCCTGATGTTGTTAGGCGCGGTGTGGCTAGCGCTTAACGGTCGCCCGAATTGCGCTTGCCGGCATAGGCGCCGCTTTTGAAGCCGCCGCCGGTGCCTGCCTTGTGCGGGGCGCCGCTCTTGAAGCCGCCGCCCGCCTTGTAGCCGCCGGCGCCGGGACGACCAGCGCCCGGCTTGCTGTAGCCGCCACGGCCGTGCGAGGGCTTGGGACGGTTGCTCGGCAGGATCTTCGGTTCCAGGCCCGGCACCACGTGCACCTTGATCGGCTGGGTGGTGAAGCGTTCGATCTGCTTGACCTGGCCGTGGTCGCGCAGGCCGGCCAGGGAGATGGCGATGCCGTTGCGGCCGGCGCGGCCGGTGCGGCCGATGCGGTGGACGTAATCTTCGGCCATGCGCGGCAGGTCGAAGTTGATGACGTGGCTGATGGTCGGCACGTCGATGCCGCGGGCGGCGACGTCGGTGGCGACCAGCACCTTCACATTGCCGCGGCGCATGTTGCCCAGGGTGCGGTTGCGCTGGCCCTGGTTCATGTCGCCGTGCAGGGCGGCGGCGGGGAAGCCTTGCGAGACCAGGGCGTCGGCCAGTTCATCGGCGGCGCGCTTGGTCGAGGTGAAGACGATGGCTTGATCAACGTCCAGGCCGCGCAGGTAGTGGTCGACCAGCTTCATCTTGTGGCGCTGGTCGTCGGTGTAGTGCAGGCGCTGCTCGATGTTGTCGTGGGTGGTCTGCGCGTTGTCGATCTCGATGCGCTGCGGGTCGCGGGTCAGCTTGCGTGCCAGCTGGCCGATGGTGCCGTCCAGGGTCGCCGAGAAAAGCATGGTCTGGCGCGAGGCCGGGGTGGCGGCGACGACGGTTTCGATGTCCTCGATGAAGCCCATGTCGAGCATGCGGTCGGCTTCGTCGAGCACCAGCATTTCCAGGCGCGAAAAGTCGATGCGGCCGGAGCGCATGTGGTCGAGCAGGCGGCCGGGCGTGGCCACGAGAATGTCCACCGGGCTTTTCAGCAGGCGGTTTTGCACCGGGTAGGGCATGCCGCCGAGAATGCTGACCACGCGCACGCGGCGCATGTACTTGCCGTAGGTTTCGGCGGCGCGGGTGACTTGCAGCGCGAGTTCGCGGGTCGGGGCCAGCACCAGCATGCGCGGGCCGTAGCTTTTCACTTTCGGCGCGGCGCCGAGCATTTCCAGGGCGGGCAGCATGAAGGCGGCGGTCTTGCCGCTGCCGGTTTGCGAGGACACCAGCACGTCGCGGCGGGTAATCGCCACCGGAATGGCGGCGCGCTGCACCGGAGTGGGTTCGGTATAGCCGGCGTCGGTGACGGCCTTGACGATTTGCGCGTTCAGGCCGAGGGCCGCAAAGCCCGAAACCGTGGACGAAACTGAGGCCGATTCGTCACGGGCGGAGGTTTCGTTGCTATCGTTATCCGCGATGATCGCGGCAATAGGGGAGTGGGCAAGCGTGTCGCTTGCGATCAGGGGTGTTGCTTCAGACATGGTGTTCCAATCAATACGGCAAAGCTAAAGCCGCTCCAAGGATCGCCTGGAAGGCAGGGCTTGCCTATGCGCGACGGCCGGTAGGCCGCGATCTCGCGCGTTCAAAGAAATCACCGGCGCTAACCGGGAATCACGCGCGATACTGGCTGGAAACCAGGAAGCAGCGGAGGAAGGTCAGGACGATGCGCGGGTGCGGCGCTGGCGAAGAAGGCTATATAAGTGTTGGCTTAGCCACTTCAAAACAACATACTACTTACCGCATCGCAACATCATACACTAAAACAAGCATTTACGCTTGTGAAATCTTGTGCCAGGGCTTTTGCGCCGGGCTTTTGGGGCGCGACGGGCGGCGTTGCCGCAGGCGCAAAGCGGCCCCGGCGGGGGGAGCCGCTTGCAACTTGGTGTCTAATTGGCGTCAAAGACGGACGGGGCGGGAGCGAAGACGCGGCGCGGGTGCCCGTCATCGGCCCGCAATCGCCCGCCGGCAACATTGCATCCCCTCACTCAAGGAGCTGTCATGCAAGTCCAACCCTACCTGTATTTCGACGGCAAGACCGAAGAAGCGCTGAAGTTCTACGAAGCCAAGCTGGGCGCCAAAATCGACATGATGTTGCGTTTTTCCGACGCGCCCAAGGGCAGCATGCCGGAGGAGGGCAGCCCCGGCGGGCCGCCGCCGGGTTCGGCCAACAAGGTGATGCACTCGAACTTTCGCATCGGCGAGAACCAGATCATGGCTTCCGACGGCATGTGCGGCGGCCATGCCGAGTTCAAGGGCATTTCGTTGACCATCAGCGTGCCGGCGGAGGCGGAGGCCGAGCGCCTGTTCGCGGCGATTTCCAGTGAAGGCGGCAAGGTGCAAATGCCGATGACCGCGACCTTTTTCGCCGCCAGGTTCGGCATGGCGGCGGACAAGTTCGGCGTCAGCTGGATGATCCTGGGCGGGCCCCGGCAGCCCTGAGGCCGGTCGCCCCATCCGCCGGTGAAAAAAATCGCAAATTTTTTCGCCGGGCGTGTCGAAATCGGCCTGCCTCGTCCGTCGTAGGGGTAGAGCGGCTTGAAAACCAGCCGGCCGGCCAGTGCGGCCGGCCCGCAAGCGGCTCGATCACCACTATACGAACAAGGAGCAAGTCATGCGTTTCATCACCTACCACAAGGCCGACCGCGACACCGAGGCCAGCGTTCTTCCCACCCCCGAACTGATGGCCGGCATGGGCCAGTTGATCGGCGACATGGCGCAGGCCGGCGTGTTCGAGGCTGGCGAGGGCCTGCGTGCCAGTGCCTTCGGCGTGCGCGCCGATTACCGGGGCGGCAAGCGCAGCCTGGCCAAGGGTCCGTTCACCGGCGGCAATGAGCTGCCTGCGGTCATCGTGCTGGTGAAAGTCGCCGGGCAGGAGGCCGCGCTGCCCTGGGCCGACCGTTACGCGCAGATCTATGGCGACATCGAGATCGACCTCCGCCCGCTCCACGAAGCCTGGCACATGGGCATGATGCCGGCGCCGCCCGCCGGCACGCCGGAGCGCTGGATGCTGCAGATCAAGGCGAACGCGGCGAGCGAATCCGGCCAGGCCCTGCCGGCGGCGCAAAGCCGGCAGTTGCAGGCGCTGCTTGCGGAAATGAAGCAGGCCGGGGTGTTGCTGGTTACGGAATTCATCCGCCCCTCAAGCGAGGGCCTGCGCGTGCAATACGTGAAGGGCGAGGAGCCGCGCGTGATCGACGGGCCGTTCGCCGAATCCAAGGAACTGATCGCCGGCTACTGCATCATGCAGGCGAAAGACCGCGCCGAGGCGCTGGCCTGGTGCAACCGTTTCGGCGCCTGCTTCCCGCAAGCCGAGGTCGACATCCGCCCGCTGGACGCAGCCCCCGCCGCCTGACCCTCCATATACAACAGAAAGAACCCGATCATGCTCAAGGTCCTGCTCATCATCGTCGTGCTGCTGGTGCTCGCCGTCATCGTCGTGCTGGTGCTCGCCATGCAAAAGCCCGACACTTTCCGGGTGCAGCGCTCGATCGGCATCAAGGCGCCGCCGGACAAGATTTTTCCGTATATCAACGACTTCAAGAACTGGCCGGCGTGGTCGCCGTATGAAAAGAAGGACCCGGCGATGCAGCGCACCCTGGGTAGCGTCACGGTGGGCAAAGGCGCCACCTATGAATGGAGCGGCAACAAGAACGTCGGCCACGGGCGGATGGAAATCCTCGATGCGCAGCCGGAAAAGATCGTCATCAAGCTCGATTTCTACAGCCCCTTCGAGGGCCACAACACCGCCGAGTTCACCCTGGTACCCAAGGGCGCGGAAACCGAGCTGACCTGGGCGATGGCAGGCCCGGCGCCGCTGATGCACAAGGTGATGAGCACGGTGATGAATCTCGACAAGATGGTCGGCGGCGATTTCGAGGTCGGCCTGGCCAACCTGAAGGCGCTGGCGGAGAAATAAAAATACGCCGCGGCGTGTCGATT
>DATAZV010000095.1:0-21158 GCA_036271855.1 Burkholderiales bacterium
TGCCGGTGAGGCGGATGATTTCCAGCGCCCGGCCGACGCGCTGCGAGTCGCCGGGCGCCAGGCGCGCCGCGGTGACCGGGTCCAGTTCGGCGAGATCGGCATGCAGCGCCGGCCAGCCGCGCGCCGCGGCGTCGGCCTCGATTTCCTCACGCAAGGCCGGGTCGGCCTGCGGCAGATCATCCAGCCCTTCGCGCAGCGCCTTAAAGTAAAGCATGGTGCCGCCGACGATGATCGGCCGTTTGCCGCGCGCGCGAATCTCGCCGACCAGGCGCAATGCATCGTCACGAAAGCGCGCGGCGGAATAACTCTGCGTCGGGTCGATCACGTCGATCAGATGGTGCGTCACACCCTGGCGCTCGGTCATATCCGGCTTGGCGCTGCCGATGTCCATGCCGCGATACACCAGCGCCGAATCCATGCTGATGATCTCGCCATTGAACGTACGGGCGAGAGCGATCGACAGCCCGGTCTTGCCCGAGGCGGTCGGGCCGATCACGGCCAGCACCGGAGCAGTGTCAGCGCGCATGCGTGAATCCGCCGGCGCCTCAGCGCCCACGCATGAACAGGCGGTCGAGGTCGGACATGGCGAACTGGTACCAGGTGGGACGCCCGTGGTTGCACTGGCCGCTGCGCTCGGTTTCTTCCATCTGGCGCAACAAGGCATCCATCTCCGGCAAGGTCAGGCGCCGGTTGGCGCGCACGGCGGCGTGGCAGGCCATGGTGGAAAGAAGTTCGTCGCGATGTCGCGTCATCACTTCGCGGCTGCCGAATTCGCCCAGCTCACGCAGCACGTCGCGCGCCAGCAGCTTGGCATCCGCATCGGCCAGCAGCGCCGGCACGGCGCGCACCGCCAGGCTGGTGGGGGAGAGCGGCACCACCTCGAAGCCCAGGGCTTGCAGGGACTGCGCATGCTCCTCGGCCGCCTCGACCTCCGGGGCCTCGGCCGCGAAGGTGACCGGGATCAGCAGCGGCTGCGAGGCAATCGCCCGCGTGTCGAGATCGTTCTTGAACGCCTCGTAAAGGATGCGTTCGTGCGCCGCATGCATGTCCACCAGCACCAGCCCGGCGTGGTTTTGCGCCAGGATGTAGATGCCGTGCAATTGCGCCAGCGCCTGGCCCAGCGGTGATTCACGGTCCGGCATTTGCGCCGGCGCATAGGCGGCGGCCGCTTCGGCGGCGTACTGCGCCGCGCCGCTATACGCAGCGGCGCCGGCGAAGCCGTAGTAAGCCGAGGGCGATTGCGCCAGTCCCAGGCCGCTTTGCTGCATGGGTGTGAAGGACGGCGCGCGCCAGCCGCCGTCGCCGTCCGGGCGGCGCCACAAATCTGTCGGCGTGAGGGCGGGCGCGGCATCCGGCACCGGCGTCTCGGCGGCACTACCGGCCAGCGAGGCGGCCACCGCGCGCATCACGTACTGGTGAATCGACTGGCTGTCGCGAAAGCGCACTTCGATTTTTGCCGGATGCACATTCACGTCCACGCCCTGCGGCGGCAGGTCGAGAAACAAGGCGTACGCCGGATGCCGCTCGCCATGCAGCACGTCCGCATAGGCGGCGCGCACCGCGTGCTGCAGCACCTTGTCGCGCACATAGCGGCCGTTGACAAAAAAGTATTGCGACTCGCGCGACATCTTGGCCGCCGCCGGGTTGCCGGCCAGGCCCTGCACCGCCAGCGGCCCGGCGCCGGCTTCGACCCGGCGCGCGCCCTCGGCGAAATCCGCGCCCAGCACATTGTTGATCCGCGACACCGGGCTTTCGCGCTTGAAATGCAGGGTGACACGGCCATTGTGACTCAGCGTAAATCCCAGGTCCGGGCGCGACAGGGCGATGCGCCGGAACACCTCCGCGCAATGCGCGTACTCGGTGGCTTCGCTTTTGAGGAATTTGCGCCGCGCCGGTACGTTGCCAAACAGGTCTTCGACATCGACCACCGTGCCGAGTCCCAAAGCGGCGGGGCGGGCCGATGATTCGCCGCCGGCAATCGCGCAAGCCTCGCTCGCATCACGCGCACGGCTGGTCAGGGTCAAACGCGAAACCGAGGCGATGGAAGCCAGCGCCTCGCCGCGAAAACCGAGCGAAGCCACCTGCTCCAGTTCATCCAGGCTGGCGATCTTGCTGGTGGCGTGGCGCAGCAGGGCAAGGGGCATTTCCTCGCGTGCGATGCCGTGGCCATCGTCGGCCACGCGCATGCGCTTGACACCGCCGGCCTCGAGCTTGACGTCGATGGCCGCGGCGCCTGCGTCCAGCGCGTTTTCCATCAACTCCTTGAGCACCGAAGCCGGGCGCTCGACCACTTCGCCGGCGGCAATCTGGCTGATCAGGTTGTCCGGCAGGAGGGCGATGGCGCGCATGGGCGAATTATACGGCGCTGTGGCCACCGGTCCGCTGCCTCTGCCGTCCTTCGGTGATCGATCGCCATGCCCCGGCCACGGCGTCGCCGTGTATCATGCGCGCACTTCAAACCGCCCCACGCTCATGGACCTGCTGCTGCAATTCGTCGACCTGATCCTGCATCTGGACAAACACCTGGACCTGATGATCCGCCAGTACGGCACCACCATCTACGTCATCCTGTTCCTCATCGTCTTCGTCGAGACCGGCCTGGTGGTGATGCCCTTTTTGCCCGGCGACTCGCTGCTGTTCATCGCCGGCGCCTTCGCCGCCAGCGGCGCGCTGTCCCTGCCGCTGCTCATCGTGGTGCTGATCGCCGCCGCCGTGCTGGGCAACACCAGCAACTACTGGATCGGCCGCAAGGTCGGCCCGCGCGTATTCCAGTGGGAGAACTCGCGCTTGTTCAACCGCAACGCCTTCGACCGCGCGCATGCGTTCTACGAAAAGCACGGTGCTTCCACCATCGTCGCCACCCGCTTTTTGCCCTTCCTGCGCACCTTCTCGCCGTTTGTCGCCGGTGTCGCCGCCATGGGCCACGCCCGTTTCCAGCTCTATAACATCATCGGCGGCGTGCTCTGGGTCGCCAGCCTCACGGTTGCCGGCTACTGGTTCGGCAACATCCCCTGGATCAAGGACAACCTTACCCTGATCATCATTGCCCTGATCGTCGTCCCCGGCCTGCCGGCGCTGCTCGTCACCGTCAACGAATGGCGGGCAGCGCGCCGCCGCGCGGGCAAATAAAAAGCCCGCCGCAAAGCGGCGGGCTTGATGCAGAGCAGAGCCGTTAAGCCGCCTGCGCCGCCTTGATCGCCGCCTTCATGCCGGTGATCATCTGGTCGATCTCTTCCTTGGTCACGTTCAGCGCCGGCATGAAGCGCAGCAGCGCCGGACGCGGCGAGTTGAGCAGCAGGCCGTTGTCGCGCGCAATGTTTACCACCTTGCCGCCGATCTCGGTTTTCAGCTCCAGCGCGCGCAGCAGGCCGATGCCGCGCTCCGCGCCCAGCCCGAGTTCTTCCGAGGCGGCCGTCAGCTTCTGGCTCAGGTAGTCGCCCATCTTTTTCACGTGGTCGAGAAAGCCCGGCTTCAGCTCTTCATTGATCACTGCAAGGCCGACCGCGCACATCAGCGGGTTGCCGTTGTAGGTGCCGCCCTGGTCGCCGTGCTGGAACACGCTCACCGCTTCCTTGGCCAGCAGCGCCGCCAGCGGCACGCCGCCGCCGATGCCCTTGCCCAGGGTCATGATGTCCGGCTCGACGCCGAAATGCTGGTAGCCGAACAGGGTACCCAGGCGTCCGAAGCCAGTCTGCACCTCGTCGCAGATCAGCAGCAGCTTGTTGTCGTCGCACAGCTTGCGCAACTGCTTCATGAACTCGGGCGTCGCCGGCAGCACGCCGCCTTCGCCCTGCACCGGCTCAAGCATCACCGCCACGGTCTTGTCGGTGATCAGCTTTTCCACCGAGGCCAGGTCGTTCAGGTCCGCCTTCGGGAAGCCCGGTACTTGCGGCGCGTAAATCGTGTCCCAGCCTGGCTTGCCGGAGGCCGACATGGTGGCGATGGTGCGGCCGTGAAAGCTGTGGTCGAAGGTGATGATCTCGTAGGCGCCGCCCTTTTTCTTCTGCCCCCACTTGCGCGCCAGCTTGATCGCTCCCTCGTTCGCTTCCGCGCCGCTGTTGGCGAAAAACACGCGGTTGAACACCGAATTGTCGGTCAGCTTTTTCGCCAGGTCGATCATCGGCTGGTTGTAGAACGCCGGACTCGGGGTGATCAGCTTGGCCGACTGCACGTTCAGCGCATCGGCGATCACCTTGGGCGAATGGCCGAGCGAATTGACCGCCCAGCCCTGGACGAAGTCCAGGTACTTCTTGCCGCTGTCGTCGGTGAGCCAGGAGCCGTGGCCCTCGGTGAACACGATTTCGGGCCGGGCGGTGATTTCCATCAGCGCGCCGACGGGTTGGTCCTTGAAGTTCATGGTCATCTTCCTTGATTCGCCTCGTTCTATTCAGGCGGGATGTTAAGCCAAAAACGGAAATAAAAAAGCCGCGAGAGTCGCGGCTGGTTCACCAAACTGTCACATGCAGCATGTGGCCGTTATCGTCGAGCGCGCGTCTCTCCTGGAGATACGCGGCGGCGTCGGGCGAGATTGGCAAGGGGGCAGCACATGCCGCGCATTTTGCGGGTCATCGGCGGCCTTGTCAACCGGGCCGGCATCAGATCTCCACCTGGGTGCCGAGTTCCACCACTCGGTTCGCCGGGATCTTGAAAAAATCGGTGGCGCGGGTGGCGTTTTTCACCATCCAGGCAAACAGGTGCTCGCGCCACAGGGCCATGCCGGGCAGGTCGGTGGGGATGATGGCGTCGCGCGACAGGAAGTAGGAGGTGAGCATCGGCTCGAACTCCAGGCCGATCTTGCCGCAACCGGTGAGCAGCGCCTCCGCATCCGGCTGTTCCAGGAAGCCGAGGTGCGCGATCACCCGGTAGCAGCCGAAGCCGAGATCGGAAAACTCGATGCGATCCGCCATCGAAACCCGCGGCACTTCTTCCGTGCGAATGGTGAAAAACACCACCTGCTCGTGCAGCACCTTGTTGTGCTTCAGGTTGTGCAGCAGCGCATGCGGCACCGAGGTGGGATCGGAAGCCATGAACACCGCCGTACCCTCGACCCGGTGCGGCGGATAGCTCTCCATGCTGCGGATGAATTCCTCCAGCGGAAAGGCATTCGCCGCCGTGACGTCGCGCACGATCTCGCGGCCGCGCTTCCAGGTGATGAACAGCAGGTAGCAGGCGGAACCCGCCAGGATCGGAAACCAGCCGCCCTCGAAGATTTTCAGGCTGTTGGCCAGCACGAACACCAGGTCGATCGCCGCCAGCGGCGCGAACACCACTGCCGTCAGGCCCAGGCTCCAGCCCCAGGTGCGGCGCGCCACCACGCTGCACAAAATCGTCGTCACCACCATGGTCATCGCCACCGCGATGCCGTAGGCCGCCGCCAGGTTGTCCGAAGTCTTGAAGCCCAGCACCAGCACCACCACGAAAATGAACAGCACCCAGTTGATGAAGGGCACGTAGATCTGCCCGCGCTCGCTCTCGGAGGTGTGGGTGATTTTCATCCGCGGGCAATAGCCCAGCTGCACCGCCTGCGAGGTCAGCGAGTAGGCGCCGGAAATCACCGCCTGCGAGGCGATCACCGTCGCCGCCGCCGCCAGTACCACCATCGGCAATTGCGCCCAGCCGGGAAAGCTCAGGTAAAACGGGTTGTCCACCGCCCCCGGGTTGGAAAGCACCAGTGCGCCCTGGCCGAAATAATTCAGCACCAGCGCCGGCAGCACCAGCGCGAACCACGCCTTGCGGATCGGCTTGACGCCGAAGTGCCCCATATCGGCGTACAGCGCCTCGCCGCCGGTCACCGCCAGGAACACCGAGCCGAGGATGAAAAAGCCGAGCAGCGGATCACGCGCCAGGAAGGCCAGGCCATGCCAGGGATTGAGCGCGGCCAGCACTGCCGGGTTGCGCGCCATCTGCGAAATGCCCGCCACCGCCAGCACGCTGAACCACAGCAGCATCACCGGCCCGAACAGGCGGCCGATGTGCGCCGTACCCTGCTTTTGCAGCGCGAACAGGCCAAACAGCACGGCCAGGGTGATCGGAATCACGTAATGCCCGAAGGCCGGCAGGGACACCTTCAGGCCTTCCATGGCGGAGAGCACCGAGATCGCCGGGGTGATCACGCTATCGCCATAGAACATCGAAGCGCCCACCATGCCCAGCACCACCAGCGTGGAACGGCGCTTGGAGCGGTCCGGAAAGCCGCGTGCCGCCAGCGCCAGCAGCGCCAGGATGCCGCCTTCGCCCTGGTTGTCGGCGCGCATCACCAGCACCACGTACTTCAGCGACACCACCACCATCAGCGCCCAGAAGATCAGCGACAGCACGCCCAGCACCGCCTCCGGCGTCACCGTCAGGCCGTGGGCCGGGCTCAGGCATTCCTTGAAGGCATACAGCGGGCTGGTGCCGATGTCGCCGAACACCACGCCCAGAGCGGCGAGCGTGAGGGCGGCGCGGCTGCCGGGATGGGCCGGCGCGCAGGCCGGGGCTGGAATGGAAGACATGGATCGTTTCTTCTGCCGTGCCGAAAGTGCGCTTCGTTTGCGGTGCGCTTCGTTTGCGGTGCGCTTCGTCGTGGTGCGCTCCGTTGCGCGGATCTGCCGAGGCGTACTTGCGGACGCGTGCCGATTCAATAGGTCGCGGATTGTGCGCCGCACAATAAGCGCTGTCAAGCAGGTCCATTAAAAATCGGTCGAGACTCTGGCGCAGTGTAGGACGCAAATTGCGCACGTGCGCCCGCCTTTGGGGCGTCGCGAGGGAGAAATAAAAAAACATCCCGAGGGCGCCGCGGCTGCCTGTAAGAAATGCGCCGACAAAAAGTTAGTGCAATGACGGACAGTCAACGTCGGAAGCCGACTTTATTCTCCGTCCAACTGATCGGAGGATGTATGAATTCTGGCCCGGCACAGCGCAAGTCACTCACATCCGCGAATTTTTTTCGCGCCGATTGGACCTATCGCCGCCTGCCCGCGGGCGACGCCATGCTGGCCGCCGGGCGCGGCATGTCGCCGGCGTTTTTCGCCCTGCTGGGTCTGATCGAGCCGGAACAACCGGCCTCGTTCGGCGAACTCGGCCAGAGCCTGGCCTGGCTGCATGCCGACGATCTCGAACTCTGGCTGGCCGAACTCTGCCGCATGGGCCTGATCGAGCCCGGCAGCGACGCCCCCGCGGCCGCGCCGCGCCGGCCCGAACCGGCGGCGGTGCGTCCGCAATTCCGTGCCGATCTGCAGTTCGAGGCCCCGCCGCAGAGCCCGCCCGCCATTGCGCCGGTCCCCCAGGCCGATGACCTCGATTTCAGCCACATGGGCGCGATCGAGCCCCGCAACGAGGCCCCCGCGGCCGCGCAGTGCCGCGCGGTGCCGGCGGTGGCGCGTCCGCAGTTCCGTCCCGAGTTTCAGTTCGAGATTCCGGCGCAAAGCCCGCGCGCCGTTGCGCCGGCCGCGCCGGCCGATGACTTCGGCAAGGACTGGAAACAGGTCAGCCTGGACTCGCTCTATGTCGAGTTGCTGGCCATTTGCGACGAACTGCAGGCACGCGAACAGCAGCCCGCGGCGCTGGCTGCCTGAACTTCCATTGCTTGCCCAGCTGTTTCACCCACCCGGAGAATCGTCCATGAACGCGCGCAACCAGTTTCCCTTCGGCAACGGCCAGACCCAGCTCGAGCTCAGCCATCCGCACATCGTCGAGCGCCTGCGCCTGCTCTGGGGGCATCCTGAAGGCCTGACCTTTCTCTCCGGCCTGCTGGTCGACAATCGCGGCGGCCGCAAGGGTTTCACGCGCGAGGTGTTCAACGAACTGGCGGCCCTGCTGGACCGCTACCCGCTGGAATTCACCGCCGTGCGCATCACCCCGCCGTCAGGCCTCGCCTGGCGCACGCCCGGGGCGGTATTCGCCGACTCGCACGATCTGTCGCGCCGCCGCGTCAGCGCCTAGCAGCCAGGCCGCGCGGTGCATGTGGCCCCGCGCAAACGCATGGATCGAGTGCACCGGGGAGGACTGGGTCATAATCTCCCGCACCGCCTGTCTGGCGGCGCGGGCGCAAGCGGCGCCGCAAAACAATTTCAACAAGGGATGCCATGCTCAATCTTGCCGGTCGCCTCGGGCGCCTTGCCGCCCTGATCGCCGCTATCCTGCTGTCGCCGTGCGCAGGCGCGCAAAGCAGCAACGAGAAATGGGAGCCGCTGACCAGCGCACCCAAGGCCCATACCCTGCGCTACAGCGCCACCGCCACCCTGCTGGGCAAGCCGACCGCCGTGAGCCTGAAGTTCTACTGCGACACCACCCGCACCAAGAGCGAGACCGGCGCCACGGGCTTTGACCTGGTGATCGACAAGATCGCCACCCTCGCGCCCTTTGACTTCGAAGCCTTCGAAGGCCCGGATGCCCCCGCCGCCCGCCGCAACCTGATGAAAATCACCGTCACGCGCGCGGGCAAGCCGCCGCTGGTGATCAACACCTCGGCCGCCGGCTGGTCGCCCGACGGTCCCAACTTCGCCTTCGGTATTGCCGGCGAGAGCTACAAGGCGGCAAGCCCTGCCAGGACCTTGCTGCGGGCAATCGCCGAGGGCGCCGATACCCTGGGCATTTCGGTCACGGATGCGAAAAACCCGAAAGTGAAGCTGGAGCTGAGCATCCCTGTGGGACAAAAGACGGCGGACTTCAAGGCCCTGCTGGCGGATCTGAAATAGCGATTGCGCGGGGCGATGTCCGGCCGGCGAAGGCACGCCTGGCCGGAGCGAAAATCAACCACACATAGTTGCCGGCTTCCTGTATGTTAGTTACCAGGTGCCGCGCCCCTGCGCGAACAAAGCATGCGCCATTCCGGATCGCCCTCGCCGCTGTTTTTGCAGGCGGGTCCACGTACCCGCCCGGATCGATTCGCGGCGCGCCACTACATTTGTGGTAGCGGGCCTCGTGCGGGTATAGCAAGAACCTGTTCTTTTGCAGGGAGCACGGGTTCGGCCCACGCCAACACAACTGTGTTCACCGGCGCAAACGGTGCGAAAAAACCTGTGATTGACTGTGGTTTCGCGATTCGGCGAGCGTGTGCGCCCGCGCAATCGGCGTTTTTTCTCAGGTTTTATCAGGTTGGGCGAAAATCCGCGGCCGGAAATCAACGTGGTTCTTCAGGGAGACTTGCGCCAAGGGGTTGCCGTTGCCGCGCCAGACGGGTGCGCGGGCCGGGCGGCCCGCGCAGGCACTACGCCATCCAGACTTTTTCCGCGGGAATGGCCGCCATCTTGGATTTGGCCAGCGGCGGGTTGCGCGCGAAGTAGGCCTTGATGCCGCGCAAGATCGAGTTGGCGAGTTTTTCCTGGTAGGCCTCGTCGCGCAGGCGCGCTTCTTCATCCGGGTTGCTGATGAAGGCGGTCTCGACCAGGATGGAAGGAATGTCCGGCGCCTTGAGCACGGCGAAACCGGCCTGCTCGACCGCGCCCTTGTGCAGGTCGTTGATGTTGCCCAGTTCGCCCAGCACGGCGCGCCCGAGTTTCAGGCTGTCGTTGATTTGGGCGGTGGTGGACAGGTCGAGCAGCACCCGCGCCAGATCCTTGTCCTGCGTGCCGAGGTTGACGCCGCCGATCAGGTCGGCCTCATTCTCCTTTTTCGCCAGCCAGTTGGCGGCGGAGGAGGTGGCGCCTTTTTCCGACAGGCAGAACACGGAGGAGCCGCGCGCCGAAGACTTGATAAAGGCGTCGGCGTGGATCGAGACAAACAGGTCGGCCTGGACCCGGCGCGCTTTCTGCACCCGTACGTGCAGGGGTACGAAGTAGTCCGAGTCGCGCGTCATCATCGCCCGCATGTTCGGCTCGTTGTCGATCTTGTCCTTCAGGCGCTGGGCGACGGCGATGGTGATATTTTTTTCGTAGGTGCCGCGGCGGCCGACGGCGCCCGGGTCTTCGCCGCCGTGGCCAGGGTCGATGGTGATGGTGACCAGGCGGGCCACCACCGGCTTGCCGCCGGCGCTGCGCGCATCGTTCCTGGCGTCGGGGCGCTCGGGCTTGAGTTCGGGCTTGGGGTCGGCCTTGGCCAGGGCATCGGGCTTGACCATGGCGGGGTCGGCATTGGGCGACAAGCCGCCGTCGCGCGGCGCCAGGTCAGTGGGTACTTCCTGCTTGTCCAGCAGGGTCAGCAGCGGGTCGGCCGGGGTGGCGGGGTAGAGATCGAGCACCAGGCGGTGGCCGTATTCGCCGACCGGCTTCAGCTCAAACACCTGCGGCTTGATCTCGGTCTTCAGGTCGAATACCAGGCGCACCACGCGCGCCTTGAACTGGCCGGCGCGCACGCCCGCAATATAGGGGTCGTTGGTCGCGGCCTTGGAAAACAGGTCCTTGAGTTTGCCGGTGAGTTCGAGGTCTTCGATGTCCAGCACCAGGCGATCCGGATTCTTGATCACCTGGTAGCTGTACTTCAGCGGCGCGTCGAGTTCGAGGGTGACGCGGGTGTAATCCTTCGAGGGCCAGGTGCGCACCGCGACGATCGCCTCGCCCTGGGCGAACAGCGGCGAGGAGGCGGCGAACAGCAGGACGCCGGAGGCTTTGAGGAATTTTCGTCGGGAAGCGGGGGAATGCGCAGCGAGGTTCGCGGCGGCCTCTATGGCGCCTGCGTCGGTCGGGGAAAGCGGAGATCGTTTAAGCATGATGTGCCGCGCTCGCTATGTGCGTTGAGGGTGATCCTGCGCGCCTGCTTGTCTATTGCCCCGTCTGCTGGTCCGTTCTCAAGCCCTGCCACTTCGATGACTGCGTCCATGTCCGCCGGGGGTAACAAATCCCCGGCTTTTTCGGGCCATTCCACCAGGCAGACGGTGTCCTGGTTGAAGTGCTCGTCCAGCCCCGCTTCCAGCCATTCTTCAGGCTGATTGAAGCGATAAAAATCAAAGTGATACAGAATATACCCAGAAATTACGTAAAGTTCAACCAGTGCGTAGGTCGGACTTCTTACCGGGCCGGTATGGCCGAGAGCCCGCAACAGCCCCCGGGTGAGGGTGGTTTTGCCCGCGCCCAGCTCTCCATGCAGGTAAATCGTCAGTCCCGGGCGCAAAACCGCCGCCAATGCCGCGCCCAGGGCCAGGGTGGCGGCTTCATCGGGCAGGGCGTAGGTATGATTCGAAGATGACATCAGCAGTAAACGATTCCGTGTCCGCCGCCGCGCCGGATGCGCAGGCCCTGAAGGCGCGGATTCGCGCTCGCGGGCTGGCCCTGGGCTTTGACGCGGTGGGTTTTGCCGGCGCCGACCTGGGGGAGGAGGCACAGGCGCGTCTGCAGGCGTGGCTGGAAGCGGGTTATCACGGCGAGATGGATTATATGGCCCGCCACGGCCTGAAACGCGTGCGCCCGGCCGAGCTGGTGCCCGGCACGCTCACCGTGATCACCGTGCGCATGAACTACCTGGCCGCGCCGATGGAACACGCCCAGGCGCGCCTGCAGCAGCCGGGCGAGGCCTATGTGTCGGTCTACGCCCATGGCCGCGACTATCACAAGGTAATGCGCAACCGTTTGCAACACCTGGCGGAGGAGGTAGAGAAGGAAGTGGGGGCCTACGGCTACCGCGTGTTCACCGATTCCGCTCCGGTGGCCGAAGTGGAACTGGGGGCGCAAAGCGGCCTGGGCTGGCGCGGCAAGCACACCCTGCTGCTCAATCGCGAGGCCGGTTCGATGTTTTTCCTGGGCGAGATCTACACCACCTTGGCCCTGCCGGCGGACGCACCGGTGGAGGACCATTGCGGCAGCTGCTTCGTCTGCAGCGCTGCCTGCCCGACCGGGGCGATCGTCGCGCCCCACACGGTGGACGCGCGGCGCTGCATTTCCTATCTCACCATCGAACTGAAGGGGGCGATCCCCGAGGAACTGCGGCCGCTGCTGGGCAACCGCATCTATGGCTGCGACGACTGCCAGCTTGCCTGCCCGTGGAACAAGTTCGCGCAACTGGCGGCGGCGCCGGATTTCCAGGCGGTGCGCAACGGCCTGGACAGCAGCACCCTGGCCGCGCTGTTCGCCTGGAGCGAAGCCGAATTCAGCCGGCGCATGGCCGGCAGCGCGATATTGCGCATCGGCTACCAGCGCTGGCTGCGCAATATCGCGGTGGCGCTGGGCAACGGTTTGCGTTCGGACCAGGCGCCCGCGGGATTGCGCGCGCAAATGCGGGCGGCGCTGGCAGCCCGCGCCGACGATGCCTCGCCGCTGGTGCGCGAGCATGTGGCGTGGGCGCTGCAGGAGGAGCAAAAGCGCGGCACGTAAAAAAACAAACCCCGCCGCGGCGGGGTTTGCGTGCAACGCGCCGCCTTAGCGGAAGCGCGGCATGATCTGGATCGGCTGGGTCAGCTGCATGATCAGGGCGTCGAAGCCGCCGCCGGTGAGGAAGGCGGGGCGCTCGCGCAGCAGCTGCACCGGCTCTTCGCCGGGGCGCGGATTGGCCAGCGCCAGGCCGGTCTGCTCCGGCTTGACGTCGGTGTTGGGGCCGGCGGCGACCGAGATGTTGGTGGTACCGTCGTAGACGTAGTTGTAGGTGCCGGCGCGGGTATCGGCGCTGTCGGTTTCGACCACCGCGAGCTCGAAGTCGGTGCCGCGGATGCCGACGGTGGCGGTGGTGGTGGCGAAGCGCACGTTGGTGGGGTGGCTCTTGCCGACCAGGCCGCTGACGGCGCGCATCGCGCCCTTGAACAGATTGACCACCATGCCGTCGGTGGCCTTGTCGTCATAGCGGTATTCGGCCAGTTTCATCTGGGTATTCGGGCGCAGCAGCACGCGGGAGTCGTCGCGCAGCTTGAGCATCACCTCGGCGCCACCCTGGGTGTTGACGGTCTCGCCGGCGTTGATCGCCTCACCGCTTCTCACCGGGCGCGACTGGTTGTTGGCGCCGACGATGGTGGCGTCGCCGTTGACGCGTTCGATCGCGCCGGCGGCTTGTTGCGCGTGCGCCTGCGGCACGAAAAACAGCGCCCCCAGCAAGGGCAGCGCAAGCAGCCACAGGCGGGTGCGATTGATCGGCTGCGCGGTCCTGGAGTGGTTCATGTGTTTTCCTTTTGCCTTCATGTCGTGTTTCTTCTGGTTGTGTGGCTGCGCACGCCTGCGCGGACAGCGAACCGATGGCTATTATGGCGCCTTCGCGCCGTGATGCGGTATTGTCACCGCCATGATTGTTCCACCAGGGTGCCGCGACACCGCAGGAACAATGTCACAAGTACTTGAATTTAATCGGGGATGAGCTTAACCACGGCAATCGAGGGAGCAAGAACGGGCAGCCGAACGGGCATTGGCGCCGTGCAAACGGTGGCCGGCGCCAGCGCCGAGGCCGCCTGGCTGGCAATCCTGCTGATCGCGCCTCTGGTGATGAACCCGGTGTCGGCGCGCATCTACGAAGCCGCCAAGCTGACCGCGCTGGCGCCGCTGGCCGCGCTGCTCGCTGCCGCCTGGCTGGCGTCCTGGCCACGCTGGCGCGGTGTGCCGGGCGAGTCGCGGGGCGCACTGCGCCTGGTGCTGTTGGCGCTGGCCGCGTTTTACGTGTGCGCCCTGATCTCCACCTGCGCCAGCCAGGCGCCCTGGACCGCATTTTTCGGCGCCTATTTCCGCCGCGAAGGCCTGGCGGCCTGGCTGATTGCCGGGCTGGTATGTGCCGCCATGCTGTGCCTGCTGCGCGAACCGGCGCAAGCGCGGCGCGTCGTCGACGCCCTGCTGCTGGGTTGCGTCGCACCCTGCGCCTACGCCTTGCTGCAGCGCTATGGCCATGTCGCCGGCACCGCCGGCGCGGAGCAAATGGCAGCGCCGCTGCTGCGGCCCGGCGGCAGCCTGGGCAATCCGATTTTTCTCGGCGACTACCTGCTCTTGCTGATGCCGCTGGCGCTGGTGCGGGTACTGGCAGTGCCGGCGGGTGCGGCGGCCTGGCGCGGGCGCGCGCCCTGGCTGGTCCTGCTCGGACTGCAGCTGTGGGTGCTGGCACTGACCCAGAGCCGTGCCCCGATCGGCGCCTTGCTGTTTACCCTGTGGCTGTTCGCCGTGCTGCTGGCGGGCCTGACCCGCTCGCGTCTTCTGCTGCGGGCCGCGCTGGGCTTGCTGGCAGCGGCGCTGCTGGGACTGGCGGCGATCAATCTGGTGCCGGCGCTGGCGCAGGCCGGCACCACGGTGCCGGGTCTGTCGCGTTTTGTGTTCACCCAGGGTGTAGACCTGAGCACCAGTTCACGCCTGGGCATCTGGGAGGCCGGTATGCAGACGCTGCGCCATGCGAGCGCGCCGCGACTGATGTTCGGCCATGGTTTCGATGCCGCCTATGTCCACTATTTTCCCTACCTGCCGTCGGCGGTGCTGCAGATCGAGGGCGCCATGCAGACCATCGACCGGCTGCACAACGAAACGATGGAACTGACGGCGAGTGTCGGCGTGGCGGGGCTGGCGTGCTACATGTTGTTAATCGCGGTGTTGCTGCACGCGGCAGACCGGGCACTGGATGGCGGGCAAGTGGCAACGCGGCGCCGCGCGCGGTTCTGGCTGTACGCGTTGCTGCCCTGGCCCTGCGGCGCGCTGGGGGCCTGGATTGCCGTGGCCATCGGCGGCGCCGCGCTGGCGGGCGTGGGGTTCGGGCTGGGTGCCGGCGCCGCCTGGGCGCTGTTGCTGGCCTGGCGCGGCGTGCGCCTGCTGCGCGCCCCCGGCGCCGATGCGCCACCCGCGCCGCGCATGATCATGATTGCCGCCCTCGCGGCGACCCTGCCGGGCTTCTGGCTGGATGCGCAAATCGGCTTGCCGGTGATGAGCACGCGCATCGTGTTTTTCGCCCTGGCGGCGCTGCTGGCCTTGCTGGCCGCCCCTGACGCGCCGGCGAAGGCCGGGAATCCCGCGCCGCAAGAAAAGGGTGCCTGGCCGTACTGGGGCTGGGCGGCGGGCATCGTTCTGGCGAGCGCAATGGTGGCTTGCTTTCCGGCGCCGTTCGGCTACGTCGTCGTCGTGCCGGCATTCACCGGCATGGCGGCGCAATGGCTCTGGCTGGCGTTGCCGCTGCTGGCGGCGTGGGCGGGCCAGCGAGCGCAACCGGCTGCGGCGGGTGGGCGGCAATTCGTGCTGCCCCTGGTCTGGTGCCTGGCGCCTGCCACGCTCGGCTATGCAGTGCTGGGGCCCCTGCTGCAAAACCTGGCGCCGCAGCGCCCGGAGTGGGTGCTGGGCGCGCCGGTGCTGTGGGTCTGGGTCTGGCTGCCCGTGTGTTGCATCGGTGTGGCCTGGAATGCGGTGCGGCAGCTGTCGGAGGCGCCGGCCATCCTCATCGAACCCGCGAGGTCAGCCAGACGCCAGGCGAAGCCGGCCGGGATCACCGCGTTTGCGGGCGAACGTCCGGCGCGGGGTCGCAACGGCTGGGTATCTGCGGCGCTCGCTCCGGTATTGCTGGCGGCCACGCTTTACCTCGTCTGGTGCGAGTTGCGCGCGGACATTCTGGTCAAGCTCGCCGGCTGGGCGCAAATGCGCGGCGACGTTTCCCATGCGCTGGCCGATGTCGGCGATGCCGCCGCCCTGGTGCCGGGCGAGGCGCAGTACCGATTTATCCTGGGCACGCGCCGTCTGGAGCAAGTGGCGGCGCAGGTGCAGGCGGCGCGCGCCGCCGGCGGGGCGGACCCCAGGCAATACCTTTACCTGGCCGATGAATTGCACGCCGCCGAGGCCGACTTGCGCGCTGCGCTGCTACGGCTGCCGGACGACCCCTGGTCGATGCTCGGCCTGGCCAACGTGCTGCAGTTCGAAGGCATGACGGCGATGCGCCCGGTGATGGGCGCCGGGGAAGGGACCGCCAAGGCCGCCGAGGCGCGGCGCGTTTTCGCCCGCGCGCACGCCCTGTATCCGGCGCAGGTCACGATCTTGCGCAACTGGGCGCAGGTGGAATTCGACGGGGGTGACGCCGCCGCCGCTTATCGCCTGCTCGACCAGATTGAGGTTTTGTGGCCGCAAAACGAGTTGCCCTACTTCGAGCGCATGCAGATGGCGCGTTTCGCGGGCGACACTGCATTGTATGAAGCGACTCTGGCGCGCGCCGCCCGAACATTGCCGGCGGCGGCGATGCAGGCCCTGCGCGCCGCACTGGGGCCGACGGCATCCACTGCGCCGGGAAGCTGAGCGGAAGCGGGCCGAATACACCCAAAAGTCCACCCACCGGCCTTTGTTGCTAAATCACAACACTGCGAAGCTTCCATTTTTGGGCGATATATGGGTTCAAACCGACTTGTTTGTTATAGTTGCCCGGTTCGAGGTACGCACGATGCAAGCTAAATGAAACAAATAATCGGGAGCTTTCGCATGGCGATGCGTTCATTTTTTGGCCGGACCATAGGTCTGACCGCGATACTGGGAGGCTTACTGGCGGCGACTGCCAGCTTCGCCGCCGCAGCTGCGGCCACCGGTAGCTCCAACAGCAACACCGTGTGCTCGGGAACCAGCGCCACCAGTTCGCAACAGGACACCGGCTGCGCTTTCGGCAGCAGCGGCCTGCAGGGCGTCTTCCTATCCGGCGGCAGCACCTACGGCGCCGCATTCGGCGGTGGCATGGGTAGCGGCGGTAGTGGCAGTAGCGGCAACACTTCTTCGATCGGCTCCGCGCGCTTCGCGCTGAACACGCGCGACACCGGCAAGGCTGCCGCGGGCATGGGCAGCAACTGGAACGCCTGGCTCTCGCTGTCGTACTCCGACCTGGCCTACAAGTTCCAGCCCTTGCAATCCAGCGGCCATGTCAACCTGTCGCTGATCGGCATCGACTACAGCTTCGCCAACAACCTCACCGCCGGCGTGGCGGTGGGCTGGGACCAGACCCGCGTGGGCACCAGTTTCAACGGCGGCAGCCTGAACGCCGACGGCTACATGGTGGCGCCTTACCTGAGCTGGCGCTTCACCCCGGCCTGGAGTGTGGATGCGACCCTCGGTTTCGGCCATTCGAACATCAGCCAGGTCGACAACAGCACGCCCGGCGGCATCACCGGCAACTATGGCGACGACCGTTTTCTCGGTTCGCTGTCGCTGGCCTACACCAAGATGCTGGGCAAATGGATCTTCACCGGCCGCGGCTCCTACCTGGGCAGCCAGGACCGTTTCAGCCAGTTCACGCTTTCCAACGGCACCGCCATCGGCAGCGCGACCAATCACAACACGCAATTGCGCGCCGGTGGGCAGGCCATGTACAACGGCGGTGTGGTCCTGCCCTATGTCGGCGTCTACTACTTCAACTACGTGCAGCAGGCCAACCAGGCGGCCGTCGGCGGCAGCACCCCGGCAAACGATCGCGACGGCTTCCAGCTGCAGGGAGGCATCCAGTTCGCGCCCAGGGGCATGGTCTACGGCGGCATCATGGCGGCCACCGATGTTGGCCGCAGCCAGATCAGGAATGACCTGATCATGGGTAATATCGGCATCCGCTTCTGATTACCTGACCTGATCGAAAAGCGGGGCGCGGTTTATACCGCGCCCCGCTTCATTTACAGCGTGCGACTCGCGACACTTTTCCTCCTCGCCGGGCTGCTGGCCTTAAGCGGCTGTGCCTCCCTGCTGCAGTCTCCCGCCGAGCGCGTCGACACCCTGGCGCGCGGCGCCGGCTTCGTGCCGCAGCCGGCCGGCCGCTTTGTGCGCATGTACCTGAAGGCACCCCCTGGCCGGGTGGAGGCGTTGACGGTCTACATCGAAGGCGACGGCGCGCGCTGGCGCGCCGCCAACCAGCCGCCGGCCGACCCGACCCCGGAGAACCCGCTGTCCCTGCGACTGGCGGTACAGGACCCGGGCCCGGCGGTCGGCTACATCGGCCGCCCCTGCCAGTATCTCGACGACGATGCGCTGGCCGATTGCGACCCCGCCCTGTGGACCCGCGGCCGCTACAGCGAGGCGGCGCTGAAAATGATGAGCGATGCGCTCGACGCCCTGGTGCACACCACCGGGGCGCGCCAGCTCACCCTGATCGGCCACTCCGGCGGCGGCGCGATGGCGGCACTGCTGGCCGAACAGCGCCACGACATCGCCTGCCTGTCCAGCGTTGCCTCGCCGCTGGACATTGCCGCCTGGACCGAGGCGATCGGCGTTTCGCCTTTGCGCAGCTCGATCAACCCGTTTGACGGCGCCGCCCGCTTGATCAAGGTGCCGCAGGTGCATTTCACCGGTGCGAAGGACGATGTCGTGCCGCCCGCAAGCATCGCCCGCTTTCTCAAGGCGGTGCCGCAGGCGCGCGAGGTGCGCATCGAAAAGTTCGACCACGACTGCTGCTGGGTCGACGAATGGGTGAAGTTGCGCGCCCGGGCCTGCACACCCGCAGTCGGCGGCCCGTAGCATGTTCGCGGGCGGCGGCGGGCCGTAGGAACCGCAATCCGCATCGGCTCATCAAGGCGCCGGCGCGCTGAAACGCGCCACCAGAAAGCCGGACGCAAGTCCGGTTTTTTGCTCAGACCTTGCGCGGGCCGTGCTCCGGTTCCGGATGCATCTGCAAGGCCTCGAGAAAGCGCGAGACCATGTTGTAGCCGGCGATGGTGGCGGTGAGGTCGACCATTTCGCGGTCGTCGAAGTGCGGGCGCACGGCGGCGTAGACGTCGTCGGGCACGTGGATGTCGCGGGTCATCGAGTCGGTGTAGGCCAGCACGGCGAGGTCGCGCGCTTCGTAGAGTTTCTGGTTGGCGCGCCAGTCATGCAAGCCGTCGATCTGCGCCTGGTTCAGGCCTTCCTTCAGCGCGAAGGGCACGTGGGCCTGGTATTCGTAGTCCGCCTTGTTCAGCACGGCGATGCGCATGGTGGCGATTTCGCGAATGCGCCCGGAGAGCTTGGCCTTGTTGCGCAGTTCGGTGAACAGGTGCAGCCAGCCGGCGCACACGCCCGGGCTGTTGGCCAGCGCGGCATAGAGATTGAGGAACTTGCCGCCGCGCTCGGCTTTCACCTGAGTGATCAGGGCGGCCAGTTCGGGGTGCTCGGCTTCTTTGACGAGTGCAATGCGTGTGGTGGACATAATGGATTTTGGGTGGTCGGGAATTGAAAGCCGCGCTATTCTCCCATGCGCGCCGCGGCCCGCATGGCAGCTTGTTTCTATGCGGTGAATTAGCCGGCGCGCCGACTGCAATCAACGGGAGCGGGAAAGATGGGCAAGATCATGCTGGTGACGGGCGGTGGACGCGGTATCGGCGCGGCCACCTGCCGACTTGCCGCCGCGCGCGGCTACGCGGTGGCGGTCAACTACACACAGAACCGCGGCACCGCGCAGGGGCTGGCTGACGAGATCGTCAAGGCTGGCGGGCGCGCCATTGCCGTGCAGGCCGACGTCGCGGTGGAGCGCGAGGTGGAAGCGATGTTCCGCACCGTCGATACCGAACTCGGCAGGCTGGACGCCCTGGTCAACAACGCCGGTATCGTCGACATGGCGATGCGTTTCGATGAAATGGACGCCGCCCGCTGGCAGCGCATGTTCGCGGTGAACGTGATCGGCACCATGAGTTGCGCCAAGGAGGCGGTCAGGCGCATGTCGACGCGCCACGGCGGCAAAGGCGGGGTGATCGTCAACCTTTCTTCGGGCGCGGCGCGCCTGGGCTCGCCGGGGCGCTATGTGGACTATGCCTCGGCCAAGGGGGCGATCGACACCTTCACCATCGGGCTCGGCCGCGAGGTGGCGGGTGAGGGCATCCGCGTCAACGCGGTGCGGCCGGGGGTGGTGGATACGGAGATCCACGCCAGTTCCGGCGATGCGGGCTTTGTCGCGGCTTCCGCCGGCGGTATTCCGCTGCAGCGTGCCGGACGGGCGGAAGAAATCGCCGAGGCGATTCTCTGGGTTGCCTCCGATGCGGCTTCCTTCACCACGGCAGCGATCATCGATGCCACCGGCGGGCGCTAGGCGCGTGAGCGCGCCAGGCCGGCTTTGCCGCGGGGTATCGGCGTCCCGGCTGTATGCCATCACATCGCGGCGCCGGCATCAACCCTGAGTTCGCCTTGCGTGGCGGTCCCGCGCAAGCTACCCTCTATGCCATCAGCCGGGCCCGGGTGTCCGTGCCAGCGGCTGAATATTGCGACACACGAACGACCACCGGATTATTCACAAGGATACTGAAATGAGCGAAAACGTCAGCGCCGCCGAAATCATCAAGGTCAGCAAGGAGCACGGCTATCTTGCGCGCCAGCTGTACGCGGTGTTTTCCACGCCGGCCAACGGCATGGGGCCGGTGATGCAAAACCTGGAGCCGCATCTGGCGCACCAGGTGGCGATGCAGGAAAGTGGCGCCATGTTCGCCGCCGGCCCGTTCTGGACCGCCGACGAAAAGGAGTGGGAGGGCGAAGGCATGTTCATCCTGCGCGCGAGCTCGATGGCGCACGCGACCGAACTGGCCGCCGCCGACCCGATGCACAAGGCCGGCGCGCGCACGTTCCGCGTGCGGCCCTGGCTGGTGAACGAGGGCAGCATCACGCTGAAAATGAGTTTCTCGACCGGCAAGGCCGAACTGATCTGACGCAGCAGCCGGGCGGGTACTAAACCATCCGCTTGGCGATCTCTTCCAGCATCACCTCGGTGGCGCCGCCGCCGATTGATTGCACCCGCGCGTCGCGCGACATGCGCTCGATCGCCGCTTCGCGCATGTAGCCGAAGCCACCGTGGAATTGCAGGCAGTCGTACATCACTTCATTCACCAGCTCGCCGGCCAGGGCCTTGATCATCGAGACCTCCTTCACCACTTTCTGGCCCTGGGCGTCGCGCCAGGCGGTGTTGTAGATCAGGGCGCGCACGGCCTCGACCTTGGCCGAGAGCAGCGCCAGGCGATGGCGGATCGCCTGCTGGTCCCACAGGGTTTTGCCGAAGGCCTTGCGCTGGGTCACCCATTCCAGGGTGATTTCCAGAGCGCGCGCCGCCTCGCCCATCGATTGCGCGCCGAGCACGATGCGCTCGTTCTGCAGGTTGCGCACCAGCGAATAGAAGCCCTTGTTCTCCTCGCCCAGCAGGTTGGCGGCGGGAAGGCGGCAGTCCTCGAACGACAGTTCGGCGGTGTCCGACGACAGCCAGCCGTGCTTTTTCAGCGGGCGGGCGACGCTGAAACCCGGCGCGCCCTTTTCGACGATGAACATCGATACCTGGTGGTTACGCCCCGGTTCGCCGGTCTTGGCGGCGACGAAGTAGACGTCGGCATGCACGCCGTTGGTGATGTACATCTTGGCGCCGTTGAGCACCCAATGGTCGCCGTCGCGGCGCGCGGTGGT
>DATAZV010000096.1:0-3088 GCA_036271855.1 Burkholderiales bacterium
TGCGCGGCGGGGACGACGCGGTTGACCAGGCCCCAATCCAGCGCCGTGGGCGCATCGACCATGTCGCCGGTGAGCAGCATTTCCATGGTGCGCTTGCGGTTGACGTTGCGCCCGACGCCGACCGCCGGGGTGGAGCAGAACAGGCCGATGTTGACGCCGGGCAGGGCAAAGCGGGCGTCGTCGGTGGATACCGCGAGGTCGCAGGTGGAGACCAGCTGGCAGCCGGCGGCGGTGGCGATGCCGTGGACGCGGGCGATGACAGGCTGCGGCAGGCGGACGATTCTGAGCATCAGCTCGCCGCAGGCGGCGAACAATTTCTTCTGCCAGGCCTCGTCGGGATGGGCGCGCAATTCCTTCAGGTCGTGGCCGGCGCAAAAACCGCGGCCGTTGGCGGCCAGCACGACGACACGAATCGCTGCATCCTTGGCGATGCCGTCCAGCGCCTCGATCAGCGCGGCGATCATGCCGGAGGAAAGCGGGTTGAAACGATCACCGCGATTCAGCGTCAGGGTGGCGACGCCGTCGGCGACGCTTTGCAAGACGAAGGGTACGTCGAGGGCCTGGGCAGGGGCGGGTGCGTTCATGGAAATCTCCTGGCTGCGCGTCACTCGATGGCGGCGGCGGATTTGGCGCGGTCGCGCAAAATGAATTTCTGGATCTTGCCGGTGGAGGTTTTCGGCAGCAGGCCGAAGATCACCTTGCGCGGCACCTTGAAATGCGCGAGATGGGCGCGGCCATGTTCGATCACTTGCTGCTCGGTGAGGCTGGCGCCCTCTTTCACCTCGATGAACGCGCAGGGGGTCTCGCCCCATTTCGGGTCCGGGGTGGCGACGACGGCACAGGCGAGAATCTGCGGCAGGCGGTAGAGCACGTCTTCGACTTCCAGCGAGGAGATGTTTTCACCGCCGGAGATGATCACGTCCTTGCTGCGGTCCTTGATTTTCACGTAGCCATCGGGATACATGACGCCAAGATCGCCGGTGTGGAACCAGCCGCCGGCGAAGGCCTCGGCCGTGGCCTGCGGGTTCTTCAGGTAGCCCTTCATCGTGATGTTGCCGCGGAACATGATCTCGCCCATGGTTTCGCCATCCATCGGTACCGGCTGCATGGTCTCGGGGTCGAACACCGCCACGCCTTCCTGCAGGGTGTAGGCGACGCCCTGGCGGCCCATCAGGCGGGTACGCTCGCCGATGTCGGCCTGCGCCCACTCGGGGTGGCGGGCGCAGACGGCGGCGGGACCGTAGACCTCGGTGAGGCCGTAGACGTGGGTGAGGTCGAAGCCCATCTGCTCCATGCCCTCAATCATCGAGGCGGGGGGCGCGGCGGCGGCGACCATCGCGCTGACTTTGTGGGTGATGCCCTGCTTCATTTCGGCGGGCGCGTTGATCAAGGTGGAATGGACGATTGGGGCGCCGCAGTAGTGGCTGACCTGGTGCTCGCGGATCAGCGCGAAAATCTTCGCCGCCTCGACCCTGCGCAGGCAGACGTTGGTGCCGGCAATTTCGGCCAGGGTCCAGGGAAAGCACCAGCCGTTGCAGTGGAACATCGGCAGGGTCCACAGGTAGATGGCGAAATGCGGCAGGGTCCAGACCACGATGTTGGAGGTAGCGTTGAGATAAGCGCCACGGTGGTGGGTCACCACGCCTTTCGGATTGCCGGTGGTGCCGGAGGTGTAGTTGAGCGCAATCGCCTCCCATTCGTCCTCGGGGTGGCGCCAGACGTAGTCGGTGTCACCGGCGGCGATGAAGGCTTCGTATTCGAGATTGCCGATGCGCTCACCCGGGCCGCTGTATTCGGGGTCGTCGACATCGATCACCAGCGGCTTTACCCTGGCCTGCGCCAGGGCATCGCGCATCACCGGGGCGAATTCGCGGTCCACCAGCACCACTTTGGTTTCGCTGTGGTCGAGCATGAAGGCAATCGCCGGCGCGTCCAGGCGGGTGTTGAGCGAATTGAGCACGGCCCCCAGCATCGGCACGCCGAAGTGGGCTTCGACCATCGCCGGGATATTCGGCAGCATCACCGCCACCGTGTCACCCGGAACCACGCCTCGCGCGTTAAGGGAAGAGGCGAGTTGCCGGCAGCGCGCGTAGGTCTGCGCCCAGGTGCGGCGCACGGCGCCGTGGACCACGGCCAGGCGCTGCGGGTAGACCGTTGCGCTGCGGGCAATGAAGGACAAGGGACTCAGGGCCACGTGGTTGGCCGCTGTTTTCGGTAAGCCTTGTTCGTAGATGGTCGGCATTTGTCTCATTGAATGAAATCCGTGCGCCTGCGCCGGGCACTTTATGACCTGGGTGCGGCCCAAGTTCTCGTATGATGCCCATTGTAATGAACTCGCTCACAAGCAACCACTGGCCGGCGGCGGATATTTCCAGCCTGACGAACAAGCGCGTGGCCGCGGCCATCGCGTTGTCGCTGCTGGCGCATGCCCTGCTGGTGGGAGGCGCGTTGCTGGGCTGGGGCAATCCGTTCATCGACGCGGTGCCGGAGCAGACCGTGGTGGTGCAGGCGCATCTGCTGCCCCCGCCGCCCGTGCCGCTGCCTGAAGTCGCGCCCGTGCCGCCGGCCAGCCCGGCGCCGGTTCGCCGCGCGGCGACGCCACACCCACGTCCGGCGCAGAGTGCGCCGCCGGTACTGGCCAGCCCGTCGGGTGACGTAGCGGTCGCGGCAGGGGATACGCCGGGCGCGGGCCTCGCGAGTTCGAGCGGCAGCGCGTCACCCGCAGTGGCGCTGGCGGCACCGATTGCGCCACCAGCGCCGCCCGCAGCGCCCAAAGCCTCGCCGCTGCCGGCGCGGGCGCACGTCGAGTTCGACCTGGCGATGGAGCAGAAAAACTTCAAGGCCTATGCGGCGCAGGAGTGGCGCATGCAGGACGGGCGCTACAGCGTGAGCCTGGCGGGCCGGGTGCTGTTTTTCCGCGTGGCTTTCGAGAGTGCCGGCGTAGTCACCAGTGCCGGGTTGCAGCCACAGCGCTATAGCGACGACCGCAACGGGCGGGTCAATGCGATCGACTTCGCCAGCGACCCGAACAATGCGCAGGTGAGCGAAGCCAGCGGCAACCGCAAGAGCGTGGCCCTGGCCGCCCCGG
>DATAZV010000097.1:0-3441 GCA_036271855.1 Burkholderiales bacterium
CCGCGCTTGGCCGCCTGCGCCTCCTGCTCCAGGGCATACAGCCGCCCCGGATTCTGCGAAAACTCCCGGTACACCCACGCCATCCCCTCGCGCACCTGCGCCTCGCCGGCATCGCGCCCCTGGCACTGCACCTGCGCCACCGCATTGCCGTAAGGGTCCTGGCGCGGCGTCACCTCGACACTCGCATTCAGGCACAGCCCAGCCAGCGCCTGCCGCGCCCGGTCACCGAAAGCCTGGCCTTGTTTCGGCGCGGCGACCTCCGCCAGGCGCACGGTGGACTGCCGGCCATCGGCGGCGATCACCACCGTGTCACCATCGACCACCCGCACTACCTTGCCGGTATACGCAAAAGCGCCCGCGCAAGCGAGCGAAAGACCCAGCGCCGCGACGGCGCGAATTGTTCCACAGCTACGAGGCATGGCAATCTCCAGAGCAAAGCGGCGCACCCACTCTAGCGCCCGCCCCTCACCCACGCCAGCGGCGCCGGCCGCCTTTCAGCGTGGGAACATTCCTACACCACGCGCCGTGAATACGGCGTGCGCCTCACGCACCACGTCCATTGTCCCGCGCCAGCACCTCCAGCGTCGCCTGGTCCGCCTCGCCGCCGTAATACCGGCGCAAGGCCTCGCCGAACAGCCCCTCCTCCCCGCCCGCCTCGATGAACAAGGTGAGGCAGGACCGGAATTTCTGCGCGTCGATGCCGCCCAGAATTTCCTCCGCATCCGGGCCGTCGCCACCATCACGATGCCCGTTGATCGCCGCCACGCACTCGCGCAAGCGCGCCCCCAGCAGCGGATGCGCCAGATAGGCCCGCGCTTCCGCCAGCGAGGTAATGGCGTAGCGCACCGACATCCCGCTCATGCCCAGGCCATGAATCTGCGGCAGCACGTACCAGATCCAGTGCGCGCGCTTGCGCCCGGCGCGCAGTTCGGCGAGAGCCTGCGCATAGCTCGCTTCCTGCGCTTCGACAAAGCGGTTCAGGTCGTAAGAATCGGGAGCGGTCGTCACGAGGCGTGTTGCCTGCCGGCTATTGCAGCTTGATATTGGCAACGCGCACGATATCGCCCCATTTCTTGATCTCGGCCGCGGTAAACGCCCCGAATGCCTCGGGCGTGCTGCCGACCAATTCGTAACCGTCCTTCGCAAGCCTGTCGCGCACTTCCGGGTCTTTCAGCACCATGCCCAGTTCGCTGTTGAGTTTGCGAATGATCTCGGGCGGCGTCTGCGCGGGCGCATAAACCGCGTGCCAGACCGATGCCTCCGCCGCCGCATAGCCCGCCTCGGCCAGCGTCGGCGTATCGGGCAGCAGCGGCGAGCGATGCGGGCCGGTGACGGCCAGGGCGCGCAAGCGCCCGCTGTGCACAAACGGCGTCGTCGCCGCGGTATCGGCAAACACCAGCGTCACCACATTCCCCACCGCATCCGCCAGCGCTGGGCCGCCGCCTTTATACGGGATGTGCACCAGCGAAATGCCGGCCGCGCGCATCAGCAGCTCGGCCACCAGCTGCGCGGAACTCCCGGTACCGGCGGTACCGAATGAAACCGTGTTGGGCTTCTCCTTCGCCTGGGCGACCAGCTCCTTCAAGGTCTTCGCCGGTGCCGCTGGGTTCTCCGCGATCACATAAGGATAAGTCGTGAGCTGCGTGACCGGCGCAAGATCGGCCACCGGGTCGTAGGGCAGCTTGGCGAACAGCGCCGGGTTGATCGCGTTCGGCCCGGTCTGCCCCAGAAGAATCGTATAGCCGTCCGGCGCGGCCTTGGTCACCGCGTCGGTACCGACGATGCCGCCCGCGCTTCCCCGATTGTCGATAATGAACGGCTGCCCCACATGGGCGCTGACCCGCGTAAAGACCATGCGCGCGATCACATCGGCGCCACCCCCCGGGGAAAACGGCACGATCACCCGAACCGGCCTGGAAGGATACGGCTCCGCCGCCGGGCTGGCCGTCGCAACCAACAGATGGACCGCGAAAATCGCCAGCCATGCAAAGGCCGTCCGCGTGGAAAAACCGCACGTATTTCTCATCGGCAATCTTCCTGTGCTGTGATGTGTTTCGACGTGACCCGTCGATGGCGCGCTTCGGCAGGTGATGCGCTTGGTCTTTGTCTCCGATCTAAACCACTTTTGCCTGACGAAGCCCCACCGGGATCGTCCCGGCCGCATCGGGTGCCGCCAGTCTTATTGAAGCGATGGCGCGCCTGTGCAGCGGCCTTCGTTATAGCGAAAGATAGTAACGGCTATCAACCGGGCCGGGATCGCCGATTAGCCTTATATGGCCCATTGCGATGATGCGCTGCACGATCTGCTAACAGGCCAATCGGACAAACCGAGCCGCCCCCTACTTGCCGCGCAGATTGCAAACCGGCGCCCACTTGGCGACCAGGTCCGCCTGCTCCCTGGCGCGAGCCTCCCGGCCCGAAAGATTGTTGTGCAGATGCAGCGCCGTCGCACCAGCCGCTTTCGCCGGCTGCACCACCGCAGGCTCGAACGCCTGCTGCAGATTGCCGAACTCGCCGATATAGACCGGCCGCCCAGCCCCGTCCACCCAGATGAAGTTTCCCGCCATGCCCACCAGCCGCTCGGTGTTCGCAACGTAATACTTGTACTGCGTGCCGGAAGCGCCGGCCCAGAAGACAATCTCCTTCAGCTTTTCCTCGCTCATGGAACCCCCAGGTTGCGCCGCGCCCAGGAGTGAGGAAAGCAATAAAGAGACCAGTTGCGCCAGGTTTCGCGGAGGGAAAAGTGGCCGGGGTGAAGTTTATTTTTCGGCAAATACCATTTGAAAAATATCCCACCCTGGCCGCCATGGCACTACCTTAAGGAGTAAGGGAACGTCGCCGCTTAGCAGGTCTCCTCCCTTTCAAGGGGAGGAACAAGGTGGGGATGGGGTTAAGCCACCCTCGGCTACCAAATAGCGCCGTCCGAATTTCCTTAAGTTAGTGCCATGGCATCCTGGCCGCTTTTATTGCGCCAATTTACTTCGCCAGCACAATGTGCGTGGCTAGCGCCGTCGGCACATGCTCGACTGTCCGGTATCCCAGTGCGCGCAAATCCATGCCGCTGAAAAGCGGCTCCCCCTGGCCAAGCGCAACGGGCGCAACCGCAAGGTGGATTTCATCCACGTGGCCGGCCTTGACGTACTGCCTCACAGTCTCGGCCCCGCCGCCGATCTTGATGTCCTTCGCCCCTGCTGCTTCGCGCGCCCTTTGCAGCGCCTCCTCGATGCCGCCGGTGACAAAATGAAATGTCGTCCCGCCCAGCATCTCGATCGGCGCGCGCGCGTAATGGGTCAGGATGAAAGTCGGCGCGTGATAAGGCGGATCTTCGCCCCACCAGCCTTTCCACTGATCGTCCGGCCATTCCCCGCGAACCGGCCCGAACATGTTGCGCCCAAGGATACAGGCGCCGAAACCAGCCATCGCGCGCTGGGCGAATTGGTC
>DATAZV010000098.1:0-39882 GCA_036271855.1 Burkholderiales bacterium
TATTTTTGGGACTTCGGTGATCGCGTTTCTGGCGCGCGTTGTGCCGGTGGGTGCGCGCTAGGGCAGCAAGCCCGGCCGGGGTTTACTCCATTGCCGCGTGCGCTGGGTCCGCCTTTTGCGGGCGCACCGCGCGAATCAGCAGCAGCAGCGGCAGCATGGCGACGAAACTCGCCGCGATCAGCACGAAGTCGTTGATGAAGGCCTTGACCATCGCCTGCTGCTCCACCACTTGCGCCAGGGCGGAAAGGCCGGTGGCGTCGAGCTGCTGGCTTAAGCCCGCGATATATTCCTTGGTCGGGCCGCTGTAGATGTTGATGTCGTCGCGCATCTCGGCCCAGTTCAGGCGCTCGTTATAGTTCAGGTAGGTGCTGGCGATCGAAATGCCGACCGAAGAGCCGACCGAGCGCATCAGGCTGTACAGGCCGGCGGCTTCCGAGGCCAGGCGGCCCGGGATGGTGGCGAAGGCCAGCGAAGACAGCGGAATGAAGATCAGGCCCATGCCGAAGCCCTGCAAAATCATTGGAATCCAGATCACCGTTCCGGGCGCCTGCGGCGTCAGGCGCGTCATTTCGAGCGCGCCGAGGAAGCTCAGGATCATGCCGACGAAGACCATGCTGCGCGGGCTGAACTTGTTGGAAAAGCGGCCCACCAGCATCATGCTGACGAAGGTGGCGATGCCGCGCGGCATCAGGTAGAGGCCGGCGGCGAGCGTGGGAAAGCCGAGCACGTTTTCCAGCAGCAGGGGCAGCAGCAGCTGGCCGCCGTAGACGCCGAAGCCGGTGCACAGCATGATCATGCAGGAGACGGCGAAGTTGCGGTCTTTCAGCACATTGAGGTCGAACAGGGGGTGGCCCTCGACCATCAGGCTTTTGTAGAGAAAGGCGGCGAAGGCGACCACCGCGCTGATGGCCATGCCGACGATCAGGTTGGACTCGAACCAGTCTTCATCGGCGCCGCGGTCGAGCATCAGCTGAAAGCTGGCGATGGCGATTGCCAGGGTGAGAAAGCCGGTCCAGTCCATGCGCCGCTCGCGCACCTCGGTGTCCGGCACGAAGCGCGCGGCCAGCAGGAACGAGATGATGCCGACCGGGATGTTGATGTAAAAGGTCCAGCGCCAGGAGATCACCTCGGTCAGGTAACCGCCCACCGTCGGCCCCATGATCGGTGCCACCATCACGCCCATGCCCCAGATCGCCATCGCCTTGCCGCGCGACTCGACCGGGAAGGTCTCGACCATGATGGCCTGCGACAGCGGCACCAGCGAAGCGCCGAACACCCCCTGGGCCAGGCGGAAGATGACGATCTCCGGCAGGCTGGTGGCGATGCCGCACAAGGCGGAGGTGACGACGAAGCCGGCAATCGACACCAGCAGGTAGCGCTTGCGCCCGAGGCGGTCGGTGAAAAAACCGGTCATCGGCATCAGCACCGCCGAGCCCATCAGGTAGGAGGTGAGCACCCAGGTGATGGAATCGAGCGTGGCGCCCAATTCGCCCGCCATGTGCGGCAGGGCGACGTTCATGATGGTGGTGTCGAGCACCTGCATCACCGTCGCGGCCATCACCGCCACCGATATCCAGATGCGCTTGCCGCCGTCGACTTCGGTCATGTGCGCTCTTCCGCCTTTTCACGCACCCGCTCCAGCAGGGCGGTGGCCTTCGCCAGCAGCTTTTCATCCTCGTCGGAAAGCACCTCGCGGCGAAAGGCGTCGGCTTCCGCCTTCACTTCGGCATACAGCGCCATGCCGCCGGGCGTCACCGCCACGCGCTTGACGCGGCGGTCGCTTTCTTCCACCTGGCGCTCCACCAGGCCGGCGGCCACCAGGCGGTCGATCATCGCCACCATGGTCGCGCCCTCGACGCCCACGCCTTGCGCCAGCTCGGACTGCGACAGCGGCGCTTTTGCCTTGGCGGCGATGGCCACCGTCATCCACCCGGCCTGGCCTAGCCCCAAGTGTTTCAGGCGGCGGTCCAGCGCCAGGCGCCAGGCGCGGGCGCCGTGGTGCAGGGCGGCGGAAAACTCTTCCTGGATCGAGGGCATGGGGTTGCTAGTCAACTAATGATTAGATATCTAACTAATAGTTTACCGCAAAACTCGGGTGGTGGTCAATTCAGGGGTCAAGGCGGCTGGCGGCGGGGCGGTGCCTCGGGCAAGCTGCGGGCCGCCCGGAAATCTAGTCCGTGAGAGGTACCCGCAGCACAAAGCGGGCGCCGTCCCGGCAGGCGGGGTCCAGTGCCAGACTGCCGCCATGGGCTTCGGCGATGCTGCGCGAGAGCGCCAGGCCGATGCCCATGCCCTGCGCCTTGGTGGTGAAAAAGGCATCGAAAATGCGCGTGGCGGCCTCGGCGGGCACGCCGGGGCCGTTGTCGCGGATCTCGATCTCGGCCTCATGCGCGTCCTGCCGGGTCCGTATAGTGACCAGCGCCTGTGGACTAGGGTGGGCCGCCTCGACGGCATTGCGCAGTAGGTTGAGCAGGGCCTGCTCGATTTGCACCGCGTCGAGTTCGGCGATCAGGGGCGTGGCGCAGAGATCGAGCTGCAGGCTGACGCGGCGGTCCAGCGCTTCGGTGCGCAGCATGGCCACCGCGTGCTGCGCCAGTTCGTTCAGGTCGACCCGCTGGTTTTCCGTCTCGCTGTTGCGCAGGTAGCCGCGCAGGCGCCGGGTGATGGCGGCGGCGCGCGCGGCCTGCTCGGCAATCCCCTGCAGGGAGATCAGCACGTCCGCCGGCGTGCCGGCGGTGCCCTGGGCGGTGCGTAGCGCCGCCTGGGCATAGGTGGAAATGGCGGTCAGCGGCTGGTTCACCTCGTGGGCGATGGCACTGGCCATCTCGCCGGCGGTGCCGACCCGGCTGGCGTGGGCCAGCAGTTGCAGGTGGCGCCGGCCATCCTCCTCGGCGCGCTTGCGCTGCACCTCGGCGGCGGCGCGCGAAGCGAAGATGTGAAAGATCGGGTTGGCGAACACCGCGTCTTCCATCCGCTTGTCGTCGAAAAAGGCGAAGTGGCCGATCACCTGGCGCCCGCCGGCATCCATGATGGGTATGCCGCAATAACTGACCAGGTTGGTGCCGATCTCCTGGGCGAACTTCTGGTTTACGTCCTGCGGGTAGAAACAGACTTCGCGGCCCTGGATGGTTTCCTGGCAGGGCGCACCCTCAAGCGGGTATTCGATATTCGCCTGCAGGCGCCCGCTGTCCCAGTTGGCCAGGGTGCGCACGCGGGTGGTGGGGTAATCGAGGCATTCGGTCACCATCACGCAAGTCAGCTGCAGGGCCTGCGCCAGGTGGCTCACCAGGGAATCGAAAAACTCCTGGCCGGTGACGCCGGAAGTGGCGGCGACGATCCACCAGAGAAACTCCTGGGTATTGCCGCCCGCCGGCGGCGCGCCGCCGGCCGCGCTTGGCTGGGTGGGTAGGGAAGACACGGCGGCGTTTACAAATCGTAGTCGATGGTCAGCGGCGCGTGGTCGCTGAAGCGCTCGTCGATATAGATGGCCGCCGACTTGGCCTTTTTGGCGATGCCGGGGGTGGCGATCTGGTAGTCGATGCGCCAGCCGACGTTCTTCGCCCAGGCCTGGCCGCGGTTGGACCACCAGGTGTACTGCTCCGGGCGGTCATCGACCAGGCGAAACACATCGACGAAACCGGCTTCCTCGAACACCTGGGTCAGCCAGGCGCGCTCTTCGGGCAGGAAGCCGGAATTCTTCTTGTTGCCGCGCCAGTTTTTCAGGTCGATTTCCTTGTGCGCGATGTTCCAGTCGCCGCAGATGACGAACTCGCGGCCTTCCTTTTTCAGCTTCTGCAGGTGCGGCAGGAAGTCGGCGAGAAAGCGGAACTTGGCGGCCTGGCGCTCCGGCGAGGAAGAGCCCGAGGGCAGGTAGATCGAGATGGCGGAAAACTTCGGAAAGTCCACCCGCACATAGCGGCCCTCGGCGTCGAACTCCCTGGAGCCGAAGCCGATGTGCACTTTTTTCGGCTTGTAGTGCGAATAGATGCCGGCGCCGCTGTAGCCTTTTTTCTCGGCAAAGTGGAAATAGCCGTTGTGCGGCGCAGGTTTGAGGAACTCCTCGGTCATGTCGGTGGCCTGCGCCTTCAGTTCCTGCACGCAAAGCACATCGCTGTCCTGCTTCGCCAGCCAGGTAAAGACGCCTTTTTTTGCCGCCGAGCGGATGCCGTTGAGGTTGAGTGAGATAATCCGCATGGCGATTCCGTGGCGGGTCGCGGTTCGGCGGCTGGCGGCGAACCTTCCCCTCTTCCTTCAGGTTTTTTGTAATGGCCGAATTGCGCCTGGACTTTATCCGTTTTTGCATCGCCTCGGGCGTGCTCACCTTCGGCGAGTTCAAGACCAAGGCCGGTCGGCTTTCCCCCTACTTTTTCAACGCCGGCTCCTTCGATCATGGCCAGGCGCTGGGAAAGCTGGCCGAATTCTATGCCAAGACCATCCTCGCCAGCGGCCTGGAGTTCGACATGCTGTTCGGCCCGGCCTACAAGGGCATCGCCCTGGCCGCCGCCACCGCGGTGGAGCTGGCGCGCCTCGGGCGCGAGGCCCCCTTTGCCTACAACCGCAAGGAAGCCAAGGACCACGGCGAGGGCGGGGTGGTGGTCGGGCGCAAGCTCAAGGGGCGGGTGCTGATCATCGACGACGTCATTTCGGCCGGCACTTCGGTGCGCGAATCGGTGGCCCTGATCCAGGCGGCCGGCGCCGCGCCGGCGGGCGTTTCCATCGCCCTGGACCGGATGGAGCGGGGCACCGGCGAGCTCTCGGCGGTGCAGGAAGTCAACCGCGACTACGGGCTTCCCGTTATCAGCATAGCGGCGCTGACGGACCTGCTGGATTTTCTGGATGCCAGCGGCGACCCGGCCTTGCTACAATCTCGCGATGCGGTGGCTGCCTACCGGCAGGCCTACGGCACCCGCCAGGTTTAGGGCCGGGTTTAGGTGATGCCGCCGTCATCTGTCGTAAAAAGCGCGCGTTACAGCGCGCAGCAAGAGGGAGTAGTGACCATGCAAGCTAGATTTGTCCGACCGTGCTTCGCGCTGGCGCTTGGCCTGGCATGCGCCGCCGGCTGGGCACAGACGCAGGCGCCGCCGAAAAACGGCATCTACACCTGCAGGGATGCGAACGGCAAGATTTTGACTTCAGACCGGCCGCTACCCGAGTGCCAGGGCCGCGAGCAGCGCATTCTCGGCAAGGACGGCACCACCATACAGGTCATCCCGGCGACGCTGACGGACGAGCAAAAGGCCGCGCGCGAAGTCGAGCTGGCGAAAAAGAAGCAGGAAGATGACCGCCGGCGCGAGCAGTTCCGCAAGGACAAGGCCCTGCTCAATACCTATGAAAACGCCGACGACATCGACTCCAAGCGCCAGCGCGCCCTGCAGCAGGTCGAGCGCGAAGCGCGCGAGTCGGAAAAGCGCATGAACCAGCTGGAAAAGCAGGGCGCCGACAACGCCGCGGAAGCCGAGTTTTACAAGAAAAAGGCCATGCCTGCCGACCTGCGCCGGCGCATCGACGAGAACGAGGCAGCGGCCCGGGCGGAAAAGCTGCTTTATGCCTCCAAGCGCGACGAAGTGGCGCAGGTGAACCTGAAGTTCGACGAGGACAAGAAGCGCTACCTCGACCTGACCACCGGCAACGCGACGCCGGGTTCGGCGCCCACGCCGCTGGGGGCGCCGGCCGCGAAAAAGTAGGAATTCGGGGCAAGCCTGAAGGAAAAACAAAGGGCCGCATCGCGGCCCTTTGTTTTTTCCGGTTCGGAGCCGGCCGGGCCGCCCCGGCGTCAGCCCAGCTTGCGCTTGAGGATTTCGTTCACCTGGGCCGGGTTGGCCTTGCCTTTGGAGGCCTTCATCACCTGGCCGACCAGGGCATTGAAGGCTTTTTCGCGCCCGGCGCGGAACTCCTCCACCGACTTCGGGTTCGCCGCCAGCACCTCGTCGACGATCTTTTCGATCGCGCCGGTGTCGGAAATCTGTTTCAGGCCCTTTGCCTCGATGATCGCATCCGCATCGCCTTCGCCCGCCCAGATGGCGCCGAATACTTCCTTGGCGAGCTTGCCCGAGAGGGTGCCGTCGGCGATGCGCCCCAACAGGCCGGCCAGCAGCGCCGGGGTCACCGGCGCGGCGCCGGCTTCGAGGTCGGCTTCGTTCAGGCGGCCCAGCAGCTCTCCGAGTATCCAGTTGGCCGCGGTCTTGGCGTCCGCCGCGCCGGCCGCAAGGGTCGCGGTGAAATAGTCGGCCAGGGCGTGGCTGCCGGTGAGCACGCCGGCGTCGTAGGCCGACAGGCCGTACTGCGCCATGAAGCGCCGGCACATGGCTTCGGGCAGCTCGGGCATCGCGGCGCGGATTTCCTCGACCATGTCGGCGGGGATGGCCAGCGGCAGCAGGTCGGGGTCGGGGAAGTAGCGATAGTCCATCGCGTCTTCCTTGCTGCGCATGGCGCGGGTCTCGTTCTTGTCCGGGTCGTAGAGCACGGTGGCCTGGCCGATCTTGCGCCCGTCTTCCAGTTCGTTGATCTGCCAGTCGATCTCGGTCTCGATCGCCTTTTCCAGGAAGCGGAAGGAGTTCAGGTTCTTGATCTCGCGGCGGGTACCGTACTCTTTCTGGCCGTGCGGACGCACTGAAACGTTGGCGTCGCAGCGGAAGCTGCCTTCCTGCATGTTGCCGTCGCAAATGCCCAGCCACATCACCAGCGAGTGCAGGGCCTTGGCATAGGCCACCGCCTCGGCGGAAGAGCGCATGTCGGGCTCGGAGACGATTTCCAGCAGCGGCGTGCCGGCGCGGTTCAGGTCGATGCCGGACATGCCGGCGAAGTCTTCGTGCAGCGACTTGCCGGCGTCTTCTTCCAGATGGGCGCGGGTCAGGGTCACCGTCTTGCTGACCGCTTCCTGTCCCTTGCCGACCAGCACCGTCAGGCTGCCGCCCTGTACCACCGGAATTTCATACTGGCTGATTTGGTAGCCCTTGGGCAGGTCGGGGTAGAAGTAGTTCTTGCGCGCGAAAATCGAGCGCTCGGCGATTTTCGAGCCCACCGCCAGGCCGAACCTGATGGCGCATTCGACCGCGCCACGGTTGAGCACCGGCAGGGCGCCCGGCAGCGCCAGGTCGACTACGCTGGCCTGGGTATTGGGGGCAGCGCCAAAAGCGGTCGGGCTGCCGGAGAAGATTTTCGAGACGGTGGAAAGCTGGGTGTGCGTCTCCAGCCCGATCACCACTTCCCAGTCTTTGCGTCCTGCCATTACTTGGTCCTTTTGCTGCTGTCGCTGTCGTCGGCGCCGCTGGCGGCGGACTTGCCGGCGCTGCTTCCCGTGCGGTCGGCTTCCTGCAGGTAGCCGGGCATCAGGTCGGGGCGCTGGATGTAGATCTGGTGGCGCACCAGCATCACCTCGGCGATGGCCGCGCCGATTTTCGATACCTGCTCGCGCGGCGCGCCGCTGGCGCTTCCCTGCAGTTCGCGCATTTCGCGCGCGGCCTCGTCGAGCAGGCGCGAGGCCTCGATCAGCTTGGCGTGGATGTGGTCGAGCTTGGCCATGGCGGGTTCAGATGCCCTGCGGCTGGCGCGTATGCCAGTCGGTGGCTTGCTGGTATTTGTGGGCGGCGTTGAGCATCCGGCCCTCCGCGAAATAATTGCCGACCACGTGCAGGCCGACCGGGCGGCCCTGGTTGCCGAAGCCGCAGGGGATCGACATCGCCGGCAGGCCCGCCAGGTTGGCGGCGATGGTGTAGATGTCGTTAAGGTACATCTGCACCGGGTCGGCCGCCTTGGCGCCGATATCGAAGGCCACCGAAGGCGAGGTGGGGCCGAGGATCAGGTCGCACTGCGCAAATGCATTTTTAAAGTCACCGGCGATCAGGCGGCGCAGCTTTTGCGCCTTCAGGTAGTAGGCATCGTAGTAGCCGTGCGAGAGCACATAGGTGCCGATCAGGATGCGCCGCTTTACCTCCGCGCCGAAGCCCTGGGCGCGGCTCTTCTTGTACATGTCCATCAGGTCGCCGTACTCCGGTGCGCGGTGGCCGTAGCGCACGCCATCGAAGCGCGACAGGTTGGACGACGCCTCGGCCGGCGCGATCACGTAATACGCCGGCACCGAGAGGCGGCCGTTGGGCAGGGAGATGTCGACCATCGTTGCGCCGAGCTTCTCGAACTCGGCGATGGCGGCCTCGACGGCTTTGGCTACGTCCGCACCCAGGCCCTCGCCGAAATGTTCCTTCGGCAGGCCGATGCGCAAGCCCTGCAAGGGTTTGTCGAGGTCGCGCGTGTAGTCTTCCTTCTCGCGCTCCAGCGAGGTGGAGTCGCGCGGGTCGAAGCCGGTCATCACATTGAGCAGCAGGGCCAGGTCCTCGGCGGATTTGGCCATCGGCCCGCCTTGGTCGAGGCTGGAGGCGAAGGCGATCATGCCGAAGCGCGACACCGTGCCGTAGGTGGGCTTCAGCCCCGAGACGCCGCACAGCGCCGCCGGCTGGCGGATCGAGCCGCCGGTGTCGGTGCCGGTGGCCGCCGGCGCCATGCGCGCCGCCAGCGAGGCGGCGGCGCCGCCGGAAGAGCCGCCCGGCACCGCTTCGCGCGCCCAGGGGTTCTTCACCTTGCCGAAGTAGGAGGTTTCGTTGGAGGAGCCCATCGCGAACTCGTCCATATTGGTCTTGCCCAGGGTCACCGTGCCGGCCGCGCCGAACTGCTCGATTACGTGCGCGTCGTAGGGGCTGACGTAGTGTTCCAGCATCTTCGAGGCGCAGGTGGTGCGCAGGCCCTTGGTGACGAAAATGTCCTTGTGGGCGATCGGGATGCCGGTGAGCGGTGCGGCTTTGCCGGTGGCAATCCGCGCGTCCGCCGCTTTTGCCTGCGCGAGCGAAAAATCCTCGTCCACGGTGATGAAGGCGTTGAGCTCGCCGTTCAGGGCGGCGATGCGGTCGAGAAACAGCCGCGTCAGTTCGACGCTGGAAATCTGCTTGGCCGCGAGGGCGGCGCTGAGTTGCTTGAGAGAGGCGTTTTGCATGTTGGGCATAAGGCCGCCGGCCGCGAGGCGTTAGCGGCGGCTTGCAGCTATTCGATGACCTTGGGCACCAGGTAGAGGCCGGCCTCCACCTGCGGCGCGCTCGCCTGGTTGGCTGCGCGCTGGTCGGTTTCTGTCACCCGGTCCTGCCGCAGGCGCTGGTTCACCTCGATGCCGTGCGACATCGGCGTAACGCCGGTGGTGTCCACGGTCTGCATTTCCTCGATCAGCGCGAAGATGCTGGTGAGCTGGGCCAGCGTGGCCTGCGCCTCGGCGGGCGAGATCGCGATGCGCGCCAGATTGGCGATGTGATTGACGTCTTTGAGTTCGAGGGACATGGCCGGGCAATGAAAACAGGGAGCCGGCGGCGCCGGAGCAGGCGCAGCAAGGCTGTAAATGCGGGGAAACACCTTGAATTATAAGGTAGAATTCGCGGCTATCCCGCGTGCCCGCAGATGCGCGCCAGCCAACCCCGCCCGGAGGGGGGCGGAGGTGACGAAAGCCTCTACACGAAAGCCCCTAAATGTTTGGATTTTTACGCAGCTATTTTTCCAATGACCTCGCCATCGACCTGGGCACCGCGAATACGCTGATCTACGTGCGCGGCAAGGGCATTGTGCTCGACGAGCCCTCGGTGGTGGCGATCCGCCAGGAAGGCGGGCCCAACGGCAAGAAGACCATCCAGGCCGTGGGCAAGGAAGCCAAGCTGATGCTCGGCAAGACGCCGGGCAACATCACCGCCATCCGGCCGATGAAAGACGGCGTGATCGCCGACTTCACCGTCACCGAGCAGATGCTCAAGCAGTTCATCAAGAAGGTGCACGAGTCGCGCCTGCTCTCCCCGAGCCCGCGGATCATCATCTGCGTGCCCTGCGGCTCGACCCAGGTGGAGCGCCGGGCGATTCGCGAGTCGGCCCTGGGCGCCGGCGCCAGCCAGGTCTACCTGATCGAGGAACCGATGGCCGCCGCGATTGGCGCCGAGCTGCCGGTATCGGACGCCACCGGCTCGATGGTGGTCGACATCGGCGGGGGCACCACTGAAGTGGGCGTGATCTCGCTCGGCGGCATGGTCTACGCCGGCAGCGTGCGCGTGGGCGGCGACAAGTTCGATGAAGCGATCATCAACTACATCCGCCGCAACTACGGCATGCTGATCGGCGAAACCACGGCGGAATCGATCAAGAAGCAGATCGGCTCGGCCTTCCCCGGCTCCGAGGTCAAGGAGATGGAAGTCAAGGGCCGCAACCTGGCCGAGGGCATTCCGCGCTCCTTCACCATCTCGTCGAACGAAATCCTTGAAGCGCTCACCGACCCGCTCAACTCCATCGTCTCGGCAGTGAAGTCGGCGCTGGAACAGACCCCGCCGGAACTGGGCGCCGACATCGCCGAAAAAGGCATGGTGCTGACCGGCGGCGGCGCATTGCTGCGCGACCTCGACCGCCTGCTGATGGAAGAGACCGGCCTGCCGGTGATCGTCGCCGAAGACCCGCTGACCTGCGTGGTGCGCGGCTCCGGCATCGCGCTTGAGCGGATGGAGAAACTGGGCGCGATCTTCACGAGTGATTAAGTTGCTTCCGACAAAAGTAAAAACCTACTTTTGTCGGGATTGATTTGCATGAAATCGCCGGCAGAGCCGGACAATTTCATGGACGAACTGCTACGAAAAGGCGAGCACGAAACGTCTGTGCCCACATGTGCAAGAGTAAAGCCGCGACAACTCTTCTTCGCCTTCGTTTAGCGTAGCCACGATGGAATACACCCCGCCGCCGTTCTTCCGCCAAGGGCCTTCGGCCGTGGCGCGGCTGGTTGCATTCGCGGCGCTGTCGCTGCTGCTGCTGGTGCTCGATGCCCGCTTCAAGGTGCTGGAGCGGGTGCGTTTCGGCGTCGCCACCCTGCTTTATCCAATGCAGCGCGCCGCGCGCGCGCCCGGCGAGGCGGCCTCCGGCGCCACCGGCTACCTGGAGCGCCAGCGCCAGTTGATGGAGGAGAATGCGCGCCTGAAGCAGGCCGGGCTGACGGCGGCCGAGCGCCTGCTGCGCGCGGCCCAGGTGGAAAGCGAAAACACCAACCTGCGCGCCGTGCTGGCGATGCGCGAGCGCCTGCCGGTTGAGGCCATCGCCGCCGAGACCCTGTACGAGGCGCGCGACCCGTTTACCCGCAAGGTGGTGATCGACAAGGGCGTAAGCGACGGCATCAAGGGCGGCCAGGTGGTGGTCGACGGCGCCGGCGTGATGGGCCAGGTAACGCGCGCCTACCCCTTCGTCTCCGAAGTCTCCCTGCTGACCGACCGCGACCAGGCGATTCCCGTGCAAGTGGTGCGCAACGGCCTGCGCGCGATTGCCTACGGCACCCCGGGCGGGGTTTCGGGCATCGGCGATGCCGGCGCGATGGAACTGCGCTTTCTGGCTGCCAATGCCGACGTGCGCGAGGGCGACGTGCTGGTCACCTCCGGGATCGACGGCACTTATCTTGCCGGCCTGCCGGTGGCCTCGGTGGTGCGCATCGAACGCGAGGCCGGCTACGCGTTTGCCAAGATCCTCTGCAAACCCGCCGCCGGCATCGACCGTTTCGGCCAGGTGCTGGTCCTGAAAAGCGAGAGCAAGGCGCTGCCGGCGCCGCCGCCCGAGGAAACGGAAGAAAAAGGCGTCAAGGGCAGGCGCCCGAAGCGCCGCCCGGAGGTCAACGTGCCGAACCCGGCGGCGCTACCCACGCCGGCGGCCAAAGCGGCTGCCGCCGCCGCGAAAAAGTAGCCCATGCCCGCTCCCAGCCAGCCCACGCAATACATCCTGCTGCCGGTGAACCCCTGGTTCATCGCCTTCACGCTGGTGTTTTCGCTGATGCTCAACCTGTTGCCGGTGGGCCGCGCCGCCTGGACCCTGGCCTGGCCCGACTGGGTGGCCCTGACCCTGGTGTTCTGGAACATCCACCAGCCGCGCCGGGTCGGCCTGGCCGTGGCCTGGCTGCTCGGGCTGGTGATGGATGTGAACAACGCCAGCCTGCTGGGCGAACATGCATTGGCCTATTCGGTGCTTTCCTACACCGCCATTTCGCTGCACCGGCGCGTGCTCTGGTTCTCCCTGCCGACGCAGATGATCTACGTGCTGCCGCTGTTCCTGGCGGCGCAACTGGTGATCATGCTGATCCGCCTGGCGGTGGGCGGCGGCTTTCCGGGCCTGGTCTATTTTGCTTCCGCCTTCATCGCCACTGCCCTGTGGCCGTTGGCGACCTATCTATACCTGGCGCCGCAGCGCCGGCCGGCGGACAAGGATGAGAACCGGCCGATATAGAAATCGCACAAAAGTGCAAACCTACTTTTGTGCGGCCTGACTGGCAAGAAAATCCCCGGCAATGCCGGTTGATTTTCTTGACTCAAAATCTACGAAAAGGCAAAACCGGTCCGTACGCGCGGCGCTTTCGGCGTACGAAAACTAAAGCCCGCCTCGTCGGGAGAAAAATGGGAAAATCATGGTCTATTCCGCGTCAACAGGTTTTTCTCCAGGCGCCTAAGTGCAGTTTCGTAAACCCCATCGTCTTTTGTTTCGCAACCGCGAGTTGCCCAATCTGCCCGGGCGGGGGGCGACTGAGCTCAAAAACGCGGAAAAGGAGATTTCCGCCTTTCGCCTGCGGGTGGTGTTCGCGGCGCTGATCGTCTTCGCCTGCTTTTGCGTGCTGTTCGGCCGCTTTCTCTATCTGCAGGTGGTGAACTACGACGAGTACCAGTCCGCCGCCGAAGACAACCGCATCTCGATTTTGCCGATCGCCCCGAACCGCGGGCTGATCTACGACCGCAACGGGGTGGTGCTGGCGCGCAACTATTCGGCCTATACGCTGGAAATCACGCCCTCGAAGGTGAGCGACCTGGAAGCCACCATCGACGAGCTGGCCAAGCTGGTCGACGTCACCGCCAAGGACCGCAAGCGCTTCGGCAAGCTGATGAGCGAGTCGAAGAACTTCGATTCACTGCCGATCCGCACCCGCCTGACCGACGAGGAAGTGGCGCGTTTCGCCGCCAACCGCTGGCGCTTCAAGGGCGTGGAGATCAAGGCGCGCCTGTTCCGCCAGTACCCACTGGGCGAAACCGCGGCCCACGTGCTGGGCTACATCGGGCGCATCAGCGAAAAGGACCAGGACCGGCTGGAACAGCAGGCCCTGGACTCCAACTACAAGGGCAGCGAGTACATCGGCAAGATCGGCATTGAGCAGAGCTACGAAAAGGAGCTGCACGGCCAGACCGGTTTCGAGCAGGTCGAGGTCGATGCCGGTGGGCGCGCGGTGCGCACCCTGTCGCGCACCCCGCCGGTGTCGGGCAACAACCTGGTGCTGACCATCGACATCGAGCTGCAGAAGATCGCCGAGGCCGCCCTGGGCGACCGCAAGGGCGCGGTGGTGGCGATCGACCCCTATACCGGCGAGGTGCTGGCTTTCGCCAGCCGCCCGGCGTTCGACCCCAACCTGTTCGTCGACGGCATCGATTCCTCCAACTGGGACGCGCTCAACAATTCGCCCGACAAGCCGCTGCTGAACCGGCCGCTGCGCGGCGCCTACCCGCCGGGCTCGACCTTCAAGCCCTTCATGGCGCTGGCCGGGCTGGCCACCGGCAAACGCACGCCGGAGCAGGCCATCAACGACCCCGGCTTTTTCAATTTCGGCGGCCACCGCTTTCGCGACGACAAGGCCGGCGGCCACGGCCTGGTCGACATGTACAAGTCGATCGTGGTTTCCTGCGACACCTATTACTACATGCTGGCCAACGACCTGGGCATCGACAATATCGCCAAGTACATGGCGCCTTTCGGCTTCGGCCAGCTGACCGGCATCGACATCGACGGCGAGCTGACGGGGGTGCTGCCCTCGGTGGCCTGGAAGCAGGCGCGCTTCAAGACCCCGGCGCTGCAAAAATGGTATGCGGGCGAGACCATATCGGTGGGCATCGGCCAGGGTTACAACGCCTACACGCCGCTGCAGATGGCCCACGCCGTTGCCACCCTGGCCGCCGACGGCCTGGTCAAGGTGCCGCACCTGGTGCGCACCATCGAAGATGCGCGCGACACCAGCAAGCGGCGCCTGGTCGACCCGCGGCTGCCGGCCGGCCAGCCGGCGCAAATCGACATCAAGCCGGAGTACATCGCCTTCGTGAAAAACGCCATGGCCGGCGTCACCAAGGAGGGCACCTCGGCGCGGGTGTTCGCCAATGCGCCCTACACCAGCGGCGGCAAGACCGGCACCGCCCAGGTGTTCACGGTGCGGCAGAACGAGAAATACAACGAAAAGCACATCGCGCAAAACCTGCGCGACCATGCCTGGTACACCGCCTTCGCGCCGGTCGACCACCCGAAAGTGGCGGTGGCCGTGCTGGTGGAAAACGGCGGCTTCGGCGCCAGCTCGGCGGCGCCGATCGCGCGCCTGTTGCTCGACTACGTGGTGGCCGGCAAGAAGCCCGCGGTGCTCGGCGCGGCGCCGGTGGTCGGCGGCGTTGTCTCCGGCGGCGCCGACGTGGAGGCCGAGGGTGATTAGCGGCGCCCAGATCAAGCGCGGCGCGCGGTTGGTGTTCGGGCAGCTCGACGGCACCCTGATGGTGACCATCCTGATCCTGCTGTGCATGGGCATGATGGTGCTGTACTCCGCTACCTACGACACGCCGGTGCGCTTTTACGACCAGATGCGCAACATCGCGGTGGCCATGCTGGTGATGTGGGTGGCGGCGCAGGTGCCGCCGCAGACCCTGATGCGCGTGGCGCTGCCGATCTACACCGTCGGCATCGCCCTGCTGATCGCGGTGGCGATGTTCGGTGCCGTGCGCAAGGGCGCGCGCCGCTGGCTCGACCTGGGGGTCACCAGCATCCAGCCTTCCGAGATCATGAAAATCGCCATGCCGCTGACCCTGGCCTGGTACTTTCACAAGCGCGAGGCGCTGGTGCGCACGCGCGATTACCTGGTGGCGGGGCTGCTGCTGGCACTGCCGGTGGGCCTGATCGCCAAGCAGCCGGATTTGGGCACCGCCATCCTGGTCTCCGCCGCCGGGCTGTATGTGATTTTTTTCGCCGGGCTGACCTGGAAGCTGATCCTGCCGGTGTTCGTGGCCGGCCTGATCGGCATCGCCGGGGTGCTGTATTTCGGCGACCGTATCTGTGAACCGGAAGTGCAATGGCCGGGCATGCACGATTACCAGAAGCATCGCATCTGCACCTTGCTCGACCCCAGCACCGACCCGCTGGGCAAGGGCTTTCACACCATCCAGTCGACCATTGCGGTGGGTTCGGGCGGCGCCACCGGCAAGGGCTGGCTCAAGGGCACGCAGACCCACCTGGAGTTCATTCCCGAGCGCCACACCGACTTCATCTTTGCCGTCTATTCCGAGGAATTCGGGCTGATGGGCAATTGCGCGCTGCTGCTGCTCTACCTGTGCCTGATCGCCCGCGGCCTGGTGATCGCGGCCAACGCGCCGACCATGTTCGCGCGCCTGCTGGCGGGGTCGATCAGCATGATCTTTTTCACCTACACTTTCGTCAACATGGGCATGGTCTCGGGCGTGCTGCCGGTGGTGGGCGTACCCTTGCCGCTGGTCAGCTACGGCGGCACCGCCCTGGTGACGCTGTTTCTCGGCCTGGGTATTTTGATGAGCGTGCAAAACCATCGCAAACTGGTGCAGACATGACCTCCCGTGAAACCCTTTTTTCCGGCGCCGCGCAGCTCAACCCGGCCGCCATTTTCATCAACCATGTGCTGGCCCAGCAGCCCTGGGCGCGCGAGGAACTGGCGCGCCACGCCGGCCGCAGCCTGCGCCTGGCGGCGCCGCCGTTCGCGCTCGGCCTGAAAATCAGCGACCAGGGCGAGGTTTCGGCCTTGCCGCCGGGCAGTGCCGCCGCCGACGTCACCCTCAGCGTGGCGGCGACCCGGGTGCCGTTTTTGTTCATCGACCCGGAAACGGCGATGAAAGACGTGCGCATCGAAGGCGACGCCGAATTGGCCCAGACCCTGGCGCGCCTGGCGCGCGAGGTGCGCTGGGATGTCGAGGAAGACTTGAGCCGCGTGCTGGGCGACATTCCCGCGCACCAGATGATGCGCTTCGCCCGCGCCTTTGCCGCCTGGGGCCGCGAGGCCGGCCGGCGCTTCGCCGAAACCACCGGCGCCTATTTCGTCGACGAGAGTCCGACCCTGGTGCGCCGCGACGCCGCCGAGGCTTTCGGCCGCGATGTGGCGGCCTTGCGCGACGATCAGGCGCGCCTGGAAAAGCGCCTGGAGCTGCTGGAAAAAGCGCGGCGCGGGTAAAGCCAAGCCGCCCCTCGCAGGGGCGGCGTTCCGGTCACACCGGGGAGCTGCCGGGCTCAGGCCGGAGTGCGTGGCCGCTTTTTGTCAACATGGTCGGCACCGTCGGGTCGGGGCGGCGCTGCATCCCGGTGAGCTTTTCGATCATCCGCTCCAGCCCGCGCCAGAAGCCGAGCTCGTCCAGCACCGGATTGAGCACGTTGGTGATCGAGCAGTAGTGGGTGTCCTTCAAGCCGCGGTGATGCTGGGCGTGATGGCGCTGGGTTTGCAGCAGCTTGATCTTTTGCAGGAAGGTGACGATGCGGCCGTTTTCCTGCGCGTTCTGGTGCGACCATTTGTGGATCTGGTTGGCATTCACCGCGCAAGCCACGAACAGCCATACCGGCCAAGTGAGCACGTCAAGGCAGGCGGCGCCGGCCAGCACCACCGCGCCTACCAGCAACAGGTCCCAGGAGCTCTCCAGCCAGCCGCGGGTGACAAAGGCGCGCGGGCGGACGTGGTGTTCGATGTTGGCGTTGGCGATCAGCTTGCCGACGATCGGCGTGTCCGGGCGGGCGTAGGCGTCTTCGGCCCAGTGGACGGCGCCGGAGGCGAGGTCGGCGGCGAGAACGGCAGTAGCGCCCATCATGATCGGTCCCATAATTTTCGGACAAGCGGCCCATTGCGGCCCGGCTTTCCTTGATCCTTTTCTCTTGGTTATGAAGGGCCCGGTGCGTTTGGCCTCCGGGTTGGAAGCATTCTTCGGCGCCGCCGCGAGGCGCTCAAGCCCCGGCCGCGGAGTAGCGCGGCGTGATACCGCGCGGCGCACGGGGGGCGACGCGGGCCAGCGGCGGCCACATCGGGTAAAGTGCCGCCTGTTCCGCCGCTCGCGCGTATTTACCTGTCTGCTTCGTCTTTGGCTTCCCCACGACTCCCTCAAGTGCGCTTTTTCCGCCTGCTGAAAATCCTCGCCATCGCCTTTCGCTTTGGCCTGGACGGGTTTTTCATGGAAGCGGCCCGCGAGAGCTGGCAAAAGACGCTGTACGACCGCCTGTTCTCCTGGCGCAGCTTCAGTACGCCGCGCGGTGAGCGCCTGCGCCTGGCGCTGGAGTCGCTGGGCCCGATCTTCGTCAAGTTCGGCCAGCTGCTGTCGACCCGCCGCGACCTGCTGCCGCCGGACATCGCCGACGAACTGGCGCACCTGCAGGACCGCGTGCCGCCCTACGACGGCGACGTCGCCGTGCGCGAGATCGAGCGCGGCCTGAACCGCAAGCTCGACGCCATGTTCGCGGCCTTCGACCGCCAGCCGATCGCCTCGGCCTCCATCGCCCAGGTGCATTTCGCCACCCTGCACAGCGGCCGCGAGGTCGCCGTCAAGGTCTTGCGGCCGAACATGCTGGCGGTGATCGAAAGCGACATCGCCCTGATGCGCATCGCCGCCGGCCTGGTGGAGACACTGTGGGCCGACGGCAAGCGTCTGAAGCCGCGCGAGGTGGTGGCCGAGTTCGACATGTACCTGCACGACGAGCTCGACCTGGTGCGCGAAGGCGCCAATGCGAGCCAGCTGCGGCGCAACTTCGCGCCCGGCAGCGCGCGCGGCCATTTGCTGATCGTGCCGGAAATCATCTGGGACTATACCGCCGCCAATGTGCTGACCATGGAGCGCATGAAGGGCATCCCGATTTCGCGCATCGACCAGCTCAAGGCCGCCAACGTCGACCTGAAAAAGCTCTCGCGCGACGGCGTCGAAATCTTTTTTTCCCAGGTGTTCGCCGACGGCTTTTTCCACGCCGACATGCATCCGGGCAATATCTACGTCAGCGACGACCCGAAGACCCTGGGGCGTTACATCGCGCTGGACTTCGGCATCGTCGGCACCCTGTCGGACTTCGACAAGGATTATCTGGCGAAAAACTTTCTGGCCTTTTTCAACCGCGACTACCATCGCGTCGCCGCCCTGCACGTCGAATCGGGCTGGGTGCCGGAAGGGACCAACGTCGAAGCCCTCGAAGGTGCGGTGCGCGCGGTGTGCGAGCCCTATTTCAACCGGCCGCTGTCCGAGCTTTCACTCGGCCAGGTGCTGCTGCGCCTGTTCCAGACCTCGCGCCGCTTCAACGTCGAAATCCAGCCGCAGCTGGTGCTGCTGCAAAAGACCCTGCTCAATATCGAAGGCCTGGGCCGCGACCTGGACCCGGACCTCGACTTGTGGACCACCGCCAAGCCCTACCTGGAACGCTGGATGCACAAGCAGATCGGCTGGCAGGGCTTCATCGACAACATCAAGCACGAGGCGCCGTATTTCGCGAAGATGGTCCCGCAATGGCCGCGCCTGATCACCCGCGCGCTCGAAGCGGCGGCCGACCAGCGCGACGACGGCGAGTTGGTCAGGCAACTGCTGCAGGCCACCGAGCGCCAGGGCCGCTGGATCAAGGGCCTGGCCTTGCTGCTGGTGCTGATCGCGGCAATCTGGGGCGCGGAACTGGTGTACCTGCTGCGGCACTGAAGAGGTTTCCCCTGAACGGGGATGCGGCCACGCCGGCGGGATCAGCCGGCTCAGTGCGCCTGTGACCCGGCGGCGTGCTCCGGATGCGCATGGCCTTCATGCTGCCCATGTTCCTGTTCCGCCGGGTGCAGGTGCCCGTTGCGTAACCGATCATGCAGCCGGGTATCGTGCGGCAGCAATTGCGGCGCCAGCGAGCCGATCAGCATGCCGAAGAAGGAGGCGATCAACCCGGCCATCTGCGCCGGCATCAGGGGGTCCTCCGGGCCGAAGCGCAGCAGCGTAAGCCATACCGTCAGGCCGCACAGCACGGCGAGGATCGCCCCCTGGTTGGTGGCGCGGCGCCAGTACAGGCCGAAGGTGAGCGGAATGAAGGCCGACACCAGGGTCACCTGGTAGGCGTTTTCCACCATCTTGAAAATGCTCGCCTTGGAATTGAGCGCGTAGAGCGTCACCGCGACGGTGAAGCAGACGGTGACGATGCGCATGGTGCGCAGCATCTTGCGGTCGGAGGGGTGGGGTCCAAGCAGCGGCTTGATCAGGTTTTCGGTGAACGTCACCGAGGGCGCCAGCAGGGTGGCTGAGGCGCAGCTCTTGATGGCCGAGAGCAGGGCGCCGAAAAACATCACCTGGGCGAACAGCGGCGTGTGCTTCAGCACCAGGTTCGGCAGGATGTACTGCGGGTCGGTGTCGATCAAGCCCTTGACCATCTCCGGGTCGATCAGGGTGGCCGAATAGACCAGGAACATCGGCACGAAGGCGAACATGAAATACAGGCAGCCGCCCAGTACCGAGCCCCACACCGCGATCTTCTCCGTCTTGGAAGACTGCACCCGCTGGAACACATCCTGCTGCGGTATCGAGCCCAGCATCATGGTGATCCAGGCGGCGGTGAAGCCGAGGATTTCCTTGAGATCCAGTGAGGGCCAGAACGAAAACTTGCCCGCCGCGCGCGCATGGTCCACCACCACGCCGACGCCGCCGACCACGCCGCTGACCGAGCCGCCGATCCACAGCATGCCGATGCAGATGATGATCATCTGCAAAAAATCCGTCACCGCCACCGCCCACATGCCGCCAAAGAAGGTGTAGATCAGGATGGTGCCCGCACCTATCATCATCCCCGCCTCTTTGCTGATGGCGTGGTCCGACACGATGTTGAACACCAGCCCCAGCGCGGTGATTTGCGCCCCCACCCATCCCAGGTAGGAAAGCACGATGGCAATCGTCGTCAGCACCTCCACCGTGCGGCCGAAGCGCTTTTTATAGAAGTCGCCGATGGTCAGCAGGTTCATCCGGTACAGGGGCGCGGCGAAAAACAGGCCGACCAGGATCAGGCACAGCGAGGAGCCGAACGGGTCCGCCACCACGCCCTTGAAGCCGTCCTTCAGGAAAGTCGCCGGAATCCCCAGCACCGTTTCCGAGCCGAACCAGGTGGCGAATACCGTCGCCGTCACCATATAAAACGGCAGGTGGCGGCCGGCCACCGCGAAATCCTTGGTGTTGTGCACCCGGGTGGCCGCCCACAGGCCGATGCCGACCGAGATGACCCAGTAGCCGATGACAAACCAGAACAGCGTGTGCATGCAACTCCCCCAAATCCCCGGCCACGACCCGCGGCCTGCCCATCGCGGCGCCGGGCGGGCGCCGGCCCGCGGCGAACGCCTCAAGTAAAGCTTATTTTATGCCAAGCGGTGCGGCGGCGGAGGGTCACCCTGATGCGCCGCGACCCGCGCGCCGGACGGCGCATTTGTCTATGGCGAGCCGGTGCATCGCCGCGGCAACTGGCGGGACGCGGTAGACAAATTACTCTACCAGGCCCAGCGCACGGGGGCCGCAACCGGCTGGAAGGACAACTGGAGAGCCAGGCCGGCTGAACGCGCCTGCGACTTACGCCATCTTGCCGAGAGCCTGATTCAGCGGGTTGGGTTCGCCCGGCGCCGCGCTTTGGGTCAGTACCTGGCGCGCCTCTTCGAGCAAGCCCGGGGCGCGCATTTCGAAGCGCGCGGTGCGGCCATGCAGGCGCACGTCGCGAATCAGATCGGCGAGACCGACGATGGTCTGGCGCAAATGGTCCATGTTGTTCTGGTTCATTTCACGCTACCTCCAGTGAGCCCAGGCGGCATATTTACCCGGGCACTGTTGCCAAACTGTAAATCCGGCGTCATGACGGCGCTGTCGGGTGGCTGCGGATAGGCTTGTAGGAATCAGCCGATGGGGACCCAATCGGCCGCGCTGCTGTCCAAATCGATCCAGACTGTTCGCAACGGCGAGATATCACGCTGTTTTCACATTCGGGCGGCTGCGCGACATACTTTGGCGGGTGTGCCCGGCTATTCTCCAGCAATGCCGCCGGCGGCCGACTGCAACAAGAAAAAGGGCCTTCATGTTTTTGAGCAAAGCCGCCTACTACACCGACTTCGTGGTCTATCCCGTGCTGCTGTTGTTGCTGGCCAGCACGCTGGCCTGGGGCACGCCCTGGGGGGATGCCGCCTGGTTCGGCGCCGCCGCCGCCGGCGTCGCCGCTTATTCATTGCTGGAGTATGTGCTGCACCGTTTCGTGCTGCACCACCTGCCGCCGTTTTCGCGCATGCATGCCCTGCATCACCAGCACCCGGCGGCGCTGGTGGGCACCCCGACCACATACACGGCGGCCATCGGCGGCGGCGTGTTGCTGGCCGCCTGGTGGGCGGCAGGGTGGAACCTCGGCTGCGGCTTCACCTTCGGGGTGATGCTGGGTTACTTCTGGTATGGCCTGGTGCACCACGCGGTGCATCACTGGTCGGCACGCAAGGGTTCCTACCTTCACCGGCTCAAACGCCGGCACAACGTGCACCACTATGCGCCGCAAGCCTGCAACTACGGCGTGACCACCGCGTTGTGGGACCAGGTGTTCGGCTCCGAGCGGCGCCGGCCGGTGGCCTGAGGCAGGGCCGCTCATGCCGGCTTGCGCCACCGCGGCCACAGGCGGCGCAGCAGCCAAGCCAGTGCCAGCAGCGCCGCGCCGAAAGGCAGGGCGTAGGCGACTGTGTTGATGGCGGCGGAGGCGCCGGCCGCGAGATTGCCGATAAAGCCGGAAGCGGCGAGGGCTACCGGTTGCCACAGCGAGCGTTCCTCCTTGGGACGGATTTCGATGTTCAGCAACTCGGTGTCCACCCGCCGCGTCAGCCGCGCGCCCTCACCGCTTTGCGCCTCGACCTGGCTTTGCACCTGCGCGAGTTCCTGGTTCACCCGGATCAGCGTGTCGATGGTGTTGGCGGCGCGGCCGCGCAGGTCTTCCAGGCGCTCGCGGTAATCCTTGAGCATCGCCAGCTTCTTGCCGGTATCCTCGATCGGGCCGGCGAGGTCCTCCGCGTTCATCGACTGGCTGAGGATTTCGCCGTGCTCGCCCAGCAGGGCCACCAGTTTGCGGATACCGGCCGGCCTGGCGCGCATTTGCAGGCTGGCAGAGGCCGGCGACCCGCTGTTAAGCGCCGCCCGCAGGACAACGCATTGCTCGGCCGCCGCTGCCGTGCAGGCGGCCTGTGCCGCCGCGTAGGCGGCCGCCACGCCCGTCTCCGTGACGCCGATCTGTACCACGTGTTCATAGGCCAGGTATTTGGTGCGCACGTCGCCCGCTACGCCGCCCGCCACGACCTTTGCTTCCGACGGTGCCGGCGCTGGCGCGTCCGCGGGTTGCAACTGGTGCAGGCCGAACGGGGCCTGGTCCTTGTCGGTTTTCGAGCAGGCGCCGAGCGCAATAACGATCAGCAGGATGGCGAGAGGGTGGTGTCGCATGGGTTCTCCGGGAGTTGCGCGGCGCGCGTACCACTGCGAACGAAGCACCGCTGCAAAAGGGGTTATGCTCGAATTTTTCGCCCGAAAAACCGCAATGAAATTTCGCCACCTGGTCATCGGACTGCCTTGCGCACTTGCGCTCGCGATGCTGCTGCCCGGGCTCGCAGGTGCGGTGTCGAAACCCGGCGCCAAAAAGGAAGCCGGCAAAGGGGCCGCGAAGGATGCCTATGGCGGCGTGAGCAAGCCCGCCACGCCGCCCGAATTGCTGCGCAACCTCAAGTTCGCGCTCGACCATCACCTGCTGCTGACCGACGCCTTTTACGAGGAAAAAAACCTGCAGCGCTTTTTCGGCAACCAGCGCGCCAGCTGGTACAAGCTGCCGCGGCCCTTCATCAGGAGCGGCAAGTTGCAGGGCCTGGGCGGCGTATTCGAGCCGGCCGGCAATGCCATGGCGGTGGACGTGCTGTACAAGTATGTGGTGCAAGGCACGCAGGAAAGGCGCCGCGCGATGATCGGCATGGACGTCGCGCGCGACCCGCGCGCCACCGCCGAAAGCGTGGTTTCGGTGTTCGGCATCGAAGGCCATGTGGTCGACCCCGCCACCCAGGGAACGCCAGGCCGTCCGCTGGCGCTGACGCCCGGCGAGCACCCGGTGGGCAACAAGGTACTCAGCTACGACTTCGACGGGCCGGCCAGCAAGGGCAGCCTGAACATCATGATCAATGGCGACGGCACCATCGCCAGCATCATGGCCGTCGAGGAGCAAAAGCTGTGGAGCCTGGCGCCGCTGGTGGCGCAGCCCAGGCCGGGGCCCGACGCGCCGCCCTGAGAGCGGATGGCGGGGTTGTAATCATGCGCGGAAACATTTACCGGCGCGCCGCTTTATCGGTACCAAAGCGCATTGCGCAGATGGCGAATACGGGCACCCGGCTTGCTCGTTTCAGGCATCGGGATTTTTTTGTCTGGAGACCATCATGGCAAAACTTGCTTTCCTCACGGGTTGCACCGCGCTTGCGCTGGCTCTCGGGCCGGCCGCCCATGCCGACACGCCCGGCATGCCTTCGAGCGCTTCCGGCGGCATGGACAGTTCGGGCATCACCAACCCTTCCGGCATGAGCACGGCGGACAATGCCACGGTGCGCGCGCAATCGCAGTCCGACCGGGCGGCGGCAAAATCGCAAGTCCAGGCGGGCGAGAGCCATACCGCGGGCGGCACTACCAGCCCGTCGAGCGCGATGAGCGGCACCACCACCGGCAGCGCCACGCTCGGCACCGCGCCCTTGAGCAATGGGGTGAACAGCGGGACCGGCAGCAAGCCCTGATCAGCCGCCGGGCTTGCCCAGGTCCAGCCCCACGCCGGCGGCGGCTGCTGCTACCGCCGCCCAGGTGTCGTCGGGAATCGGAATACCTTCGCGCTCACGCTGCGCGCGCATCAGCGCTTCAGGCTCGCCCGGCACCATCACTTCCTTGAAGCCGGGCGCCGGCGGCACCGCCTTGATGCGGCCCAGGGTATCGGCCAGCGCGGTCGCATAGCCGGCCTTCGGGCGCAGCGCGCCGGCGTCGACCGCGAAAATGAAAATGCCGCTGCGCGCGGTGACCCCGGGGTAGGCCTCGGCGCCGATCAGCGGCCCGCTCAGCACTTCGGCGATCACCGCCAGCGCGTAGCCCTTGTGGCCGCCGAAGGGCTGCAAAAAGCCGCCGTCGATGAAGTCTTGCGGGTTGGTGGAAGGGCGGCCGTGCTTGTCGGTGATGGTGCCTTCGGGCAGGGCCTCGTGCTTGGCCTTGGCCACCTTCACCTTGCCGGCGGCAATCGCCGAGGTGGCGATGTCCAGGGTCACCGGCGGGCCGCCAGGGTTGGGAATCGAAAACGCCACCGGGTTGGTGCCCAGCACGGCGGCGGCGCCGCCATAGGGCGCGGTCATCGGCCGGTCGACGGTGCCGATGGCCATGAACATCACCACGTCCTGCGCGGCGGCGCGATCGGTGAAGGCGGCCAGGCGCCCGGTGTGCGCGGCCTGCACCACCGAGACGGTGACCACCCGTTCGCGCTTGGCCTTGGCGATCGCCAGATCGACCGCGTGCAGGCCGGTCACCTGGCCGAGGGCCCAGTTGCCGGTGACCAGCGCCGTCGTGGCGGTTTCTTCGAGGATTTGCGGGCGCGCGGCGGGGACGATCTCGCCGTCGCGGATGCTTTTGAGATATTCCGGAATGCGCAGGATGCCGTGCGAGTCGTGCCCGGCCATATGGTTGTCCACCAGCACATCGGCGACTTGCGCGGCCAGGTCGGCGGGGGCGCCGGCGGCGCGGAAGATGGCGGCGGTGGCCTCGTGCAGGGCCTGTTGGGTGAACGTGGGCATGTCTTCCTCTGTTTTATGTCGCGTGCCGTGCGCGGACCGGCCACTTTAACGCAGGCCGCCCGGCCCCTGCGCGCTGGCGCCGGGCATCCAGGCTTATCGGACGAATGAGTTTGGCAGCGGCGATGTATCGCCTTAAGATGGCCGCTCGCAGAAAAATCAATAGTGAGACAAAGCACCATGAAAAAATTCTGGCTGCTGTTTACCTGCGTGGTTCTCGCGGCGGGCGCCGCGCGGGCGCAGGACGCCTATCCCAACAAGCCGATCCAGCTGATCGTGCCCTTCCCGCCGGGCGGCGCGGCGGACCAGCCGGCGCGCCTGCTGGCGCAGGCCCTGGGCAACGTATGGAAGCAGCCGGCGGTGGTGATGACGCGCTCGGGCGCGGGCGGGGCGGTCGGCATGCAGGTGGTGGCCAACGCCGCGCCGGACGGCTACACCCTGGTGGCGACCAATCCAGCATTGCTGATATTGCCGGAGGCCGACCACATGTTCGGCCGCAAGCCGATCATCGAGCGCTCCCAGTTCACGCCGGTGGCCCTGCTGGTGGCCGACCCGGTGGTGCTGGTGGTGAAGGCCGATGCGCCGTGGAAGACTTATCAGGACTTCGTCGCCGATGCCAAGGCGCATCCGGACAATTTCACCTACGGTTCCTCCGGGGCCTACAGCGCCTCCCATTTGCCGATCGAAATGCTGGCGAACTCGGCGGGCATCAAGCTGCGCCACATCTCCTACTCCGGCGGCGGCCCAGCGATTCTCGCGGTGCTGGGCGGGCAGGTGGCCGCCACCGCCAGCTCGCCGGCGGCTGTCGGCCCGCAGATCAAGGCCGGCGCCCTGCGCGCCCTGGTGACCACCGGCAACAAGCGCGTGGCCGCGCTGCCCGATGTGCCCACCGCGCTGGAGCTGGGCTACAAGGACGCCGAGTTTTATATATGGATCGGCCTGTTCGCCCCGGCCAAGACGCCCGAGGCCACGGTGCAGGCGATCCGCGCCGGCATCAACCGCGCCGTCACCGAGGAAGGCGGTTTTGTGCAGACCATGGCCAAGCTGGGCGCCCCGACCGACTATCGCGACGCACCCGCCTTCAACGATTTTCTCAACAAGGACTACGAGCGCATCAAGGCGACTGTGCAAAAAATCGGCAAGGTGGACTGACCCGGCGGCTACGCGCGTCGCCGCGCCGGTTTACGCACCGGCGTAACCGGGGTTGCAATCTCTTCTGCCGCACGCTTCGGTCCCTTGCGTTTGCGCGGCGCCTCGCGCTTGAGCAGGAAGCTGTAGGTGTGGCGCTGCGCCGGGTGCACGCTGATGGTGACTTCGAACATGCGGCCTTCGGCGTTGCTGTAGCGGCGAATCACGTTGAGCGCCGGCGAGCCGGCCTTGGCGTCCAGGCTGGCGGCGACCGCCGGGCTGATCTGGCTCGCGTAGATGTCGATCTGGGTGGCGTCGGCCTCTTCGCCGTACATCTCGGCGATCTGGTCGACGATCATCGCGCTCTCGTGCTTTTTGTGTTTCACCACGCCGGCGTATTCGGGGGCGAGGTAAAAGTCGGTGTGGCACAGCGCGACCGGCGAATCCTTCAGGTAGCGCAGGGCCTGGATGCGGAACCAGGAGCTGCCTAGCGGGCACTTCAGCAGGTAGGCCAGTTCGTGGTCGGCGATGATGTAGCCGGTCGCCAGGGTCTTGCGCACGGTGGCACCGGCGTAGTTGAGGATTTCCTGGATCGAGCTGACGCGCTGTATCAGCTGGCTTTGCCCGCTGGCGGCGATCACCGTGGAGCCGGCGCGCGGGCGGCGCACGATCAGGCCCTCCTCGGCCAGCACCTTCAAGGCTTCGCGCGTGCTATAGCGGCTGGCCTTGAACAGCTTGCACAATTGTTCCTCGGTCGGCAGGCGTCCGCCGACGGCGTATTTGCCGGTTTCGATTTCGTGGCGCAGCACATTGGCAATCTGCCAGTGGCGTGGCGAAGGTTGCGCCGCCTTGGGTACGCTCAGCGCGGTTCCGGGGTGGCGCATGCCGGCATCCTTGAATTTTGAGTCGAACAAATAAGCATATTGCATGGAATGAGGGGATGACACCCGCGCGGATTTTAGCAGGTGCCGGCGCGGCACTCGCGGCACTGGAAATGATGCGTCGGGCGTGACCCATTCTCCCTCTATGGATCGGGGAATCCGGGGGCCGGCGCGCGGGCGCCCGGACGTCGCCCGCCCAATCTCCCCCGCTGTGAAAAGAGGGCTGCCGATTCACGTCGCGCATTGCGTTTTCGCGGATTGACTTTAATTATTCGAAACATTAAAGTGCCCCACGCGCGATTGCGGCATCCCGATCAAGACCTACGCTCAAGGAAACGTTTCATGCCCAGACTTGCCTATGTACCGATGGACCTGGCCGAGCCGGCCGACCTGGTCGAAGCGGTGCGCAAGCGCCGCGGCGGCGCGTTTTCCTCGCTGGACCGCCTGCTGCTGCACAGCCCGCCGCTGACCCGCGGCTGGAACTATTACCTGAACCAGGTGCGCACGCAAATGACCCTGGACCCGAAGCTGCGCGAACTGGGCATGTGCGGCGTCGCGGTGGTGAACCGTGCGGAGTATGAATTCCAGGGCCACCTGCCGGAGTTCCTCAAGCACGGCGGCACCCAGGCGCAGGCCGACGCGCTGCGCGATGCGGACGCCGCAGCAAAGAACACCACGCTGTTCAATGCCGCCGAGCGCGCCACCATCCAGTTGACCATCGAGATGACGCGCAACGTGCAAGTGAGCGACGCCACTTTCGCGGCGGCGAAGGCGGCGCTGCCGACCGAGCAGGCGCTGGTGGAACTGATCGGCACCATCGCCACCTACAACATGGTCTCGCGCTTTCTGGTGGCGCTGGATTTGCACGGCTAAGCGGCACGGATAACGCGCACCGCCAAACGATTCAACGGGACGGAGACAATATGCTTGATGTGGACATGACCGCGAAGGGGTTCGAGAAGATCGTCACCCCCGAATCGCGGCTGGACGTGATCGCCCACGACCTGATGTTCGGCGAGGGGCCGGTGTGGAACAAGCGCACCGGTGAGTTCTACTGGGTCGACATCATCGGCGACACCATCTGGAAATGGAAGCCGGGCGGCGCCCGCTCGGTGGTGGTGCGCCCGAGCTACCGTGCCGACGGCATGACCTTCGACCTCGAAGGCCGGCTGGTGGTGGCGGGCTGGTCCTGGCGCCGGGTCTGGCGTGTGGAGCACGACGGCAGCATCACCACGCTGTGCTCGGAGTTCGAAGGGCAGAAGCTCAACAGCCCGAACGACATCGTGGTGAAGTCCGACGGTTCGATCTGGTTCACCGACCCTTCCGGCGGCCTGAACAACGTCGAGATGCACGGCGACGACGTGCAGCGCTACATGGACTACCACGGCGTGTTCCGCATCAGCCCGGACGGCAAGACCACCACCCTGGTGGTGAAGGAGCTGACCTATCCCAACGGCCTGGCCTTCACCCACGACGAAAAGCAGCTCTACATCAACGACACGCGCGAAAACAACATCCGCGTCTGGGACGTGAACGCGGACGGCACCTTGTCGAACAAGCGGATGTTCTGCACCCTGCAGGGACCGGAGGCCGGCGTGGCCGATGGCATGAAGGTGGATGTGGACGGCAACGTTTATTGCACCGGGCCGGCGGGCATCCACGTGCACGACAAGGCGGGCAAGCTGCTTGGGCGCATTCTGATTCCCGGGCACACCACCAATCTCGGCTTCGGCGACGACGACTGGAAGTCGCTGTTCATCACCACTTATTCGTCAGTGTTCCGCGTGCGCCTGGGCGTCGCCGGCCTGCCGGTCTGGTAAGGACCGATACGATGACCCAAGAGTTAGTGGTGAGCAAGGAGACAAAATGAGCTGGAAGTTTGAACTCGTATACGGCCCCAACGGGCGCGCGCTCGGCGGCCTGGCCTGGGACGGCCGCGCCATGCTGGTGTCCGACGCCATGGACCTGAAGATTCTTTCCTTCGCCGCGGGCGCGAAGGAACCCACGGTGTTCCGCAAGTGGACCAACCGGGTCAACGGCATCGCCTACGGTCCCGGCGGCATTCTCTACGGTTGCCAGGAAGGTTCGCGCCGGGTGATCGAGATGAAGCCCGATGGCTCATCCGTCGTCACCACCACCCTGATCGACGGCGCGCAATACAACCATCCCTACAACGCCTCGATCGACAAGAAGGGCCGCATCTGGTTCAGCGACCGCCTGCATGCGGTGCTGGCATCCGGGCCGCAGGTGTTCCCCTATCTGCCGCACCAGTCGGTGTTGCGCATGACCTTGATGGGTCGCCCGCATACCGAGTGGCACGTAGAGCGCATGACCTACGACACCAAATCTCCGCGCGGCGTGGCGGTGTCGCCGGACGAGAAGACCCTGTATGTGGCGGAAACCCAAACGGTGCCGGGCGGGGTGCAGGAATTGCGCGCCTACCCGATCCTGGCCGACGGCACGCTGGGTCCCTGCACGGTGCTGCATTCCTTCGGTGCGGACCATCGCGGGGTGCATCGCGGCATCGACGGCATTTGCGTCGGCCGCGACGGCAACATCTTTGCCTGCGCCGGCTGGAGCCGCAGCGGGCCGGGACCGACGGTCTATGTGTTCGACCCCAGCGGGCGGGTGGTCGAATCGCATGCGCTGCCGGAAGGCACGCCCCTCAACTGCGCCTTCGGCGGAGCCGATCTGTCGACGCTGTACGTGACCACCACCGAGGGCCACGTCTATCGCGCGCAGACGGGCTATGCCGGTTACCTGCTTTACAAGGCCGCTTGAACGCATCAAATTCCCGGAGCGCCATCGCAAGCGCAGTCCAGAGGCCTTGAGGCCCGCGATGGCGGCATTCCCCCTCAACAGCAGGAGACAAACAATGCTTGATATCCGTTCCATCACCCGCACCCTGGCCCGGCTGGCGCCGGCCGCGCTTGCCGTTGCCGGCCTCGCCGCCGGCGCGGCGCAGGCGCAAGACAAGTGGCCCGCCCATTCGCTGAAGATCATCGTGGCTTATCCGCCGGGGGCGACCGGCGACATCATGGTGCGCGCCGTCAGCACGCGCCTGTCGGAGGAGCTGGGGCAGGCGGTGGTGATCGAGAATCGCGCTGGCGGCGCTGGCATCTCCGCCGCCGACGCGGTGGCCAAGGCGACGCCGGACGGCTATACCCTGCTGCTCGACGGGCCGAACCATGTTTCGAACGTCGGCATGTTCAAGCGCCTGCCCTACGATACCGCGAAGGATTTCGCGGCCGTCTCCAATCTCGGCGTCACCCAGACCGTGCTGCTGGCCTACCCCGGCACCGGCTTCAAGACAGCGGACGACCTGGTGAAAGCGGCCAAGGCCGCGCCAGGCAAAATCAATTTCGGCTCCGCCGGCAACGGCACCGCGGGCCACCTGTCGATGGAGTTGTTCGCGCGCCACTACGGCATCAAGATGACCCACGTGCCCTACAAGGGCGCGACCCCGGCGCTCACCGACCTGATGGGCGGCCAGGTGCAGGTGCTGTTTACCGGCCTGCCGCCCACACTGGCCAACATCCAGGCGGGCCGCGCTGTTCCGCTGGTGGTTTCCGGTGGCAAGCGCGCGCCGCAATTGCCCAATGTACCGTCGATGAACGACCTCGTGCCGGGTTATGAGGATGCACCGGCCTGGTTCGGTTTGTTCACCACCGGGGGTACACCGAAGAACATCATCAACGACCTGTCGAAGAAAATCGACACCATCTTGAAAGAGCCCGCGGTAGTAACGACGATGAACAACCAGGCTGTGATCATCGTCGGCGGCAGCGCGGAGTCGTTTGAGGAATTGGTGAAAAAGGATCTACAGCGCGTACCCCCGCTGATTCGCAGCCTCGGAATTTCGACCGAGTAATAGACTAGCAGTCGGAAGGCTCAGGCAGCGGCATTCCGTGGCGTGCCTTCGGGCAGGCGCAACAGCACCTGCCCCATGCGGATCTGCTTGCCGGTGGTGATGCCGGGGGCGAGCGTAAACCCCGGCGGGGCGAACACGATGATGGTCGAGCCATGCTCGAACCAGCCCATTTCCTGGCCCTTGATATAAGGCACTTCGCCGCAAGGGATGCGGTTCGGCCCCTTGTAGCGGATGTGCAGAAGCACGTCGATGAAATGCAGGCGGATGCTCGCCACCAGCACGGCGGCCACCGGCACCAGGGTCAGCACGTGGCCGCCTGGAAGACGGGTGCGAATCGAAGCGCGTTCGTTCTTGCAGAACAGGCGCTCGACCCGTTCCAGCGCAATCGGGTTGACGTTCCAGGTGTCGCCGGAAATGTAGTCCACCTGTTCCACCCGCAGGTCGGCGGGGGCATGGAAGCGGTGGTACATGCCGGCGGTCAGGCGCAGGGTGACGTAGGTACCGTTGCGGCAGGCGGCGATCGACTCCTCATCGACCATCAGTTCCTCGATGCGATAGGGAAAGCCCTTCGCCTGGTAGACCCGGCCGTCTTCCACCTGGCCGCAGGCGCCGACGATGGCGTCACAAGGCGAGGACAGGATGTCCGCAGCCATATCCACCGTGCGTGCGTCGGGTCGCAGTTCGCGGATGAAGCAGTCGTGCATGCTGGTGAAGCGGGTCTTTTTTGCCTCGGCCAGGTTGATGTCGCAAAACTGCCGCCACAGGGCAATCGAAAAATCGCGTACCAGGGGCTGCTCGATTTTCGAGAACCAGCCGAGGAAGCGGGTCAGGGTCTGGCGCGGGATGCGGTTGGTGAAAAGGAAGTTGAGGTCTTCCTGCGCCGCGAAACGGGCGATCAGCCGGGACATCGGCCCGCGGGAATCCAGGGGTATTTTTTGCGTTGTCATAGTGGTGTAAAGCCGGTGGGGTAAATCGTCGGTTCATGGAAATCGAAAACACCGCCCTGACCCTCTACCTGACCAGCGGCGCCGCCGTCGCGGCTGCCCTGGCCAAGATCAAAACCCGCCTGGAGCTCTCCAGGGCCAAGCATCCGTCGCTGGCCGGGCACTCGAAAATGGCGCGCCGCGTCGCCCGCCTGCTGCCGGGCTACGAGTACGACGAGGCGCAGTTCTTCGCCAGCGACGATGCGCCCGAAGACGTCGCCGCCCAGCGCCGCGCCGGCTTCAAGCGCCTCTCGGCCTTGTTCAGCGAGCGCTTCGCCAAAAGCGCGGCGATGACCACGGAAGTGGCGCAGTCGATCAGCGACATGCAGTTCACCGGCGCCTACCGCGTGCCCTTCCAGTACAGCCGCCACGTGCGCGAGAATCTCAAGGGCGGCTCCTTCGTGCAGAGTTCCAGCGGCGTCACCGTCACCGACCTGGACGGCAATACCTTCTACGATCTCACCGGCTCGTATGGCGTCAATGTGTTCGGCTACGACTTCTACAAGGCGTGCATAGCGGCGGCCAACGAACGGGTGCGCGATCTCGGGCCGGTGCTGGGCGCATACCATCCGGTAGTGGCCTACAACGCCCGGCGCCTGCGCGAGATTTCCGGGCTGGATGAAGTCTCGTTCCACATGTCCGGCACCGAAGCGGTGATGCAGGCAGTGCGCCTGGCGCGTTATCACACCAGGCGCTCGCACCTGGTGCGTTTTTGCGGCGCCTATCACGGCTGGTGGGGCGACGTGCAGCCGGGGGTCGGCAACCCGGTGCCGGCGCACGAAACCTATACCCTGAAGGAAATGGACCCCGACGCGCTGCGCGTGCTGCGCCGCCGCCGCGACATCGCCTGCGTGCTGGTCAACCCCCTGCAGGCCCTGCATCCGAACGGCAACGCGCCCGGCGATTCGTCGCTGGTCGACAGCAGCCGCAACGCGCACTTCGACCGCGCCGGCTACACGGCATGGCTGAAAGAATTGCGCGAGGTTTGTACCGAGCGCGGCATTGCGCTGATTTTCGACGAAGTGTTCGTCGGCTTTCGCCTGGCCTATGGCGGTGCGCAGGAATATTTCGGCGTCAAGGCCGACATGGTCACCTATGGCAAGACCTTGGGCGGCGGCCTGCCGGTGGGCGTGGTCTGCGGCAAGGCCGCGCTGATGAAGCGCTATCGCGAAGACCGCCCGGCCGACATCTGCTTCGCCCGCGGCACCTTCAATGCCCACCCTTACGTGATGGCGGCGATGCGCGAATTTCTCGAACGCATCGAGCAGGCCGAGACGCGCTGGATTTACGCCGGCCTGGACACGCGGTGGAACCACCGCGCGCAACAACTCAACGCCCGTCTCTCCGGTGCCGGCCTGCCGGTGCAGGTGGCCAATCTCTCCAGCATCTGGACCGTCTGCTACACCAGGCCTTCGCGCTACAACTGGATGCTGCAATACTACCTGCGCGCCGAGGGCCTGGCGCTTTCCTGGGTCGGCAGCGGGCGCCTGATTTTCAGCCTGAACTACAGCGACGCCGATTTCGAGGCGGTGGCCGCGCGCTTTGCCGCCGCCTGCGCGGCGATGCAGCGCGACGGCTGGTGGTGGGCGCCGGCCGGCCTTTCCAACAAGGCGATCAAGCGGCGCATCCTCAAGGAAATGGTCGAGCATCGCTTCGGCGTCAGTCTCTGAAAAGGCGGCCGGCGGGGAAAACAAAAAAGGCGCGGATCACCGCGCGCCTTTTTTGTCTGTGTTGCCGGGGCAATGCGTAGGCTGCTCAGTGGGCGGCGCCCGGCGTCACCATGTGTTCGCGCGGGTCGATCAGCTCACCGCGCAGCAGCGCCAGCGGGGCAGCGTGATACAGCTTGATGTCGCTGAACGGGTCGGTGATGATCTTGGTCGCCCACACCAGCCCGGTCCGCACGTCGCGCAGGAAAAACAGGTGCACGGTGCGGAACAGCAGGCCGGCCACGCCCAGGGTCAGCCACATCTGGCCGACGTGGTGGGCGAAGCCGTTGAAGTCGGTATGCGCGGGGAAGATGCCGAACAGGGTGGGATCCACCAGCAGCACCAGCGGGGAGAGCGCCCACACGGCCATCAGCACCACCTTGCGGCGCAGGTTGTAGCCCACCTTGATGTCTTCCTTGTACTCGTGGGTGGCCTGGTTGACGTGGTCGTAACCCTTGGGCTCGAAAAAGAAGTGTCCGGCCTGGCGGCTGGTCATCGATACCAGCCAGGCCAGCAGGGCGGCCAGCGCCGGGTCCTTGAACAGCAGGCCATAAGAGACGACGAAGCAGGTGGCCGACAGCAGGTGCAGCGACTGGTTGATGCGGCTGTGATGGTAATAACGGTGGTCGTCCCAGCGCTGCACTCGCAATTCTTCGAAAAACTTGTTCATCAGGATCTCCCGGGGTGATTGACCGCGAGGCTAAGCGCGTCAAATGACAGGTCGATGAAGAATTGACGAAGCTTTGATGACAAGGCCGGCGGGCGACGCTGGGCTAAACTGCCGGTAGCGGTCCGGCAGCACGGGCCGGACAACAAGAGCAAGAGGAGACCTGCATGCGATCCATCCCCAGGCTGCTGGCGGGCGCCATCATCGCGCTGGCGGTTTGCAGCGCCAGCCACGCCCGCGTCGTGCGTATTGTCATCGACGAAACCGTGCCGCTGGCGGCGGCGCCCGGTGCCGCGCTTGCCTACGAAAAGGTCGCCGGCCGTGCCTTCGGCGAGCTTGATCCCGGCCTGCCCGGCAATGCCATCATCCAGGACATCGGCCTGGCCAAGGACGCCGACGGCCGCGTGCGCTATGTTGCTTCCTTTGTGATCTACAAGCCGGTCGAGATGGCGCGCGCCAGCGGGCTGATGTGGCACGACGTGCCCAACCGCGGGCGGGTCTACCCGTTCGCGCCACAGGAGCGCACCTTCGGCGACGTCATGCTGGCCAGCGCCTGGCAGGGCGACAACAGCGGCGCCACCACGGTGCGCTCGACGGCGAGCGCCGACGGCATGCAGTTCCTGCAGGTGCCGGTGGCACGCGGACCCGGAGGGGCGGCGGTGACCGGCGAGGTGCTAGCGCGTATCGTCAATCGCAGCGGACCCGCCTCGCAGCCGCTGCTGGTGCAGACCAACCCGGTGCCCTACAAGCCGCTGAGCCTGGATACCGCGAAATCGAAGCTGACCTCGCGCAGCGGCGAAAGCCAGGGCGGCGAGGTGAGGGGAGAGATGGCGATTGCCTCCGCCGACTGGGCCTGGGCGCGCTGTGATGCGACTCACCCCTTCCCCGGCACCCCCGACCCGACGCAAATCTGCCTGAAAAACGGCTTTGATCCGGCGCGCCTGTACCAGGTCGTATTTACCGCCGCCGACCCCTACGTGCTGGGCATCGGCTTTGCCGCCTGGCGCGATCTCGGCGCTTTTTTCAAGAAGGCGCGCGCCGACGATACCGGCACGGCCAATCCGCTGGCCGGCCGCATCACCCACAGCATCGCCCGCGGTGTCTCGCAGTCGGGCAATTTCCTGCGCGGCTGGCTGCACCTCGGATTCAACCAGGCCGAGGATGGCAGCATGGTTCACGACGGCATGTGGCCGATCATCGCCGGGCGGCGCATTGCCCTGAACTTCCGCTGGGCGCAGCCCGATGGCGTGCTTGAGCTCTACCAGGCCGGCAGCGAAGGCCCGCAATGGTGGCTGCCGCATGCGGACCCGGTGCGCGGCCTGCCGGCCGCCGGCATCCTCGACCGTTGCACGGCCAGCCGCACCTGCCCGAAGATCATCGAACATTTCGGCGCCGCCGAAGTGTGGGCCCTGAAGCTGACGCCGGAGTGGGTCGGCACCGATGCGCGCGCCGATCTGCCCTTGCCGGATTTCGTGCGCCGTTACTACATCGGCAGCAGCAATCACGGCGGCGGCGCTGGAGGGTTCGACAGCAGCCTGCCCGGCGCCGGCCTGGCCGCAACCGGCGCCGCGTGTCCGGGAAACAATTTCGGCACCGGGGTTCTGCCTGCCAATCCCATGCCGCATACCGAAACCGTCAATGCGCTGCGGGTACACTTTCGCAACTGGGTAATGCAGGGCACGGCACCGCCGCCCAGCCGTTATCCCACATTGGCGCAGGGCACGCTTGCCGCCGCCAACAAGGCCGCGCTTGGCTATCCCGCGCTGCCCGGCCTGCGGCCTTCGCTGCCCGAGGCCGATTTCATCATGCCGGTGCTCGACTACGACTTCGGCCCGCAATTCAATCCGCAAGACGGCTCCGGCATCGTCTCGCTGGCGCCGCCGCGGATTCGCCGGGCGCTGCCGATGCTGGCGCCGAAAGTCGATGCCGACGGCAACGAGCGCGGTGGCGTGCCGGTGGTACTGCTGGAGGCGCCGCTGGGCACTTATCTCGGCTGGAACGTTACGGCAGGCGGCGCGCGGCCCTTCCACCAGGGCCAGATCTGCAACTACGTCGGCGGCATGGTGCCGTTTGCGCGCACCGAGCGGGAGCGCCGCACCGGCGGCGACACGCGGCCCTCGCTGCAGGAACGTTACGGCAACCACGAAGGCTATGTGGCAGCCGTGGCCAAGGCCGCGGCCCACGCCGGCGCGGAAGGTTTTTTGCTGCGCGAGGATGCGGCGGCGCTGATCGAGGCGGCGCGCGCCAGCGCCGTGCTGCGCTGACGGCAACGCGCATTTACTTCAGGCAGGTATTCGCGTGGCGCCGTCGGTGACGCGGTTGCGCCCGCTTTCCTTGGCGGCGTAAAGCGCGCGGTCGGCGCCCTGCAACAGCGTATCGAGGTTGTCGCTCGGGCGCGTCAGCGCCACCACGCCGAAGCTGGCGGTCACGTTCAGCGGCCGGCCATCGGGCATCAGCATGGTCGCCGCTTCGATCGCCTCGCGCAGGCGTTCGGCCAGCTGGTGGGCCGACTCGAGATCGCAATGCGGCGCCAGGGCAACGAACTCCTCGCCGCCGTGGCGGGCGACGAAATCCTCTTCGCGAAAGGTGGCGCGCGCGATGCGCGCGATCTCCACCAGCACGGTGTCGCCGGCATCATGGCCGAACAGGTCGTTGACCTTCTTGAAATGGTCGATGTCGAAAATGATCAGCGACAAGGGCGCGCCATGGCGCCGCGCGCTGGCGATCTGGCTGTCGGCCAGGCCGGCGAAGGCGCGCCGGTTCAGCAGGCCGGTGAGAAAGTCGGTGGAGGACATCTGCCGCAATTCCTCGATCAGCTGGCCGCGCTCCTCCTCCAGGCGGCGCCGCTCCAGGCTGCCTGCCTTGAGCGCGCCGACGGCGCGCAGCATGTCGCCGATCTCGTCCATGCGGTCTGCCGGCGGCACCACCGTGCTGAGGTTTTCCTGCGCAATGTCCACCACCACCCGGGTGGTGTCCAGCAGCGGGCGCAGCACCCGCTGGCGGATCACCAGGAATACCGCCGCCACCACCAGCAGGGTGGCGGCACCGAGCATGGACATCGAGATCAGGGTGCGGCGTGCCTGCGCGTTGCGCTCGCGGCCGCCGTCGATCGCCATCTTGATCAGCACGTCGCGCAATTGCACGATCGAGGCCATGTCCGGCACGTAGCGCGCCGCGAACTGCGCGGTGTCCATGCCGTAGGGGCGATTCTCCGCCGAGGCACGCTCGACCTCGGCGATAAAGGCCAAGCCGTCGCCGAAATAGCGCTGCTCCATTTCGCGCACCGCCGCCAGGATGCGCTCGTCGGTCTCGCGCGTGTGGGTCGGCAGCTCGATCAGGATGCGCAGCTGCTCGATGCGCCCGCGCAGCACGTGGATGCCCTGCTGCTCGGCCACGCCCAGCGGTGTCTGCTCGGTCAGGGCGGCGGTGAATTGCGAACCCAGGCGGCCGGCGTATTCGCGCAGCTCGGCAGCCAGGCGCCCGCCCACCAGGGCGTCGGAAAAGCGCGGATAGGCTTCCTCGGCGTCGCGCGACAGGATGGTGACGGCTTCCATGATCACCGGAATGACATCGAACATCTGGTGCACCGCGCCCATCACGCGTTCCGGCGGCCGCTCCGAGCGCCGGCGGCCGGCTACCTGGTCCACCTCCGCGCGCGCGGCCGTCAGCAGGGCGCGCGCTTTTTGCAGCGCCTGCATGGCCTGGTCCTGCTCCTGGGCGCTTTCGGATACCAAAGCCGCGCTCAGGTCCGCCATGGCGGCATCGCTGTCGGCGCGCGCTTTTGCCAGGCGCGCGCGCTTGGCCGGGTCCGGGGTGTCGGCGTCGCCCAGCACACCATTGGTCGGGCCGCGCTCGAACGAGACCTTCTCGGCCAGCACCATCGCCTTGTAGGCGACCTGCATCGCCACCAGGCCGGCGCGCGAGGACTGGTAGGTGCTCCATTCGGCGAAGATGATCCGTGACAGCATCAGCCCGATCAGGGTGACCAGGACCACGGTGGAAATCGCGAACAGCCGCGTCAGCTTCATGTCTTGCTATGCGTTTGGAATATGGGCGCGCCCCCGGGTGGGGCGTACTGCACGCATCATATCCAAGAGCCGGGGCTGGCGTGTGGCCTACTCGGGCCGCGCGGCCATCGTTTGCAGCAGGGTTTCCAGTTGCGGGCTCATCGGCAGGTCCAGGCCGGCGCCGCCCGGCAGGCGCGAAAGGAACCAGCGCTTGTATTGCCGCTCGATCTCGCCGTCCTCGGCGAGCGCATGGAAGGCATCGGTGATCAGGGTGGCGAATTGCGCGTCACCCTTGCGGTACATGATGCCGTAGGGGTCGTAGGAAAGGAAGTCGCCGACCACCTGGAACTTCGCCTTCGCCTGGTTCTGCGCAATCAGGCCGTACAACAGCACATCGTCGGTGGCGAAGGCGTCGGCGCGGCCGGCGGCGAGCTGGGCAAACGAGTCGGCGTGGTCGCGCGCCGTCACCAGGCGGAAATTCAGCCCGAACTTGGGACCCAGTTCACGCATGGTCTTTTCATTGGTGGTGCCGGCGGTCACCAGTACCGTCTTGCCGCTCAAATCGCGGAAAGTCCTGATCGGCGAACCCACGGGCACCATCAGCTTGGTGCCGGAGACAAAAAAGGTGGGCGAGAACGCCACCAGCTTCTGCCGTTCCAGATTGTTGGTGGTGGAACCGCATTCGATATCGGCGCGGCCGGAGGTGATGGCCTCGATGCGCGATTCGGAGCTTACCGGCAGCCATTTCAGCGCCAGTTCGCGGTCCAGTGCCGTGCCGATGGCTTCGGCCAGCTTGCGGCATAGCTCGATCGAATAGCCGATCGGCTCGCCGCGCGCCGACAAATAGGAAAACGGCACCGAGGACTCGCGGTAGGCGATGGTGATGGCGCCGCTGGCGCGCAATTTCTGCAGCGTTCCCACCAGTTGCGCCGGCGCGGATTGCGCGCCGGCGGTCGCTGGCAACAGCGCCCACAGGGCCAGTAGCAGGCCGGTGGCCAGCCGTGCAGCAAAGGTGTGCATGGCTTAAGCCGGCACCGGCTGGTTGGCCAGGGCCGTCTCGATTTCGCGCTCGCGGGCGTCGGCCTCGGTCGGCGGCAACAGCTCGTGCTCCCATTTGGCCACCGCGGCGGTGGCGATCGAGTTGCCCACCGCGTTGGTCGCCGAGCGTCCCATGTCGAGGAAGGTGTCGACACCCAGGATCAGCAGCAGCCCGGCCTCGGGGATGTTGAACTGGTTAAGGGTTGCGGCGATCACCACCAGCGAAGCGCGCGGCACCCCCGCCATGCCCTTGGAGGTCATCATCAGGATCAGCAACATGGTGATCTGCGTCCCCAGCGGCAGCTCGATGTTATAGGCTTGGGCAATGAACAGGGTGGCGAAGGTGCAATACATCATCGAGCCGTCGAGATTGAACGAATAGCCCATCGGCATGACGAAGCTGGAGATCTTGCGCTTGACCCCGAAGCGGTCGAGCGCGATCAGGATCTTCGGATAGGCCGCTTCCGAGCTGGCGGTGGCGAAAGACAGCAGGAAGGCTTCCTTGATCAGCACCAGCAGCTTGAACACGCGCGGTCCCAGGACGATGAAGCCGGCCAGGATCAGCAGGCTCCAGAGCAGGATCAGCCCGAGGTAGAAGTCGCCCATGAATACCGCGAAACGCAGCAGGATTTCCAGGCCGTTGGTCGCCACCGTGGCTGCCATCGCCGCCAGTACCGCCAGCGGCGCCAGCTTCATCACGTAGCCGGTGATTTTCAGCATCGCGTGCGAAAGCTCGTCGATGGCC
>DATAZV010000099.1:0-9907 GCA_036271855.1 Burkholderiales bacterium
GGCGATCCACTGCCATGATTTGTCGCGCATGGTCAGGGTGACGCGGGCGCGGTGCACGTTGTACAACTCCAGCACGCCCTGCTCGCGGCCGGCCAGCGGCGCGCTCAGGAAGCTGCCGGCGAGATACAGAAAGCCACCGGCGTAGGGGTTGTTGCCGATACCCGCGCAAGCCGAGCTGCCGTCGGCGTACTGCACCAGGCAGCCGGCCATTTCCACCGCCTGGCGCACCTTGTTCTGGTCGTCGAAATCGATGGCGGAAAAGGGCAGCACCACCGGGCGGAGCGGCAGCACGCCAGCACGCAGCATGTCCGGGTTGAGCAGCGCCAGTTGGCCGGCGGGGTGGCGCAGGCGGGCGGCGATTTCGGCTTCGCTCCTGGCCAGGTTTTGCCGGTAGTTCTGGTAGCTGCGCTGCTTTTCTTCCTTCAGCAGCACCAGCGCCAGGGAGAGGGTGGCTAAGATCAGCAGCAGGAAGGCGCCGCGAAACAGCAGGCGGCCGCGAAATGCCGCGAGCCCCAGGCGCGGCGCCGCCAGCTTGGGCAGGGCGCTCACGCGCGCGGCTTGCCGCCCGGGGCAGCGGGAGCAGTCCAGCGAAAGCCGCGCATCGGGATGTTCTCGATGCCGTCGAAGGCCGGGTCGATTTCGCGAAAGGCGTCGCGGATGGTGCTGATGTGCTTGCGCACGTTGTCGCGGTTGCGCCCGCTTTTCACCACTTCGAACAGTTCGTCGTAAGACACCACCTGGCCGGTTTTCTGGTGCAGGGTGGCGAGAATGCGCTGCGCGGTCAGCGGCAGGTTGAGGCGCTCGCCGCGCCAGGTGGGGTTGCGCTGCCAGAGGGGGTCGAGCGACAACTCGCTGGCCTTCGGCGCGGGGGCGGCGCGTTGCGCCTGGCGTGCCTTGGCTTCGCGCAGGATGTCCAGCAGGGTGTCGACGAAATCGCTTTCCTCGAAGGTGGTTTTTTGCAGGTAGTCCCAGGCATCCAGCGCCTTCATGATGCTGCGGTAGATGGTGGCCGGCATCGCCGAGACCACCAGCACCGGCGTGCCCTGGTAGTGCTTGTTGATGGCGTTGATGATCGCCACCCCGGCGTGGCGTTCGCGGTTCAGCTCGATGTCCAGCACCACGGCGTCGTAGGGGGTGCGCGCCAATGCGGCTTCGGCCTCGTCGCGGGTGAACCACTGGTCGACGAGAGTGTCGGGGCGGGCGGCGCGGATCCAGCCGGCCAGCTGGTTGCTGGTCGGGGCGTCATCTTCGATCACGGCTACTCGGGTCATGCGGGTTTCAACCTCGGGTCCACGCCGGTCCAGGGAAAATTCGGGCCGGCTCAGGACGAATTATGGTCCATGGGCGCGCCCGGCGGTGTGAGTTTTTCTTCCCGCCGCGGAAGGCGCGCGCCTGCCGCATGTAGGCAGGCGCCCCGCAGGCGCATTGTTGCTTCCGCCCACCCTGTGAAGAATGGTGTGCGTGGATAACGGCTTCGCATGGCGCGAACAACCGCTCGCATCCACCAACGCTTTCAAAGGGAGAAAAATCATGTTGCAGCGCCTGCGGGATTTCATCCGCGCCATCGCCCAGATGTCCAGCCCGCGTGTGGCGCCGCCCGGTGGCGGGGCCGGGCCTTCGGCCGAGGCCGGTGGGGAAACGGCGGCAACGCCGGCAAGCGGTGCCGCTGCGGCGCCGGCCGATGAGGGCAACGCTACGGGTGCGGCGGCACGCGCGGCGGCCGGAGCGATGGCCGGCGGAATCGCGCTGGCGATGATGGAGTGCCTGGCGGGCTTGGGCGCGGCGCTCTCGGACCGGCGCGCGCGGCGGGTGCTGCTGCTTTCGGTGATCGCAGTCGCCGCCGGCTATTACGTGGTGAGCCATCCGCCGCTGCGCAAGGTGGGGCGCGGTGAGGTGGGCCTGCGGGTCAACCAGCTCACCGGCGGCATCAGCGAATGGCGCGAGGGCAGCGTGCTGATCATCCCCGGCCTGCACGATTTGCGTACCTATTCCCTGCGCGATGCGGTTTACCGCCCGGCCGAGATGAGCAGCGCCAGTGGCGCCGCGCCCTTGCAGTCGGTGGAAGGGCTGTCGGTCGGCGCCGACGTCAGCGTGCGTTACGCGCTGGACGCGGAGCGCATTCCGGCGATGTACAAAAAGCTGCCGGACAACGTCGGTGCGGAGATCGTCGAGCCGGCAGTGCAGGGTGTGGCCTACAAGGTGTTTGCCCGCTACACCGTGCGGGAGATTTTCTCCACCAAGCGCGCGGAGATCCAGAAGGTGCTGGAAACCGAAGTCGGCAACAAGCTGGCGGCTGACGGCGTGATCCTGCGTAGTGTGTTGATCGGCAAGATAGACCTGCCGGCGGACTACCGGCGCGGCATGGAAAGCCTGCTGGCCGAGGAGCTTTCCACCGAGAAAATGCGCTATACGCTGGAACTGAAGGCCAAGCAGGTGCAAGAGACTGCGCTGACCGCGGAGGCCGAGAAGGTGAAGCGCGAAAGCGCCGCCGAGGCCGCCGGGCGCGAGCAGATCATCGCCGCCCGCGCGCAGGAAGAGGCGATGAAACATGTGCTGCCGTTCAAGCAGCAGCAGATTCGCCAGCGCGAACTGGAGGCCGAAGCGGAGAAGGGCGCGCGCATCAAGGGTGCAGAGGGCAACGCGCAGGCGCGGCGCATCGAGGCCAGCGGCGAGGCCGACGCGCGGCAAAAGCTGGCCGATGCGGAAGTGTATCGGCAGGACCGCATCGGCAAGGTCACCGCCGCGCAAATGGAGCGCGAGGGCGCGCTGGTGAGCCGCCATCCACTGCTGATCCAGAAGACCCTGGCGGACAAGCTCTCGGACAAGATCCAGGTGATCATCGCGCCGCCGCCGGCCGATGGCGGCTTTATCGGCAATACCCTTTTGGGCGCCAACAAGCGTGAGGTTGCGACCCGTCCGGAAGCGTCGGCTGAAGCCGCTGCCGAGCCGCCGGCCAAGGAAGGGGAATAAACATGCGCCGCATTTTCGTCAGCCTGATGCAGCCTCTGGCCTTTTCCATCATGTGCGCGCTGGCTACTGCCAACGCAGCGCCGCGTGCGGCGGCGGCCGATGTAAAGGCCACCTCCATGCTGCTGCCGGTGCCGGTGCAAAAAACGCCGGTGGCGCCGCCTGCGGGTACCGCCGCCACAGCGCATCCCGTCATTGCCATCGTGCTGCAGGACCAGGTGTCGCTGCGCGCCGCGCCGCGCGCTTCGGCGCAGTTGCAGGCTTCGCTGTCGCAGGGCGAGGTGCTGGAGGTGCGCGGCGAGCGCCTGGACTATCTGCAGGTCTATGACCACAAGCGCGAGCGCGGCGGCTTTGTCCATGCGAGCTATGTCTATCGAAGCGGGTTGACGACGGCCGAAGCACCGGAGTTGCTCGGCTTGCTGCGTTTTTTGCGCGACACACCGGGATCGGAAGCACTGGGCATCGGCCTGGCGGCGGCTTATCTCGAGGCCGCGCCGGCGGAGGCGGTGAATGGGGCGAACGGCATCGAGGCCTTCGACGCCCTCGGCGGCTTCGCCGACCGCCTGGCGCGGCGCGCTTCCTCCGGCCGCCCGCAGGACAAGCTGGCCGCCGCCACCCTTACCGCGCATCTTGAAGTGGCGGCGCGCTACGGCATCAGCTTCGTCACCTATGAGCAGGACGGGCGCATGCAGATCTGCTACGACGGCGAAGCCTATCGCCGCGTGCTGGCGCTGCCGGCGAAGCCCGAGCAGCGCGCCCGTGCCGCGCTCGGGCTGACACGCCACGAATGCGTAAACCCGGACATGATGCCGGCGGCGCGCCTGCGCCTGGATGAATGGCGCGCGGACGTGCTGGACCGGGTCGATGCCGCTGCCTTGCCGGGCTACCTGAAAAACCGCGTGCTGATGCGCCGCGCAGGTGTCTGGAGCGGCCTGGCATTCCTGCGTGCGCGCGATGCGCAGACCACTGCCGCACTGGCGCCGACGCCAATGCCGGCCGGCACGCCCGACCCGCAAAAGGCCGAAGGTGCGGCGGCGCGCGCCATCACCGAGCTGGCCGGTGTCAACAAGGCCGAATTGGCCTATGAAGACAGCGGCGCCTATGCCGATGCGGCGATGCGGGTGAATGCCTCACGCTGGGCGGCGGTGCCGGCCTTGCCGCCGAACCCCGGCAAAGGGCCGTTGCTGCGCACGGTGGCGGGCCAGCCGGGCGAGACCTGCGTGCTGCTGCTCGATGGCGTGAAAAACGATGCGAAGAACCCGCTGTTGCGGCGCTGTACTTTCGGCATCGTCTGGAGCGCTTCGGCCAGTGCCAACCGTGAAGGCAATGCCCTGGCGCTTGCGGTGCAGCCGATGGCGGCCTGGCGCGAGTTGTGGGTTTTTCGCAAAGGCGCGCAGGGATGGAGCGTGGACGTGCTACCGCCGGCGGCGACCTCGCCCGACGTCGGTTACGCGGAATTCGCCGGCTGGGTGCCGGGCGGCGCGCAAATGCTGGCGGCGCGAGAGGCGCGCGGCGAAGGCAAATACAAGCGTGGTTTCGAGGTGATCCGCCTCGAGGGCCTGGCGACGGACCGCGAGGTGGCCGAGCCCGGCATGCTTTCCACCTTCCAGCGCTGGCAGGCGCCGGAGTGGAAGCGCTCTACGCTCAGCCTGCGCTGAACGCGAGGCAGCGCCGGCTTCTCAGGCTTTTTGCCACCAGATCTTGTAGGTGCTGCCGAAGGCCTGCGGGTGGGCTTGCTCGAAGCGGTCCCAGCCGGCCAGGTCATCCAGCGCGGGCAACTGGATTTCCTCGCCGGGCAGCCCGGCATAAAGGGCGCGGTCGTCCAGGTCCATGCCGAGGCAGCGCAGCCCCAGGCCCTTGCCCATGGCATCAATTTGCGGCAGGGTGTAACGGTGTTCCTGGACGTGGAAGATCAGGTCGCGGCAATTGCTGGCGCTGTAAAAATCCGGGCTGTTCTTGATCGCAGCCACGACTTCGGGCGTGCCTGCGCGCACCAGGTCCTGGCGGAACTGGCGGATTGCCGCGGTGGTATTCGCATAGCCGTGCTCGCGCACGAATTCGCGGCAGGCCGCCACCGGCACCCTTGCGCGCTCGCTGTACAGGCCGATCAGCATCAGCCCGCCGGGCTTGAGCAGCCCGGTGAGCACCTTCCAGCCGGCCAGCGGGTCGCGCATATGATGCAGCACGCCGAAGCTTTCGATCAGGTCGAACTCGCGGCCGACGCTGCCCAGTTGCAGGATATCGGCCTGCATGAATTCCAGGTTGTCGACCTGGAGTGCCTGCGCCTTGCGCATCGCATAGCCCAGGCTGGCGCCGCTCAGGTCGACTGCCAGCACGCGGGCTCCGGCTATCCGGGTGGCGGTCTGGATCGGGTGGCGGCCGGTACCGCAGCCTGCCACCAATACCTGCGGCGCTTCCAGGTTCACCGCCGGCGGCACCTGCATCTGCGGCGCCACGGCGCGTACCACCTGCGCCAGGGGCTGGACGCCTCGCATGCCCACCTTTTCCCAGCGCGGGTAGGGGTGCTCCTCGTACTGCGTCCGAACCGCGCGCGAAACTTCGTCGCTGATCTCCCCCGGATGCTTGAGGCGCTCGCGTAACCGCGCCTCCTCAAGCGGCGCGCCAAGATGGGCGTACAGCAGGCGTACCAGTGCCGGATCGTCGCCGGCGATACCTTCCTGATTGCGCAAGCCGGAGAGCGGGCGGTAGCAGGCGTAGATCGCCAGGTCGGCGGCATTTGCGGCTGTGCCGGCCGGCCGGCTCTCGATTCGCTGCGCCAGGGCCTGCGCTTGCGCGGCTTCCTCCGGTGTTTCGGGGTAGACGTATTCGGTCAACAGGCATTGCAGCGCCAGGCGCACGCAAAAGGCACGCGCCGATGGGTTAAGCGCGGTGCCCTCGCTTGCCGCCCGCAGCAGGCTGCGTCGTACGCTGCATAGCGCCGCTTCGAGCTCCCAATCGGCAATCACGGCAACTTCGAGCAAGGCACCGAGCAGGGGGTCGGCGAAGCAGGCGTCGAGCCGGGCAGGCGCTATCTCCTCCTGATCCGCGGTTGCCGCAATGATTGCCGCCAGACCCGGCGTGTGCTTGAGCAGGCTCGCGGCCACCGGCACCAGGCTTAACGGGTCCACCGCGGGCCGGGCCAGCGCCCGCACCAGGTCGCTGCGCAGTTGGGCGTCATCGGCGTTGCAGCGAAAGCCCTGCAAGCCGTCGGCAAACGCGGCCCAGGCGACTTCGCTTTCCGGCTGCAGGCGCAGCGCCTGGCGAAACTCCGTGAGCGCTTCGCCGAAACGGCCGGTCTGGCGCAGTATGCCGGCCAGGTTGAGGCGGGCGTCCGCGAAGCCGGCATCCAGACGCAAGGCTGCCCGCAGGCTGGCTTCGGCGGCAACATGGTCGCCGCTCGCGCCGTACAGGTTGCCGAGATTGTTGTGGGCCGGCGCATAACGGGCGTCGCATTCCAGCGCGCGCTTGAAACTGGCCATGGCTTCGTCGAACTGGCCGGCGGCTTTCAGCGCGACGCCAAGGTTGCTCCAGGCCGGGGCGGCATTCGGCGCGATGCGCGCGGCCTCGCGGTACCCGGCAATCGAGGCGGCGAGCGCGCCGCCGGCGCGCAGGCAATTGGCCAGCCCGTTCCACGCCTGCCCGTAATCCGGCGCCAGGCGCACCGCCTCGCGATAGGCGGCGATGGCGGCGGCGCTGTCGCCTTGTCGCTCACGAATGTGACCGATGTTGAAATGCACTTCGGGCCGCCGTGGCGCGATCGCCGCCAGGCGCTGCATCGCGGAGAGCGCAGGTTCAAAGTGCTGTTGTTCCAGGGCCGCCGCGGCATACAGGAACCAGCCTTCCACGTGCCCGGGCTCGGCAGCCAGGGCTTGTTCGCACAGGTGCTCGGCTTCGCCGAATCGACGCTGCATGAACATCTGGTGGGCCAGCGCAAAACCGCTGATGGGCGGCCCGGGCCGGGCGACGGGTGCGGCGGCTCGCCCGTCGCGGGCGCCGCAGCAGCGTTTGTATTTCTTGCCGCTGCCGCAGGGGCAGGCATCACTGCGACTTACCATGGATGTTCAAATCCGGATTGCGGGACAAAAAAGAGGGTGCTCAGGGGCGCTAGCCGCCACCCGGACCGAGCGCCGTGCGCAACGTTCTTGTGGCCTGCTGAAGTATACCCGCGGGTGGGTGACGCTCAAGCCGCCTGCGCCGTGACGTCCTCGCCGGGAGAAGCCGTCGGCGCGCCCGGGGCCGGGGAATCGGCGCCGCCCGGCACCAGGCGGTCGCGGACAAAGCCGATGTGCTGCCGCAGCACGTAGAACTGGTCGGCGTAGGCCAGCGGCACCTTCATCTGGTTCACCGCGTTTTCGATCTCGTCCAGTCGCTTGAGCAGGCGGCCACGCTCGTCGTCGCCGGGTTCGGACATGGCGGAACGCTCGATCGTGATCAGCGAGCCGTACCAGCGGTAGATGCGCGAGCGGATGCGCCAGGAGTAGAGCACCGGCACCATGCGCAGGCCGGGCACCAGCAGCACGACCAGGGGCACCACCACCAGCGCCACCCGGTTGATCAGGTTGGCCAGCCAGAACGGCAGGTTGCGGTAGAGAAAACCCTTGCCCGACTGGTAGTAGCGGGTGGCGTCGTCGCTGATGCGGAACTCGTGCTCCAGGGGCGCGGGGAATTCGCCGGCCTTTTGCAGCAGGCCGGCACGGCCATGCACTTCGCGCGCGGCTTCGATCAGCAGGTCGTTGAGGGCCGGCGCCAGGGTGGGGCGCGCGATCATCTCGACGGTGGGGCCGATCAAGGAATAGTCTTCCGCCGGAAGATTCTTGCCGATGTCGAAGGAGCCCATCGGCATTTCGAGCTTGCTCAGGTAGGGATAGCGGCGGGTGTAGGCGTCGGCCTGGCTGAAATTGAGCAGGCGCACGTTCGGCGTGGTCAGCAGCTTGCGCATGATCGGCGGGGTGGCGGAGTCGCCCATCAGCAGCACGGCGTCGATCTTGCCGGCCAGCAATGAATCGGCTGCTTCTTCACCGCTGAGCTCGAGCAATTGCGTCTTGCCGCCGGTGACGATGCCGTTGCCCTTGAGCAGCGTCAGGGCCAGGGCGCGGGTGCCGCTGCCTTCGGGGCCGATGGCGACGCGCTTGCCGGTGAAGGCCGAGAGCTTGTCCGACGGCTTTTTGTCGCGATAGAACACCATCAGCGGCACGTAGAACAGGCTGCCCAGGGAGACCAGGTTCTCGGTATCCTGGGGCGAGGCGACGCCGCCCTGCACGAAGCCGATGTCGACCTTGAACTTGGGGTCGTTCAGGCGCTGCAGGTTCTCCAGCGACCCCTGCGAGGGCAGGATCTGCAATTTGACGCCGTTGCGCGCCAGTATCTTGGCGTAGCGCTGCGCATTCAGGCTGAAGCTGCTGCCCTCCGGGCCGCTGGAAATGATGATGGTGTCCGGCGGCGCCGGATGATTGAAGTGCAGCGCGGCCCAGATCACCACCACCACCAGCAGGACGATGGGCAATGCGCTCAGGGTGAGGTCGCGCCAGGAAACGCCGACGACGCGGGCGCGAAAGCGCTGGGGCAATATGCGTTTGATGGCGGATCTCGGCTTCATGGGCGGATCTTTGTTCTCTTGAGATCGGAGGGCGCGGCCGCAGGCATTCTAAGCCAGGGTTGGACAAGCGGCTTGCGCCAAGGTTGCAGGCCGGTCGACCGCCGGCAGGCGCTCAAACCACGCCGCGCTTGCGCAAGTCCTGGAATTGCTCGCGGCTGACGCCGTAGTGCTGCAGCACCTCTTCGGTGTGTTCGCCCAGTTCGGGCGCGGCGGTGCGCACGCTGGTCGGTGTGCGGCTCAGGTTCACCCCCTGGCCGACGACATGGATTTCACCCAGCGCGGGATGGGTTACCGGTTGGGCGATACCGATTTGCGCCACCTGCGGGTCGGCGAACACCTGGTCCATGTTGTAGATCGGGCCGCAGGGGACGCCGGCCTGGTTCAGACGCGCAATCCACTCGGCCGAGGTGGCCGTGACGAGTTTGGCTTCCATCTCGGCGTGCAGGGCGTCACGGTTTTTCGAGCGCAGCTTGGCGTCGGCGTAGGCCGGGTTTTGCCCCAGTTCGGGAGCGCCGATTTCCTTGCACATGCGCTCGAACAGCTTGCCGGTGGCGGCGATGTTGATAAAGCCGTCGGCGGTCTTGAACACGCCGGTGGGAATCGCGGTCGGGTGGCTGTTGCCGGCCTGCTTGGGCACTTCGCCGGCCACCAGCCAGCGGGCGGCCTGGAAGTCGAGCATGGCGATCAGCGCCTGCAAGAGCGAGGTGTGCACCCATTGGCCCTGGCCGGAACGCTCGCGCTCCAGCAGCGCCAGCACGATGCCGAAGGCCAGGTAGATGCCGGCGGAGCTGTCGCCCACGGCGATGCCGGCGCGCACCGGCCCCTGGCCGGGCAGGCCGGTGATGGACATCAGGCCGCTCATGCCTTGCACCACCTGGTCCAGCCCGGGCCGGTCGGCATACGGGCCTTCCTGGCCGAAGCCGGAGATGCTGGCGTAGACGATGCGCGGATTGATTTTTTTCAGGGTTTCGTAGTCGATGCCCAGGCGGTGCTTGACCCCGGGGCGGTAGTTCTCGACCACCACATCGGCGGTTTCGGCCATCTTGCGCAGCAGCGCCACGCCTTCCGGTTTCTTCAGGTTGAGCGAAATGCTGCGCTTGTTGCGGTGCAGGTTCTGGAAATCGGCGCCGTGGCGCTGGTCGAAGGCGCTGCCGTCGCCGTCGGCGTCGCCCGGCTCCTCGATCTTGATCACGTTGGCGCCCCAGTCGGCCATCTGGCGCGCGGCGGTGGGGCCGGAGCGCGCGCGCGTCAGGTCGAGCACGGTGTAGCCGCGCAGGGGCAGCGTGGATTCGGACATGAGGTCTCCTCGAGTGGCGTAAGCCGAGATTTTATTCGTACCAGTAG
>DATAZV010000100.1:0-2042 GCA_036271855.1 Burkholderiales bacterium
GCGCCAAGCTGGTTTTCACGTTTCCTGGGCAATTCATCATGACTGCAAAACTCAAGAAGGTCGCCATCGGCGGCCTGGGCGCCATCGGCGCGGTGCTGGCGAAAAAGCTGGATGAGGGCATCGAAGGCCTGGAGCTGGCCGCCGTCTCCGGCCGCGACACCGCCAAGGCAGAGCGCTTTGTCGCCACCCTGAAAAAGCCGGTGCCGGTGCTGCCGCTGGAGAAACTGGCCGAAGCCGCCGACATCGTGGTCGAAGCTGCGCCCTCGTCGGTGATGGACCAGATCGCGCTGCCGGCGCTCAAGGCCGGGCGCTGGCTGGTGGTCTCTTCCGTCGGCGTGCTGGCGCGCTCGCCGCATTACATCGACCTGGCGCGCGAGCACGGCGCGCGAATTTTCGCTCCCACCGGCGCGTTGATCGGCCTGGACGCCATGCTGGCGGCGCGCGAAGGCAAAATCCACTCGATCAAGATGGTCACGCGCAAGCCGCCAGGCGGCCTGGAAGGTGCGCCGCATCTGGTGGCCAACAACATCAGCGTCAAGGGTTTGACCCAGCCGCTGTGCGTGTTTTCCGGCAGCGCCAGCGAAGCGATCAAGGGCTTTCCCGCCAACGTCAATGTCGCCGTGGCACTCGGCCTGGCGGGCATCGGTCCCGACCAGACCAACATCGAAATCTGGGCCGACCCCGGTGTGGACCGCAATATCCACCGCATCGAGGTCGATGCCGACTCCGCGCGCTTTTCGATGATGATCGAAAACATTCCCTCGGAAGAAAACCCGCGCACCGGCAAGATCACCGCGCTGTCGGTGATCGCGCTGCTGCGCAAGATGGTGGCGCCGCTCGCCGTCGGCACGTAAGCCGTAAATGCCCAAGCCCCTGCGCACCCTGGCGCTGTATTGGCGGCGTTGGCGGCAACTGGACGAGGAACAGCCGCTGGCGGCGCTGCTGCTGCGCGCCCATCCGGAGGACCCCTGGTTCAAGCGCGTCAACTGGCTGCTCGACCTGGTGCAGTGGCTGCATGCCGACCCGGTGGGCGCCAGCAGCCGCGAGTCCCGCTATGCGCGCAAGACGCGGCGCCTGAACCTGCTGTTCGGCCATCTCGACCGCGACCCGCTGCTGGGCGAGCGCGTCGCCGGCGTGCTGCAATCCCTGCTGCAGGAAGCCGACGGCCTGGAACTCTTGTGCGCCACCGGCATGCCGCGCGAACCGGCGCTGGCCAGCGAAGTGATCGACACGCTGATCGGCATGCTGCTGCCGACCACGCCGGTGCACCGCGACCTGGAAACCCTGTTCGGCGCCGTCTTCCCCTCGCGCGAACTGGCGCGCTGGGTCGAACAGATGGACGAGGAAACGCTGGCGCGCGTGCGCGACCTGCTGTTCACCCCGGAAATGCTCACCCGCTACCGGCGCAACGGCGAGGACGCGCTGATCTACCTCGCCACCGTGGTCAGCGCCATCGGCCTGTCGCCGGACGTGCGCTCGCGCCTGGCGCAGCGCTCGCCGCGCGCCTTGCCGTTTCGCAAGCTGGAAACCGCCATCGGCGAGCTGTTGGCGGCGGAAGACGACGCGCGCGGCGACGCCCTGCAGGCGATCAACAGCGCCCTGTTCGAATCGCACGCCGCAATACTGGACGCCTATCGCCACCTCAACGACCACGGCGTCTCGATTACGCTGGTGTACCACCTGGAGCGCATGCACGCGCTGCTCAAGCGCATCGAAGCCCTGCTGGCGCTGCTGTTTCCCGCCGCCGGCCGCGCCACCAAGGTATCCGGCTTCATCGGCGACCTGGTGCGCGCCCACCATATGCGCAGCGGCATCGGCGGCCTGCTCAAGCGCAACACCGCGCTGCTGGCGCGCAAGATGGTCGAACACAACGCCGAACACGGCGAGCACTACATCGCGCGCGACGAGGGCGAGTACCGTGGCATGTTCCGCGCCGCATTGGGCGGCGGCGTGCTCACCGCCTTCACCACCTGGTTCAAGTTTTTGATCATCGGCGCGCACCTGCCGAAATTCATCGAGGGCCTGGCCGCCTCGTTCAACTA
>DATAZV010000101.1:0-5150 GCA_036271855.1 Burkholderiales bacterium
CCTGCTTCGCCGGCTTCCAGTCCAGCCCGCACGTCGAGCAAGCCGACTTCGGCCTGTTGCTCGACGTCGACGTGCCGTGGATTCCCAAATACACCCAGCAGCGCCCCGGCAGCTTCTGGGCACAAGTGGACATCGACGTCAACAAAAGCAACATCCCCATGTGGGGCTTCGCCGCCGAATTGCGCGCCGAAGCCGACAGCGCCCGCGTGCTGGCGCAACTCATCGCCGCCATCAAGCATAAGGCAGACGCCGCCTTCACCGCCCGCGTCAAGACCCGCATGGCCGCCCTGATGGACGAAGCCGCCACCCGCCAGTTGCAGGTCGCCCACGCCGCCACCGAAAAGGGCGTCAAGGGCGCCATCAACCCGCAATACCTGTGCGCCGAAGTCGGCCGCGCGCTCGGCCCCGACGACATCATCGTCAACGAAGGCATCCGCAACATGTTCTCCGTCTTCAACAACGTGCCGCGCACCAAACCCACCACCTCCATCGGCCTGGGCAGCGGCGGCCTGGGCTACTCCGGCGGCACCGCCCTGGGCGCCAAGCTGGCGCGCCCGCACAACACCGTGGTGCAATTCGTCGGCGACGGCGGCTTCTATTTCTCCACCCCCACCTCCGTGCTCGCCGTCTCGCGCCAGTACAAGCTGCCGATTCTCACCGTCATCATGGACAACACCGGCTGGGGCGCGGTCAAGGAATCCACCCTGCGCATGTACCCCGACGGCATCGCCAAGGAAGAAGACGAGTTCGCCGCCGTCCTCGCCCCCGACATGGAATTCTCCAAAATCGCCGAAGCCGCCGGCGCCTACGGCGAAAGCCTCACTGATCCGGAACAGGTGGCCGCGGCAGTGGCACGCTGCCTGGCGGAGGTCAAGGGCGGCAGGAGCGCGGTGTTGCATGCACGAGTGACCAAGCTTTAAAACCGTCAGCCAAAATAAAAACGGGCGCCTGGCGCCTGTTTTTATTTCATCCTGCCATTCTCATGCGTGCTTGATCATCGCCGGCACGATCGCCGCCGTATTCACCGCGCCCATCTGCTGCATCACGCCCGAATACTCCTCGCGCAGGATCTGCAGCACCCGCTCGACGCCGGGTTGCCCGAACGCACCCAGCCCCCACAGGTAGGGCCGGCCGATGCAAATCGCCGAAGCCCCCAGCGCCATCGCCTTGAACACGTCGGTGCCGCGGCGCACGCCGCTGTCGAACAGAATCGGCATCTTGCCCTTGAGCACCTTCGCCACTTCGGGCAGCGCGTCGATGGCCCCGCGCCCGCTGTCTTCCGCCCGCCCGCCGTGGTTGGAAACATGCACGCCATCCACGCCATACTTCAGGCATAGCTGCGCGTCTTCCTCGGTGACGATGCCCTTGAGCACCAGCTTCATCTTGGTCACTTCGCGCATCTTCTTGATGAAGTCCCAGGTCAGGTTGGCTGACTGCATGCTCTTCACGCCGGAGAGGTCGATGCCGTCGTAGTTCGGCCGATCGCGCGCCGCGCCGATGCCGGCGGTGTGGCAGCTCGCGCATACCCGCGTGTCGAGCCGGCGCAGGCGCTGGAAGGTTTCCTGGTTGCGCCCGCCGTTGCGGTCCACCGTGATTTCCATCACCGGCACGCCCGCCTTTTCCATCCGCCGCGCCACCTGCGCGGCGACGTCGAAACTGGAAGTCGCATAAAGCTGGAACCACACCTCGCCACCGCGCGCCGCCACCACCTCCTCGATCGGCAAAGCCCCCGCGCCGGAGAGAATGTTCAGGTGCCCGCCGGCCTTGCAGGCGCGCGCCACCGCCACCTCGCCCTCCGGGTCATACGCCTTGTTGCCGCCGGTGGGCGCGATGATGATCGGCGTATTCCACCGGGTGCCGAACAGCGTCACCGACATGTCCACGCGGCTCACGTCACGCAGGCGCCGCGGCCGCAACTGCCAGTGCTCGAAGGCCGTGCGGTTCGCCCGCAGCGTCACCTCATCGTCAATGCCCGAAGCCATGTAGCCGAAGTGCGCCGGCGGCACCTTTTGCCGCGCCACCGCCTCGAAGTCGAACACGTTGATCGCATCCTTCGGCGTCTTGATCATCTCGGTATCGGGCGTGGTCGCCCAGATCATCGGGTCCGCGCGCTTCAACGAATCCTGGGCGAACAGATCGCTCGCTCCGGGCGCCGCCAGCAGCGGGCTGGCGGCCAGCCATTTGAGAAATTGACGGCGATGCTGTTCCTGGCTCGCCTGTTTTTTGTCTGCCGACATGCGTCTCCTCCGGTCATTGTTGTTGTTGCGCGGATGGGAAGTCCGCGCCAGCCCGAAATGCTACGCCGATTCTTTACGCGATCCCCTTATAGCGGCCATGAAAGCACGCCAGACAAGGCCTGCATGCTTGTAGGACAAATGACGATACCCGCATGGCGCGCTGCCACATAACCTTGGGTCAAAGCCTATCGCAGGAGCCCCACCCATGATGCACCCCGCCTTTGCCAGCATGCTCGAAAAACTCTCGGCCGCCCACGTTGCCGCCCATCGCGAATACCTGCAGATCCATGAAGACCTGCTCAAGCGCGTGCACCAGGTCGCCGAAGGCCGGCGCCGCGCCCGGCCGATTTTCAATGAGCTTGACGCCTATCGCGCCGCCGGCCTGAGGCTGAAGGATGCGGACGGCGCGCTGCAAAAATTCCTGCGCCAGAACGCCGAACACGTCTAAGCCCCGAAGACCGCCGCCTCCGGGCTGCCCTCTACATCGGCCCACGTAGACACGCGTCGACCTCCGTCGACCGGTGGCCGCCTGAGCCGGCGCCGGCGCTGGCGCTGGCAACTATTGATTGCCGCGAATATCGGCGCGCCGCTGCGCGTTCACCCCATTCTCCTGCTGGTTCAGAGTCTTCTGTTCCTGCTTGGTGACATGCCCGCCGTTCTGCGAAGCCATGCTGCGCTCCTCCTGGCGGATCTGGTGGTCTTCCTTGTGCAACTGCGCCCCCTGCGCCGCCGTCAGCTTGCCGTTGGCCACTTCATTGCGCGTCTTCGCGTTCTGGTTATTGATGCGCCCGTTCACCTCGGCGCGGCGCGGATGGTTCTTTTGCCACTGCGTTTCGGCAAACGCCGAACTGGAGACGGCAAGCAACAAGGTGGAAACAAGGGCTGCACTGACGATGGTTTTCATTTCGCTCTCCTGGGTATCTGGTTGGCCGGGATCATCTCGTCCCTGCAAACCATGCTATTCCCAGTCATCGCGTTTGTCGCCGCAAGGAATGTAAAGCCGTGTTAACCCTGTTACAGCCTGGTAACAAGTACGTCATCCGGCTCTGGCGGCACGATCTCCCCAACCCTTCCTTACCCCGCCGAAGAAGGTCACCCCTGGGGAGAGCCCTCGGCACGGTTGCGCCCGCCGCGCTTGGCCGCGTACAGCGCCACGTCGGCGCGCTGCAACAGGCTCTCGGCGCCATCACCCGCGATCACGCTGGTCACCCCGCAACTGATGGTGACGGCGTGGTCGCCGACCAGCGGCGCGCCCGCCACGTGGCCGCACAACTCGCGCGCCTTGTTCAGCGCCTGCTCGAACCCGGTCTCCAGCATCACCACAATGAACTCCTCGCCGCCCCAGCGCCCCAGCATGTCGACGTCGCGCAGCCCTTCCATGGCGCGCGCCGCCAGCGCCACCAGCGTCTTGTCGCCCACCGCATGCCCGAAGCGGTCGTTGATGCTCTTGAAATGGTCGATGTCGATCAGGATGACTGAAAACGCGTGCCCGTAGCGCGCGAACCGCACCAGCTCGGACCCGATGGCTTCCGAAATGCGCCGCCGATTCGCCAGCTTGGTCAGCTCATCCGTATTCGCCAGGCGCGCCATCTCATCCACCGTCAGCTGCGCCGCCTGCAGGCGGTGCTGATAGCTGGAGAAAAAATACAGCGCCACGATCAGCACCGCCGACACCAGGTGCATCTGGATGGTGAAATTGACGTAAGGCCCGTCGATGTTGCCGATGATCGACGGCAGGCTGATCGCCACCAACAGCGCAAAAATCCGCAGCGAAAGCCTCATACCCGACTTGTGCCCCGTCAGCGCGAACGCAAAGACATAGACCACGGGTATCCACAAATACAGCGGCTGGATATCGATGCTCGGTCCATAAGTGGCCGAATACAGGCGCAACGCCATGCACCCGCCGCAAAGTACCGACGCGAACCACAAGCAGGCAAGCTCGACGCTACGCAGGGAAAGCAGCCTGCCCCAGACAATCACGAACATCGTCGGGTGAAACGCCAGGTTCAGGCCGAAAATCACCCGCAGCACGATGGACGACAGGCCGCGCGACTCCATCAGCGCCCAGCCGGTAGCGGAACTGACCAGGCTCAAGACCAGAATGGCCATCAGCACCAGGCGTTCAAGGTGGTCAGCCGGCTTTTGCAAGACTATCCATCAGCGTTTGTTCATCGAGGTTCACCAGGCCATGCCGCAGCCCGCTGACGGATGATCATATTCGAGAATGGAACAACGCAGGGAGCCGCCCCGACCATTTTCGGGAGAACGCCGCACTAGCGCAGGTAGCGCTAACAGACCACCCAAACGGCAACCCGCCGCCGTGCTAAATTGACGAGCGCAAGCACCCAATGCCCACGTTCAATCCCGGGAGGAGCGAACCATGACCTTGAGTATCAGCGGCATCATCGTCGCCTTGTTCGCAGGGCTCATCACCTCCATGGTCGCCCGCAGCATCTGCTACCCCAACGGCCTGCCCTGGGAAGAGAACATCGCCGTCAAATACCTGGGCGGCACCTACCTCGGCGTCTGCATCTACATCGGCCAGTGCCTGGAAGAGGGAAGCCTGGATGCGGCCGAGATGATGAAAATAGCGGCCTGCATCGTCGGGCCGATCGTGGTGGGGTTTGGGCTTTACTTCATATTGGCGGCAAGGCATTGGCCGTGAGCGCCGCCGCCAGCAGCAGGCCAAAGCAGGCCACCGTCACCACGGTGCGGGCGCAATGCCAGGCCCACCAGCGGTCGCGCAGGCTGGCCCAGTCGGCGGGCGGGGCGTGCGGCGACCAGGTCATCACCAGGTCATTGATCGGGAAGTTGCCCTTCACCGTGATCAGCATGCCGGCAAGGCCGCAGGCGAACGCGGCGAGTGTCAGGGCCAGCAGCGGCGGCTGGCCGCGCGCGGGCCCCGCCAGC
>DATAZV010000102.1:0-7155 GCA_036271855.1 Burkholderiales bacterium
CTGGCTGCTCACGTTCTCGGTCTTCTTGTTCCTCTCGCTGGCTTTTCTGAAACGCTATGCCGAACTGGAAATCCAGTTGCTGCATGGCAATCAAAAAGCGCATGGGCGCGGCTATTACACCTCCGATGCTACCCTGGTGCAGACCCTCGGGGTGACCTCAGGCTACGCCGCGGTTCTGGTTCTCGCGCTCTATCTGAACACCGACACCGTGGTGAAGCTCTACCGCACGCCGGAACTGGTGTGGGGCGAATTGCCGGTGATGCTGTTCTGGATCAGCTGGATGTGGATGCGCGCCCATCGCGGGGAAATGCATGACGACCCGCTGATTTTCGCCCTCAAGGACAAAGCCAGCCTGGCGGCCGGCCTGGCCTTTGCCGCGGTATTCGGCCTCAGTACCGTGGGCTGGCCGTGGTAGCGGTTTCCTCCTGGGGCAGGCTGGGAAACTGGGAGCATGAAATCAGGGTGCTCTCGGACCGGCGGCAGGTAGCTACCCAACTGGCGGCCGGCGGGCCGGGCATCGCCTATGGCATGGGACGCAGCTACGGCGACGCCTGCCTCAATCCCGGCGGGCTTTTGTGGCAGACCACCGGCCTGGACCGCTATATCAGCCTGGACCAGGAAAGCGGGCGCCTGGAATGCGAAGCCGGCGTACTGTTGCGCGATATTCAGAAAATGGCCATTCCGCGCGGCTGGATCCTGTCTGTCACCCCCGGCACCCAACTGGTGACCGTAGGCGGGGCCATCGCCAATGACATTCATGGCAAAAACCATCACGTCCTGGGCTCGTTTTCCGATCACGTGCACCGGATCGCCATGGTGCGCACCGACGGCACCGCCATTACCTGTGGCCCCGATCTGCTGCCCGAATGGTTTGCCGCCACCGCGGGCGGCCTGGGCCTGACCGGGGTCATCACCCACGCGGCGATCCAGTTGCGCCCGGTGGCCGGCCCCTGGCTGGATACCGAAACCATCGTCTACGACAACCTGGACGAGTTCTTTCACCTGGCCGATGCCTCGGAGGCGGACTGGGAGCACACCGTCTCCTGGATCGACTGCCTCTCCGGCGCGCGCGGCCGCGGGCTTTTCATGCGCGCCAATGCCGTCAACGCGGACCTGCGCGCCGAACCCCGACAGCGGACGATCGCGGTTCCCTTCACGCCGCCGTTTTCCATGGTGAACTCGTGGTCGCTGCGGCCGTTCAATGCCGCCTACTTTCAGCTCAAGAAAGCAAAAGCGGCCAAGGGCATCGCCCACTACGAGTCATTCTTCTACCCCCTCGACAATCTGCTGGAGTGGAACCGTCTGTACGGCCCCAGGGGCTTCTTTCAATATCAAAGCGTGGTGCCGCGCGAAGCAGGAAAGGAAGCCACCCAAGCCATGCTCGGCGAGATCGCCAAATCCGGGCAGGGCTCGTTTCTGGCCGTACTGAAAACCTTCGGTGATCGCGTTTCGGCGGGGATGCTGAGCTTCCCGCGTCCCGGCGTCACCCTGGCGCTGGATTTCCCCAACCACGGCGCCGAGACGGCAAAGCTGTTCGAGCGCCTGGACCATATCGTGGGGGAAGCCGGCGGGCGCATTTATCCGGCGAAAGACGCGCGCATGCCCAAGGCGCTGTTTGAAGCGGGTTACCCGCGCCTGGCGGAATTCCTGCGCTACCGCGACCCCGGCATCAGTTCGGCCATGTCCAGGCGCCTGATCGGCAGTTGATCGCCCGCCGCTAGGCCTGCGCCTCGTGCGTGTCGAGACTCGCCGGCCGCGCCTGGCGTGTGCCGCAAACCGGGCAGGCCGGATCGCGCGCCAGCCGGATGCTGCGCCACTCCATGGATAGCGCATCCAGCAGCAGCAGGCGCCCGGAAAGGCTTTCGCCGATGCCGATCAGCAGTTTCAGGGTCTCGGCCGCCTGCACCGTGCCGATAATGCCGGTGAGGGGCGCGAACACGCCGGTAACGGCGCAGCGCAGCTCCTCCAGGTCCTGGCCTTCGGGAAACAGGCAGTGGTAACAGGGCGCCTCAGGGTCGCGCAGATCGAACACACTCACCTGGCCGTCAAAGCGGATCGCCGCGCCGGAAACCAGCGGCTTGGCGAACTTGACGCAGGCACGATTCACCGCATGGCGGGTGGCAAAATTGTCGCAGCAGTCCAGCACCACGTCGGCGCTGGCCACCAGGTCTTCCAGTAATTGCCCCTCGGCCCGCGCCTGCAGGGCGACGACCTCGATTTCCGGGTTGTACTGCGCGATGGTGTGCTTGGCCGACAGCACCTTCGGCTGTCCTACACTGGCGCTCTGGTGCAGCACCTGACGTTGCAGATTGGTCAGGTCCACTGTGTCGCTGTCGGCGATGGTGATTTTGCCGACGCCGGCAGTGGCCAGGTATAGCGCGGCCGGCGAACCCAGGCCGCCGGCACCGATCACCAGCGCGTGCGCGCCCTGCAATGCCTCCTGCCCCTCGATACCCACTTCGGGCAGGAGGATATGGCGGCTATAGCGCAATAGCTGGTCGTCAGTCATGGGCTTGGGGCTGGCTTGAATCAAGCAAAAAATTGGGGCCTGATCACGATTTCGCAACAATAGTCGAAATTATGATCAGGCCCCAATTTTTCGGCGGCGACCCGGAGCCACCGCCGGGTAAGGCTTTACTTCTTGGCGTCGGCGGTCTTCGGCGCCGCCGGTTCGGTGGTGTGCTCGCCCTTGACCGGCTGGCCCTTGAGCAGGTTCAGCGCCTGGGTGAACTGGAAGTCGTCCTTGGAGCCGAATTCGATGCGCACCGGCGGCTTGTCGTCCTTCTTTTCGTCTTTCGGCTCGGCCTTGGCGTCGGGCTTCTCCGGCACCACCACCGGGGTCTTCTCGGCGTTCGGGTCCTTGTCGTTGATCAGGTGGCCGGCGAGGTCGGCTTCGCGCATGCGCGCGGCGTGGCGCTCGCCGTTTTCGGTCTCGTTTACCACCCAGTCGGGGATGATGCCCTTGGCCTGGATCGAGCGGCCCGAAGGCGTGTAGTAACGTGCCGTGGTCAGCTTCATGCCGGCGCCGTTGGACAGGTTCACCTTGGTCTGCACCGAGCCCTTGCCGAAAGTGGTCTGGCCCATGATGATGCCGCGGTGCGTGTCCTGCATCGCGCCGGCGACGATTTCCGAAGCCGAAGCCGAGCCGTCGTTGACCAGTACCACCATCGGAATGGTGCGGGCGGCGGCCGGCACGTTTTTCAGGATGTCGTCGCGGCGCATGGTGTATTCCTCGGGCGTCGCCAGGTACTCGTGCTTGGTGTCGGGCAGGCGGCCGTTGGAGGAAACCACCAGCGAATTGGCCGGCAGGAAGGCGGCCGAGACGCCGATGGCCGCGTGCAGCAGGCCGCCCGGGTTGTTGCGCAGGTCGAGCACGATGCCGTTCAGCTTGCCGCCGTTTTCCTTGAACATCTTTTCCAGCGCCTTGGCGGTGTCTTCCGCGGTGCGTTCCTGGAATTGCGTGATGCGCAGCCAGGCGTAGCCGTTGTCGACCACCTTGGCCTTGACGCTTTGCACCTTGATCACTTCGCGCATCAGGGTGATTTCCAGCGGCTTGCCTTCGCCTTTGCGCGCGATCGACAGCTTGATCGGGGTCTTCGGCTTGCCGCGCATCTGCTTGACCGCGTCATTCAGCGAAATGCCCTTGGTCGACTTGTCGTCGATCTTGATGATCAGGTCGTTGGCCTTGATGCCGGCGCGCGCGGCGGGCGTATCCTCGATCGGCGACACTACCTTGACGTAGCCGTCCTCGGTGCCGACTTCGATCCCCAGGCCGCCGAACTCGCCGCGGATGCTGGTTTCGAACTCGCGGTTTTCTTCCGGATCGAGGTAGGCGGAGTGCGGGTCGAGGTCGGAAAGCATGCCGCGCACCGCGCCGGTGAGCAGCTTCTTGTCGTCGACCACATCGACGTAATCTTCCTTGATCTTGCCGAACACTTCCGTGAGGGCGCGGATTTCCGGCAGCGGCAGCGGATAACGCGCCTCGCGCTGCGCCACCGCCGAGAAATTCAGGCTGAGCAGCAAACCTGCAACGACGCCCACACCCACCAAGCCGCTATTTTTCCATTTGCCGTTCATGCCGACTGATACTCCATCACGGGTTCAACAAAGTGGCCGGTCACCTGCGGCGGCCGGCCCGAAACTCACATCTCAATATATAGGTTATACGGGCGCAACTTCAATTTCATGCTCAAAAATGGGCGTTAAATCTGGTTAAAACCACCGCTGACCCGCGTGCCGCCGCCGCGTGTATTTTTTGCCGCACCGCGTTAAGTCCGCTGCGATGGGCCAATGCCGTAAAAAGCTAATGTTTTACCCAGGAAAGAGGGTCAAAAGGCTTGCCCTGGTAACGCAATTCAAAGTATAGACCCGTTTGCGGATTGCCGCCGCTGTTTCCCACCTTGGCCAGCACGTCGCCGCTGCCCACTTTCTCGCCCGCCTGCTTGAACAGGGTTTCATTGTTGCCATAGATGCTCAGGTACTCCCCGCCGTGGTCGACGATCAGCAGGTTGCCGAAACCGCGCATCCAGTCCGAAAACACCACCTTGCCGGGCGCCACCGCCTTCACTTCCTCGCCCTGCGGCGCGCGGATGAACAGCCCCTTCCAAAGCATGCCGCCATCTTCCCGTGGAGTGCCGAACTTGTTCGCAAGTTCCCCGCGCGTGGGCAGGCGCAGCTTGCCGCGCAGGGCGGCGAACACGCCTGCCAGACCTGGCTCCGGCGTCGAATCGTTGTGAATGCCGGGGTTTTTCGGCGGGGGCGCTTTATCGGCGCCCTTGTTCGCTGCGCCCTTGTCGGTGCGTTCCTGCCCGCGGCGTTCCTGCTCCAGGCGCTCTTTTTCCTTCTGGCGCGACATCTGCGCCAGGCGCTCGATCAGCCGGGTCAGGCGCTTTTCGTTCTCTTCGAGCGTGCTGACCTCGCTGCGCTGCGCCTTGATCTTGGCGGCCAACTGGGCCAGCACCTGGCGTTTGGCTTCCGACTCGCGGCTCAAGCGTTCCCGCTCGGCGCGCTGCTGGTTTTCGTTTTCCGCCAGGGTCACGCTTTCGTCGCGCGCCGCGTTGGCCAGGCCGGTCAGCTGCTGCAGGCTACCGCGCAGGCCTTCGATCAATTTCGCCTGGGCGCGCGAGACATAGGCCGCGTATTGCAGCTCGCGCGCGGCGGCGGCCGGGTTTTCGCCGGAAAACATCAACTGGGCGTAGCCGCGCTCGCGCCGCACATACTGGTCGTGCAGTAGCTTGGACAGCCGGGCCGACTGGCTGGCGGCGCTTTCCTGCGCGGTTTTGGTCTGCCGCCCGAGTTCCTGCAAACGCGCCTGGGCGGCTACCCGCTGGTCGGTCAGGTCTTTCAACTCGCGATTGGCGTTGGAAATCGCCTCTTCCGAATTCTTCAGCCCGTCGGCGGCTTCCGCCCGGTTGCCTTCGGCGGCGTTGATCTCTTTTTTCAGCGCCTCGATGCGCGCGTGCAGCTCTTTCAACTCCTCGCCGTTTCCGGCCGGCGCGGCAAATGCCGGCAGCGCCAGGCACAACGCGGCCCAGGCGGCCAGATGGCCCACCAGGCGGGGCGCGGGCGCCCAAGTCAAGTCTTGGCTTTTCCCTGCGCCGCCACGGCGGCTTCGGCAGCAGCGATTTCCGCCGGGTCGGCCAGGTAATAGCTGCGGATCGGCTTCAAGTCGTCATCCAGCTCGTAGACCAATGGCTGGCCCGTTGGGATGTTCTTCTTGACGATGGCCTCGTCGCTCATGCCGTCCAGGTATTTCACCAGCGCCCGCAGCGAGTTGCCGTGCGCGGCGATCAGCACGCGGTTGCCGGCGCGGATCGCCGGGGCGATGAAATCGTTCCAGAACGGCAGCACGCGCGCCACCGTGTCCTGCAGGCATTCGGTGGCCGGCAGTTCGGCCGGGGTGAGCGAAGCGTAGCGCGGGTCGAAGCGCGGGTGGCGCGGGTCGTCCAGGGGGATCGGGTCCGGGGCGATCGCATAGGCGCGGCGCCAGATCAGCACCTGTTCCTCGCCGAATTTGGCCGCGGTCTCGGCCTTGTTCAGCCCTTGCAGGGCGCCATAGCTGCGCTCGTTCAGGCGCCAGTGCTTGGAAGTGGGCAGCCAGAGCGCATCCATCTCTTCCAGGGCGATGTTCAGGGTCTTCACCGCCCTTTTCAGCACCGAGGTATACGCGATGTCGAAGGCGTAGCCCTTTTCCTGCAGCAGGCGGCCGGCCTTTTTTGCCTCTTCCACGCCTTTTGGCGTCAGATCGACGTCGGTCCACCCAGTAAAGCGGTTTTCCAGGTTCCAGGTGGATTCACCGTGGCGCATCATCACGAGCTTGTACATGGCGGCGGGCCGGGCGAGCCGGCATCGATAAAAAAGCGGTCGGAAATATGTTACGTCCGACTCTATTTTATAATCTTATGGTTTCCCGCAGCGAACCGCTCCAGGGCTCAATCCCGATGCCACCCGCAAAAAGCATTTCCGACGACATTTTCGACCTGATCGGCAAGAGCGAGGACATCGAGCTCGCCTCGCGGGCGATGAAGGCGATCGCCCATCCGCTGCGCCTGAAAATCCTCTGCCTGCTGGGCGGGGGCGAGGTGGCGGTGCAGGAGATCGTCGAAGCAGTCGGCACCACCCAGAGCAATATTTCGCAGCACCTGGCGATTTTGCGCGACAAGAAAATCCTGAAAACGCGCAAGGACGCCAACAAGGTCTACTACCGCATCGCCGACGACCGCACCTTGCACCTGGTGTCGATGATGCGCGAAGTGTTTTGCGGCGTGCAGCCGAAGGCCTGAAATCCGCAAGTCAAACGCAAGCCATACGAAGGAACAGCAGTGGAACAAGCAGTGATAGAGAAATTCATCATCGACCAGTGGATGCTGATCGCCGTGGCGGTGACTTCCGGCCTGATGCTGGCGTGGCCGATGATCGCCGGCGCGCGCGGCAAGAGCGGCTCCCTGTCGACCCTGGCGGCAACCCAGCTGATCAACCAGAAGGACGCCGTGGTGATCGACATCCGCGACCAGGGCGAATACGCCGCCGGGCACATCCTCAACGCCCGCAGCTTTCCCGAAAAGGTGTTCGCCGAGCGCAAGAACGAGCTGGATAAACTGAAATCGACCCCCATCATAGTGAGCTGCGACACTGGCCAGCGCGCCGGCGCGGCGG
>DATAZV010000103.1:0-17863 GCA_036271855.1 Burkholderiales bacterium
CCATCGAATTCGGCGGCTCGGCGGTGCGCGGCCTGTCGATGGAAGGGCGCATGACCCTGTGCAACATGGCGATCGAGGCCGGTGCGCGCGCCGGCATGGTCGGCGTCGACGACACCACGCTGAACTACCTCAAGGGCCGCACCTTCGCCCCCACCGGCCGCGAATGGGATGTGGCCTGCCAGTACTGGCGCACCATGAAGACCGACGACGGCGCGGCGTTCGACATCGTGGTCGAGATGCGCGGCGAAGAGATTCCGCCGCAGGTCACCTGGGGCACCTCGCCCGAGATGGTTACCACGGTCGAAGGCCGGGTGCCCGACCCCGAGCGCGAAAAGGACGCCAGCAAGCGCGACGCGATGGAACGCGCGCTGATCTACATGGGCCTGGAGCCGAACGTGCCGATCACCGACATTCGTGTCGACAAGGTGTTCATCGGCTCCTGCACCAACTCGCGCATCGAAGACATGCGCCAGGCGGCGTGGGTGGTCAAGCGCCTGGGCAAGAAGGTGTCTTCCGGCGTGAAAGCCGCGCTGGTGGTGCCGGGTTCCGGCCAGGTCAAGCTGCAGGCCGAGGCCGAGGGCCTGGACAAGATTTTCAAGGACGCCGGTTTCGACTGGCGCGAGCCGGGCTGCTCGATGTGCCTGGCGATGAATGCCGACAAGCTGGAACCGGGCGAGCGCTGCGCCTCCACCTCGAACCGTAATTTCGAGGGCCGGCAGGGCGCCGGCGGCCGTACCCACCTGGTGAGTCCCGCGATGGCTGCCGCTGCGGCCATCGAAGGCCGCTTTGCCGATATCCGCAAGCTTCTCTAAGAGAACGAGATCATGGAAAAACTGGTTATTCACAAGGGCCTCGCGGCGCCGATGGACCGCGAGAACGTCGATACCGACGCCATCATCCCGAAACAATTCCTCAAGTCGATCTACAAGACCGGCTACGGCGAAAACCTGTTTGACGCCTGGCGCTACAAGGACGTCGGCGAGCCGGGCATGGACAATTCCAGGCGCCCGCTGAACCCGGACTTCATCCTGAACCAGCCGCGTTACAAGGGCGCATCGATCCTGGTGGCGGGCAAGAACTTCGGCTGCGGCTCCTCGCGCGAGCATGCGCCCTGGGCGCTGCAGCAGTACGGCTTTCGCGCGGTGATCGCACCTTCCTTCGCCGACATCTTTTTCAACAATTCGTACAAGAACGGCTTTTTGCCGATCGTGCTGACGGCCGACCAGGCGCGCCGATTGATTGATAAAATCAACGGCTTCGTCGGCTTCCAGATCGAAATCGACCTGCCGCGCCAGGTGGTGATCGCCGACGGCGAGGAAATGCCTTTCGAAATCACCGGCCACCGCAAGTACTGCATGGTCAACGGTTTCGACGATATCAGCCTGACCTTGCTGCAGGCGGAGAAGATCCGCAAGTTCGAAGAGGCGCGCAAGATCCGCCACCCCTATTATTTCAGCACCAACGTAGCGAACGCATCGTCATGAAAATTGCAGTTCTCCCCGGCGACGGTATCGGTCAAGAGATCACGGTTCAATCGGTCCGTGTACTGAAGGCGCTCGGCCTGTCGATGGAGCTCGAAGAAGCGCCGGTCGGCGGGGCTGCGTACGACAAGAGCGGCGACCCGCTGCCCGAAGCCACGCTGAAGCTCGCCAAGGCGTCCGACGCGATTCTGTTCGGCTCCATCGGCGGCCCGCAGTACGACACCCTGCCGCGCGCGAAACGCCCGGAGCAGGCGCTGCTCGGCCTGCGCAAGCAGTTGAACCTGTTCGCCAACCTGCGCCCCTCGATCGTCTATCCGGAACTGGTGAATGCCTCGACGCTGAAGCCCGAAGTGGTCTCGGGCCTGGACGTGCTGATTTTGCGTGAACTCACCGGCGATATTTACTTCGGCCAACCGCGCGGCATCCGCACGGTGGAAAAGGGGCCGTGGGCGGGGCAGCGCGAGGGCTTCGACACCATGCATTACGCCGAAGGCGAAGTGCGGCGCATCATGCACGTCGGTTTCATTGCCGCCCGCAAGCGCGGCAAGAAGCTGTGTTCGGTGGACAAGTCCAACGTGATGGAGACTTCGCAACTGTGGCGCGAAGTCGCCACCGAAGTCGCCAAGGAATATCCGGATATTGAATTTTCCAGCATGTACGTGGACAATGCTGCAATGCAACTCGTGCGTAACCCCAAGCAGTTCGACGTCATCGTCACCGGCAACATGTTCGGCGACATCCTGTCGGACGAGGCCTCCATGCTGACCGGCTCGATCGGCATGCAGCCCTCGGCTTCGCTCAACGAAAGCCGCCAGGGCCTGTACGAGCCGATCCACGGCTCGGCGCCCGACATCGCCGGCAAGAACATCGCCAATCCGCTGGCTTCCATTCTCTCCGCCGCCATGCTGCTGCGCTATTCCTTCGACCAGGAAGCGGCCGCCGTGAAGATCGAAACCGCGGTGCGCAAGGTGCTCAAGGATGGCCTGCGCACAGCCGACATTTACGAGACCGGCACCACTAAAGTGGGCACCAAAGAAATGGGCGACGCCGTCCTCAAAGCGTTATAGGTTCAAGGTTTCAGTTGTCACGGTCCCAAGCCCTGGCGCTGGGACCGAAAAGAGGTAGAGTTTCGACAACTGCAAACTGGGGTCAGGCATCATGAAAAAAGTAGGGTTGGTCGGCTGGCGCGGCATGGTCGGTTCAGTGCTGATGCAGCGCATGGAAGCCGAGGGCGATTTTCGCCACATCGAGCCGGTGTTTTTCTCCACTTCCGCCGCGGGCCGCGAAGGCCCCACCGTGGGCGGCAAGCCCTCGGGTAGGCTGCTGGACGCCGGCAGCATCGACGACCTGAAAAAAATGGACATCGTCATCACCTGCCAGGGTGGCGACTGGACCAACGAGGTCTATCCGAAGCTGCGCGCTAGCGGCTGGAAGGGTTACTGGATCGACGCCGCCTCGGCGCTACGGATGAAAAACGACGCGCTGATCATCCTCGACCCGGTCAACATGGACGTGATCGCCCGTGGTCTGAAGGACGGCGTGCGCGACTACATCGGCGGCAATTGCACCGTCAGCCTGATGCTGATGTCCCTGCACGGCCTGTTCAAGGCCGACCTGGTCGAGTGGATGAGCGTCATGACCTACCAGGCGGCCTCCGGCGCCGGTGCCGCCAGCATGCGCGAGTTGCTGGCGCAAATGGGTGCGCTGCATGATCCGGTGGCGGGCCTGCTGAAGGACCCGGCGTCGGCGATTCTCGACATCGATCGCCAGGTCTCCACCACCATGCGCTCGCCGGAGTTCCCGACGCAGGAATTCGGCGCGCCCCTGGCCGGCAGCCTGATCGCCTGGATCGACAAGGACCTGGGCAACGGCCAGTCGAAAGAGGAGTGGAAGGGCGCCGCCGAAGGCAACAAGATCCTCGGGCGCGAAACCAGCCCGATCCCGATCGATGGCCTGTGCGTGCGCATCGGCGCGATGCGCTGCCATTCGCAGGCGCTGACCATCAAGCTGACCCAGGACGTGCCGCTGGACGAGATCGAGGGCCTGCTGGCCGACGCCAACCCCTGGGCCAGCGTGATCCCGAACCGGCGCGACGAGACCATTGCCGATCTGTCGCCGGCCAAAGTCACCGGCACCCTGCAGACCCCGGTGGGGCGCCTGCGCAAGCTGGCCATGGGGCCGGAGTACATCTCGGCCTTCACCGTGGGCGACCAGCTGTTATGGGGCGCTGCCGAGCCTTTGCGGCGCATGCTGCGCATCCTGCTGGAAGCTTGAAGAATCACGGATAAGGGGGCTGCGCCCCCTTGATAATCCACCGATTCCAGAACGGTGCTGGCGTCGCATCGCACTTCCACCGGGACTGGTTCGGCGTTCATCGGAGATTGAAAAAAAGGGAGCCGCGGCTCCCTTTTTCGTGGTTTCAGCCGACTTTTGGGCAAATTTGATCCGCTTGCCGCCGCCGCGCGTATCAGTGCGTAACGTTGCTTGCAGCCAACACATGTCCATGTCCTACAGTGCCGCCCCATACTTCAAGTCAAGGCTTAGCTTGCATGGCTAACCTTTTGATGTTAACTTCATAATCTGGGGAAATCGCTACCTGCGCGTGGTCTTTGGGATTTGCATGTCCGAAGCGTGCAGGAGAAGTATGAGCACCTGGGATGCTGTCGGCATGGTTGGCATGCGTTTTTGCATGCGCCCGGCGGGGTCTGCAGGGGGCGTTTACACGTCTGGGCAACCCATCGTAATTTGAGGGAGCCGGGGGAGTTAGTCACCGTGAGACAACACAAACTCAAGAAAATCGCCGTTGCTACAGCGCTGGCCCTGTCGGGCGCGGCGCTGCTGGCGCCTGGCGCGCACGCAGCCGGACTGGGGCAGATCAATGTGCTCTCCGGTCTGGGTCAGCCGCTGCGGGCGGAAATCGATCTCACCTCGGTGACCCGCCAGGAGGCCAGTACCCTCGCCGGCAAGATGGCCGGGCCGGATGCCTATCGCCAGGCCGGCGTCGAGATGAGCCCGGCGATGCTCGGCGTGCGCGTCGCGGTCAATCGCCGCGCCAACGGCAACTACTACCTGAGCCTGTCCACCGTCCAGCCGGTCAACGACCCGTTTGTCGATGCACTGATCGAACTCAACTGGGCCAGCGGCCGCCTGGTGCGCGAATACACCTTCCTGCTCGACCCGGCCGAAATGAAGCCGGTGAGCCCGCCGGTGGTTGCCGCCGCGCCCGCCCCCGCGCCTGTTGCTGCGCCGGTGGCCCCGCCCGCCGCCGAGCCGCCTGCCGCCACGGCGCCCGCACCTGCCGCCGCGCCGACCGAGAGCACGCCGGCGCCCGCTGCCAGCACGCCCGCGCCCACGATGCCCGAAGCCGTCAAGCCGGCTGAAGCGCCCAAGCCGGCCGCTGCCGCCGGCAGCTACACCGTGAAAAACGGCGACACCGCGGCGAAAATCGCCGGCAAGAACAAGGCCGAGGGCGTCAGCCTGGACCAGATGCTGGTCGCGCTGTACCGCAACAACCAGGACGCCTTCGTCAACGGCAACATCAACCGCCTGAAGAGCGGAGTGATCCTCAACCTGCCGGACAAGGACACCGCTGCGGCAGTGGCGCCGGACGACGCGCACCGCCTGCTGGTGGCGCAATCGGCCGACTGGAAGGCCTATCAGGACAAGGTCGCCGGCACCGCGCAGACCGCGCCGGCGCCGGTCGTGGCCGCGCCGAAAAAAGAATCCAAGGGCCGCATCACCGCCAAGGTCCAGGACCAGGCGCAAAAGAGCGAGCCGCGTGATCAGCTGAAACTGTCGAAGGCCGACAGCGCGCCCGCCAAGGGTTCGAAGAAGGGCGCCGCCGCGTCGCGCGTTTCGGAAGAAGACCTGGTCGCCAAGGAACGCGCGCTCAAGGACGCCAACTCCCGCGTGGCCGAGCTGGAAAAGAACGTCCGCGACCTGCAAAAGCTGGTCGAGGTGAAGAACCAGAGCCTGTCCGACCTGCAAAAGCAGGCCGCGCAAGCCAAGGCGGATGCCGCCAAGAAAGCCGCGGAGCCGGTCAAGGCTGCGCCGCCGCCCCCGCCGCCGGTGGTGGCCAAAGCCGAACCGCCGAAGATAGAGCCGCCGAAAGCGGTTGAGCCGCCCAAGGCCGAGCCGCCGAAAGCAGTCGAAGCCCCGAAGGCGCCGGAACCGCCGAAGGCTGCCGAAGCTGTAAAGGCGCCGGATGCCCCCAAGGCCCCCGATGCAATGAAGGCCCCGGACGCCGCCAAGGCAGCCGATGCCAGCGCCTCCGCCGGTGCCGCCACCACTGCGGTTGCTGCTGCCGACGCCACCAAGCCGGCCGCCGCCGAAGCGCCGAAAGCCGCCGAGCCGCCGAAGGTCGAAGCGCCCAAGGCGCCGCCGAAAAAGGCCGCCCCGCCGCCCCCGCCGCCGCCCGAGCCCAGCCTGATGGATGAGTTCCTCACCAACCCGCTGTATCTGGGCGGCGCAGGGCTGGTGCTGGTACTGCTGGGTGGCTATGCCGCCTTCGCGGTGCGCCGCAAGCGCAAGGTCGACTCCTTCGAGAGCAGCATCATCACCGGCGGCGACCTGAAGGCCAATTCGGTCTTCGGCAACACCGGCGGCCAGAGCGTGGACACCGGCAACAGCTCCTTCCAGAGCGACTTCTCGCAAGTCGGCCCGGGTGCGATCGATGCCGACGAGGTCGACCCGGTCGCCGAGGCCGACGTCTACATGGCCTATGGCCGCGACGCCCAGGCCGAGGAAATCCTCAAGGAAGCCCTGGTCAAGGACCCGAATCGCCAGACCGTGCGCATGAAGCTGCTGGAAATCTACAGCCAGCGCCGCGATCCGGCCAATTTCGCGGCCGCCGCCACCGACCTGCGCAACGCCACCGGCGGCCAGGGCGAGCAGTGGAACCGCGCTGCCGCGCTGGGCCACCAGATCGACCCGACCAACCCGATGTACGGCGGCAGCGGCGCGGCCGCGCCGGCCGACAATCCCACGGCCACCCAGCCTTTGGCAGCTGCCGCCCTGGCTGCCGCGGCCGGCGGGGTCGGCTCGATCTCGGACTACAACGCCGACAAGACCCTGACGCTGAACTCCTTCCATCCGGCGGGCGGCGCGGTCGAAGACCCGCTGACCAAGACCGTTGCACTGGAGGCCCTGCAGAACAAGGGCGAGGCGCCGGACATCGACCTGGACTTCGACCTCGGCGGCGATACCACCAAGGAAAAGGCCTCCGCGCCCGACTTCGTGCTCGACAGCACCACCACCGCGGAGCAGGCCCCGGCCTCCTCCGGTAACGATGTCGACTTCGATCTGGGCGGCTTCGGCGGTGCCGCGGCGGCGCCGGAATCGTCGGGCCCGAACACCGAGCCCGACACTGATTTCTCGCCCTCCGGCACCCTGATCATGGAAGCGCCCAGCCTGGGCGGCGGCGAAAAGACCGTGGAAATGTCCCCCATGGGCATTCCCGAGGCGCCGACCGAAGAAGGCGGCAACAACATCGATTTCGATTTCGACATCGGTGCGCCGGCCGCCGAGGCACCCGCCGCGCCGGCTGCCGCAGCGGCCCCGGCCGCCGGCGGCGGCATGGACTTCGATCTCGCTTCGATCTCGCTCGAACTGCCGGGCGGCGGTGATGCCCCTGCCGCCGGCGGCGGTGCCGCCGACGACGCCGCCACCCAGCTCGACCTGGCCAAGGCCTATCACGAGATGGGTGACAAGGACGGCGCCAAGGAACTGCTGGGCGAAGTCCTCAAAGAGGGCAGCGCCGCGCAGCAGGCCGAGGCGCAGCAACTGCTGGCTTCGATCTAAGCGTCTCGTTTGACCGGAACGGGTGGCTCACGCCACCCGTTTTGTTTTTCCGCGTACTCTTCATCAATGCGCATCGCACTCGGCCTCGAATACGACGGTAGCGGCTTTCTCGGCTGGCAGACCCAGCCGGGTGGGGGCACCGTCCAGGACGCGCTGGAAGCGGCGCTGGCGCAGATCGCCGGCCACCCGGTGCGCGCGCAATGCGCCGGGCGCACCGACACCGGGGTGCATGCGCTGGCGCAGGTGGCCCATTTCGACACCGAAGCCGAACGTCCCGACAGCGCATGGGTCAAGGGAGTGAATACTCACCTTCCGCGCACGGTCGCGATGCGCTGGGCGGCCCGGGTGCCGCAAGACTTTCACGCGCGCTTTTCCGCTACTGAGCGGCGCTATGAATACGTGCTGCTTAACCGGCCGACACGACCGGCGATCTGGGACGGCCGGGCAGGGTGGTTCCACCTGCCGCTGGACGAGGCGCGCATGCGCGAGGCGGCGGCGCTGCTGGTCGGGGAGCACGATTTTTCCGCCTTTCGCTCCGCCGAGTGCCAAGCCGCCTCGCCGGTGCGCACACTGCGCCGGCTGGAAGTCCGCCGCGACGGTGAAGTGCTGCGCTTTTCGCTTGAAGCCAATGCGTTTTTGCACCACATGGTGCGTAATATCGTCGGCGCCCTGGTCTATGTCGGCAAGGGCAAATATCCGCCGGACTGGCTGGCAGAGGTGCTGGCCGGGCACGACCGTGCCAAGGCGGCACCCACCTTCGGGCCGCAGGGCCTGTACCTGGCGGGAATCGCTTACGATGCGCGCTGGAACCTGCCGGGGTTTGCTACCGGCGCCGTTTTTGCTCCCATGGAATAGCCGTGACCAGTTCATTGTCCCGAACCCGTATCAAGATCTGCGGCATCACCCGCGAACAAGACCTGGAAGCCGCCGTCGAAGCCGGCGCGGACGCCATCGGCTTCGTTTTCTACCCGCCTTCCAAGCGCTGCATCACCCCCGAGCGCGCGCGGGTCCTGGCCGACCTGCTGCCGCCCTTTGTCACCGCCACCGGCCTGTTCGTCAACGAGTCCTACGACACGGTGCGCCGCCATGCCGACGTCGCGCGCCTGCAACTGCTGCAGTTCCATGGCGAGGAATCGCCGTCGTTCTGCGAGCTTTTCACCCTGCCGTACATGAAAGCCGCGCGAATCGCGCCGGACCTCGATTTGTTAGAATACGCGGCTAAATTCAGCTCCGCCCGCAGTCTGCTGCTCGATGCGTTTACCGAGGGCTACGGCGGCGGTGGCGAGGTGTTCGATTGGTCTCTCATTCCAAGAGAAATCGCGGCTCGGGCCGTTTTGTCTGGTGGGTTGCATGCCGCAAACGTCGGTGCAGGCATCAAGGCCTTGCGCCCCTTGGGCGTTGACGTCTCCAGCGGCGTAGAGCAGGGCCGTGGCATCAAGGATGCCGCCCTGATCCGCCAATTCGTCGCTGCTGTAAAGGCAGCCGATGCAGACCTGCAAGGAACCGAGTCATGAAACCGAACGATCTACCCAACCCGTACAACCTGCCGGATGCCAAGGGCCACTTCGGCCCCTACGGCGGCATTTTCGTCTCCGAAACCCTGATGCATGCGCTTGAAGAACTCAAGCAGATGTACGAGAAGTACCGGCAAGACCCGGAGTTCATCGCCGAATTCCAGCGCGAGCTCAAGCACTACGTCGGCCGCCCCAGCCCGATCTATCACGCCAAACGCCTCTCGGACGAACTCGGCGGCGCGCAGATCTACCTCAAGCGCGAAGACCTGAACCACACCGGCGCGCACAAGGTGAACAACACCATGGGCCAGGCGCTGCTGGCGCGGCGCATGGGCAAGCCGCGGGTGATCGCCGAGACCGGGGCGGGGCAGCACGGGGTTGCAACAGCCACCATGGCGGCGCGCTTCGGCCTCGAATGCGTGGTCTACATGGGCAGCGAAGACATCAAGCGCCAGAGCGCCAACGTCTATCGCATGAAGCTGCTCGGCGCTACCGTGGTACCGGTGGAAAGCGGCTCGAAGACGCTGAAGGATGCGCTCAACGAAGCGATGCGCGACTGGGTCACCAACGTCGAGAACACGTTTTACATCATCGGCACGGTGGCCGGCCCGCATCCTTACCCGATGATGGTGCGCGATTTTAATTCGGTGGTCGGCAAGGAATGCCTGTGGCAAATGCCCGAGCACATCGGCCGCCAGCCGGACGCGGTGCTCGCCTGTGTCGGCGGCGGTTCCAACGCGATGGGAATTTTCTACGACTACATTCCGCATGCGGATGTGCGGCTGATCGGCGTCGAAGCGGCCGGCTCCGGCATCGCCTCCGGCAAGCATGCCGCCACGCTCACCGCCGGCACCCCCGGCGTGCTGCACGGCAATCGCACCTACCTGCTGCAGGATGCGAACGGCCAGATCACCGAGACCCATTCGATTTCGGCGGGGCTGGACTACCCCGGCGTCGGCCCCGAGCACGCCTGGCTCAAAGACAGCGGGCGCGCCGAGTATGTGGCGATCACCGACGACGAAGCCCTCGATGCTTTTCACAAGCTGTGCCGCATCGAAGGCATCATCCCGGCACTGGAGTCGAGCCACGCGGTGGCGCAGGCGATGAAAATCGCACCGACCATGCCGAAGGATAAAGTACTGCTGGTCAATCTCTCCGGACGCGGCGACAAGGACATGCATACCGTCGCCGAAAAATCCGGCCTGAAACTTTAAGAGAGACCCAAGCACATGTCACGTATCGCCAAGGTCCTGTCTCGCCTTAAAGAGCAAAAACGCAAGGCGCTGATTCCCTACATCTGCGCGGGCGATCCATACCCCGCCATCACCCTGCCGCTGATGCACGGGCTCACCGCCTCCGGCGCCGACATCATCGAACTCGGGGTTCCCTTCTCCGACCCGATGGCCGACGGCCCGGTGATCCAGCGTGCCTCCGAGCGCGCGCTGAAGCACAACGTGAGCCTCAAGGACGTGATCGCCATGGTGGCGGAATTCCGCAAGACCAATGCGGACACGCCGGTGGTCCTGATGGGTTACGCCAACCCGATCGAGCAGATGGGCATGCACGAATTCGCCGAGGCCGCCAAGGCTGCCGGTGTCGACGGCGTTCTGGTGGTCGACTATCCGCCGGAAGAATGCGAAGACTTCGCCGCCGACGTCAAGGCGCACGGCCTCGACCCGATTTTCCTGCTCGCGCCCACTTCCACCGAAGAGCGCATCGCGGCAGTCGGCAAGGTCGCCTCCGGCTACCTCTACTACGTCTCGCTCAAGGGCGTCACCGGCTCGGCCACGCTGGACACCGCCGAAGTCGGCAGGCGCATCCCGCTGATCAAGAAGTACGCCGACATTCCGGTGGGCGTGGGCTTCGGCATTCGCGACGCCGCCACCGCGCGCGCGGTGGCGCAGGTGGCCGATGCGGTGGTGATCGGCAGCCGCATCATCCAGGAGATCGAAAACTCCAAGCCCGGCCAGGAAGTGGATAATGTGAAGGCGTTCATGGCCGGCATCCGCAATGCCATCGACACCCTGTCCGCATAAGCACTCTAGCAACACCAATCGCAGGAGAGACACACGATGAGCTGGCTCGACAAATTGCTGCCGCCGAAAATCCAGCGTGAAGGCGCGCGCAGCAAAAGCATGCCCGAGGGCCTGTGGGTCAAATGTCCCGCCTGCGACGCGGCGCTGTTTTCCACCGACCTGTCGACCAACGCGCAGGTCTGCCCGAAGTGCAATCACCATCTGCGCATCAATGCGCGCGAGCGCCTCGAACTGCTGCTGGACCCCGAAGGCCGCTTCGAGATCGGCGGCGACGTCACCCCGGTCGACAGCCTGAAGTTCAAGGACAGCAAAAAATATCCCGACCGCCTGAAAGAAGCCGTCGCTTCCACCGGCGAGACCGATGCCCTGGTGGTGATGCAGGGCGCGATGAACACCCTGCCGGTGGTGGCGGCGGCCTTTGAATTCGACTTCATGGGCGGCTCGATGGGCTCGGTGGTGGGCGAGCGCTTCGCCCGCGGCGTCACCGCCGCCTTCGAGCAAAAGCTGCCCTTCATCTCGATCACGGCCAGCGGTGGCGCGCGCATGCAGGAAGGCCTGCTGTCGTTGATGCAAATGGCCAAGACCACCGCCGCGCTGCAGCGCCTGGCGGAAAGAAAGCTGCCCTACATCTCGGTGCTCACCGACCCCACCATGGGCGGCGTCTCCGCCAGCTTCGCCTTCATGGGCGACGTGGTGATCGCCGAGCCGGGCGCGCTGATCGGCTTTGCCGGCCCGCGGGTGATCGAGCAGACGGTGCGCGAAAAACTGCCGGAAGGTTTCCAGCGCGCCGAGTTCCTGATGGAAAAAGGCGCCATCGACATGATCGTCGACCGCCGCGAAATGAAAGCCAGGATCACCCGCCTGCTGGCCCTGATGCAGGCCCTGCCGGCCGACGCCTTCCAGACCGCATAATTTATTCCTCACACCGGCCGGGGCGTTCCCGGCCGCGTCCTGTTTTCGAGCCTTGCCTTTGAACCCCACCGCCGACGCCCCGCTGGCCGACTGGCTCGAGTACATCGAGCGCCTGCATCCGCAAAACATTTCGATGGGACTTACGCGCGTCGGCGTGGTCAGGGACCGCCTCGGCATCCAGTTCGATTGCCCGGTGATCACCGTGGCCGGCACCAACGGCAAGGGCTCGACCTGCGCCATGCTCGAAGCCATCCTGCGCGCCGCCGCCTACCGCACCGGCATGTACACCTCGCCGCATCTGCTGAAGTTCAACGAGCGCGCGCGCATCGACGGCCGCGATGTTGAAGACGCGCCGCTGGCCGCCGCCTTTGCGCGCGTCGAAGCCGCCCGGGTTGACGAAAAATCCGGTGAGGGTGCGGCCATCGAGCTGACCTACTTCGAATTCTCCACCCTCGCGGTGATGCTGCTGTTCATGGAAGCCGGCCTGGACTGCGTGATCCTCGAAGTCGGCCTCGGCGGCCGCCTGGACGCGGTCAACCTGTTCGACACCGATTGCGCCATCCTCACCAGCGTCGACCTCGATCACCAGGCTTATCTGGGCGACACCCGCGAGCAGATCGGCTGGGAAAAGGCGCACGTCTTCCGCAAGGATAGGCCGGCGATCTGCGCCGACCCGCAGCCGCCGGCAACCGTGGCGCAGGTGGCGCAGGAAATCGGCGCGCAACTGCTGTTGCTGGGCCGCGACTTCGGCTATGCCGGCGACCAGCAGCAATGGAAATTCTGGTTCATGCCCGAGGCGCAAAAAGGCCAGCGCGACCCCGTCACGCGCAACGGCCTGTCCTACCCCGCTTTGCGCGGCGCCAACCAGTTGCTCAACGCCTCCGCCGCCCTCACCGCGCTGGAATGCCTGCGTCCGCGCCTGCCGGTGGCGATGCAGGCGGTGCGCCAGGGCCTGATCGAAGTCGAGTGGCCGGGGCGCTTCCAGTTGCTGCCGGGTCGCCCGGTGGTGGTGCTCGACGTCGCCCACAACCCGCATGCCGCCGCCGTGCTGGCCGACAATCTGGGCAACATCGGCTTCGCCCCCTATACCCACGCAGTGTTCGGCATGCTGGGCGACAAGGACATCGCCGGTGTGGTGCGCCTGCTTAAAGGGCGCATCGACTACTGGCACCTGGCGAGCTTGGCCGGAAGCCGCGGCATCAGCGCGCAGCGCCTGGCCCAAGTGCTGGCCGAATGCGGCATCCGGGAAGGTGTTTTTCTCCACGACTCCCCGGCCGCCGCCTATGCCGCCGCACGTTCGCAGGCGGGGGAGAATGATAGAATCGTGGTGTTCGGCTCCTTCCTCACGGTCACTGATGTGATGCAGGTGCTGAACCCTCCGAAGATCCACTGAGCCCGGCCCGCCAGGCAGTGCGGAACAGCGCCTGCCGATCCAACCCGCCACCTGCCTGCCCGAATGGCCACCGAACTCCCGGAAGACTCCCAGCTGAAACGCCGCGCCCGGCGGCGCCTGATCGGGGCCATCGCCCTGGTGCTACTCGCCGTCATCGTGTTGCCGATGATTTTCGACGCGGAGCAAAAGCCGCTGGACCAGGACGTGTCGATCCAGATCCCCAGCCAGGGCGACTATGTCGCCAAGGCGCCGCCGCCCGGTACCATGCCGGCGCCCAGCGCCGACAAAAAAGTCGCCCCGGACGCCCCCAAAGACGCCGCACCGGCCGACGCCAAGGCGGCGCCCGTAGTTGGCCCGCCGGTCACCCCGCCGGCCCCCGAGGTGAAGCCCGAAGCCAAGGCCGAGCCCGTCAAGCCCGCCGCCAAGGCAGAAACCCTGCCCGAACCCAAATCCGAACCCAAGGCCGATGCCAAAGCCGCCGCCAAGGCCGCGGCGGACAAGGCGGCCGAGGAAAAAAAGGTGCGCGCAGCCGAAGCCAAACGCGCGGCCGCCCTGTTGAATGGCGGGGGCAGCGCCCCCACCTCGGATAAGTCGGACAAGGTGGCTGTCGCCGACAGCGCGTTTGCGATCCAGATCGGCGCTTTTTCCAGCGAGGAAAAGGCCCAGGAAGTGCGCGACAAGCTGTCCGCCGCCGGCCTGAAATCGTATTCGGAAAAGGTCGCCACCAAGTCGGGCGACGTCACCCGGGTACGCGCAGGGCCGTTTGCCAGCAAGGATGCGGCGGAGTCGGCCAAGGCGAAAATCGCCGGCCTGGGCTTTGCCAGCGCCACTGTCGTGCACCGCTAGACATGCGCCCGGTGCCTGAGCGCGCGGCAGCGGCGGCATGACGCTGTTCGATTATGTGGTGCTGGCGATCTTGCTGGTGTCCATCGTGGTGTCGGTATTGCGCGGGCTGGTGCGGGAGATTTTGTCCCTGATCGGCTGGATCGCGGCTTTCACCGTGGCCAGCCTGTTTGCCGGCGAGATGGCCAAGCTGCTGGCGCCCACGCTGGACCCGCATGGCTTGGGCCTGATCGCCGGGTTCCTGCTGTTGCTGGTGGGCATGGCTCTGGTCATGGCCATCATCAGCTGGGGCATCATGAAGGCGGTTGCGGCGGCCGGCATGACTCTGGCGGACCGCGGATTGGGCGGCTTGTTCGGTTTGGGGCGCGGCCTGGTGATCGTGGTGGCGCTGGCGATGGTATGCGGCCTGACGCCGATTCCGAAACAGGCGTTCTGGAAGCAGGCGCTGTTGAGCCCGCTGGTTGAAACGTTGGTGGAAACAGTGAAGCCTTTTTTGCCCGCGGACATCGCGGGCAGGGTAAAATTCTGATGGTGCGGCGCGGCATGAGGCGGCGCACCGAATTGGTGATATTTTTACAGTTTTCCTTCGTGGAATCACCCGGCGGTGCCGGGGTTTTCATGCGGATTTACCCGGCAGCAGCAGGTTCGCGCTGTTGCCGGCGGATGTAACCCGGAGAGCACCATGTGCGGAGTCGTCGGCGTCGTTGCGAAAACCCCGGTCAACCAGTTGCTTTACGACGGCCTGCTGCTGTTGCAGCACCGTGGGCAGGACGCCGCCGGCATCGTCACCGCCGCCGGCAAGTCCTTCTACATGCACAAGAGCATGGGCCTGGTGCGCGATGTGTTCCGCACCCGCAACATGCGCGACCTGCCGGGGCACGTGGGCATCGCCCATTGCCGTTACCCCACCGCCGGGTCGTCGGCCAACCCGGCCGAGGCACAGCCGTTTTACGTCAACTCGCCCTTCGGCATTACGCTCGCACATAACGGCAACCTGACCAATTCCGAGCAGTTGCGCCAGGAAATGTTCCGCCAGGACCTGCGCCACATCAATACCGGCTCCGACTCCGAGGTGCTGCTCAACGTCCTGGCCCATGAACTGGAAATGGGCATCAAGAGCGTCAAGCTCGACCCCTCGGGAATTTTCCAGGCGGTGGCGCGGGTGCACCAGCGGGTGCGCGGCGCCTACGCGGTGGTGGCGCTGATCGCCGGCCATGGCCTGCTGGCTTTCCGCGACCCCTACGGCATCCGCCCGCTGTGCCTGGGCCGCGCCAACAACGGCAACGGCGAAGAGCACATGGTGGCTTCCGAGTCGGTGGCGCTGGAAGGCCTGGGCTACGAGTTCGTGCGCGACGTCGCCCCGGGCGAGGCGATTTTCGTCGACATGGACGGCAATTTCTTTTCGCAGCAGTGCGCGAAAAACGCCACGCTCAATCCCTGCATTTTCGAATACGTGTACCTGGCGCGTCCCGATTCGCAGATCGACGGCGTCTCGGTCTACGCCGCGCGCTTAAAACTCGGCGAGTTCCTGGCCGAGAAGGTCAAGGCGATGGGCCTCGTCGACAAGATCGACGTGGTGATGCCGATCCCCGATTCCAGCCGTCCCGCCGCGATGCAGCTGGCGATGAAGCTGAACCTCGACTACCGCGAGGGGTTCATCAAAAACCGGTACATAGGCCGCACCTTCATCATGCCCGGCCAGGCGGTGCGCAAGAAGTCGGTGCGCCAGAAGCTCAACGCCATCGGCGTCGAGTTCAAGGGCAAGAACGTGCTGATCGTCGACGACTCCATCGTGCGCGGCACCACCTCGCGCGAAATCGTCTCGATGGCGCGCGAAGCCGGCGCGGCCAAGGTGTTCTTCGCTTCCGCGGCGCCGCCGGTGCGCTTTGCCAACGTCTACGGCATCGACATGCCGACCCGCCATGAGCTGATCGCCACCGGCCGCAACGACGCCGAGATCGCGCGCGAAATCGGCGCCGACCTGCTGATCTACCAGGACCTCGACGCGCTGGAGCGCGCGGTGCGTGAAATCAATCCCAAGCTCGTCGAGTTCGAGACTTCCTGCTTTTCCGGCCACTATGTCACCGGCGACGTCACCACCGAATACCTGTCGGACGTCGAAACCCGGCGCGACCAGCATCGCGACAGCGACGACGACGAGGAAGGCTCGCAACTGGGCCTGAACCTGGCCGCGGCTTGAACCGCCCTGCAAATAGGGCGGCCCGTTTGCGTCAAGCAGTTGCGTAGCGGCATCATGATTGCCCGTAGGGCGACGCTGGTGATTTGATTCAGACCGCGCCGGCCTCGGGCAATAGCTTGCCCGGGTTCAATACGCATTTTGGGTCCAGCGATGCCTTGAGCGCGCGCAGCGCCTGCAAACCCGCGGGAGAAACCTCTTGCGCCATCCACGGCCGGTGCTCGATTCCAACAGCATGATGGTGGCTGAGCGTGCCGCCCAGGCGCATGATCGTATCGGTGATCAGGCGCTTGTATTCGTAGTAGTGATCAAGCTCCTGGCCTTTGGGTTGCCGGGCAGCGAAGGTAAAGTAGAGGCAGGCGCCCGTCTTATAGGTGTGGGAAATATGGCAGCCGATGTAACCGGTGCCGTCCCCTGCGTCAAAGCGGGCTTTTACGGCCTCGACGGTGCCCGCGTAAAGCGGCAGCAGGTTCGACCATAAGGTGGACGTCTCGGCGACGTCGGCCATGCAGCCGTAATCCATCACGTAATCGCGCAGGTAGGGGATGTTGAACTTGTCGGCCGCCCACGTATTGCCGACCCCTTTGCCCAGGGAAAAGCCGCCATGGCCTTTCATGATTCCGAGCGCGGCGCGGCGGCTGGCCGCGATCGCATTTTCGTCTCCCTCGAAGCCGATGATCAGGATGCAAGGTTCGGTGTAGCCGTGCGATTTGAGCCACTTTTTTACCTGTTTCTGGACCCAGCCTTCAAACCCGTGCTTCGGGGCCTTCATGTTGAAGGCGAGTTCGCTCTCGCCGCTGTCCTGGAGCCGAAGCATGCTCGGGAGGAAGCCGCGGTCCAGGCATTCGAGTATGCCGCGCACGCCGTCTTCGAAGTTCTTGAACAAATAACCCCGGTAGTCCTTGACCGCGGGCGCCCTGTGGATACGCATGGTGGCTTCGGTGATCACGCCGAGGATTCCTTCGGTTCCGACCATGATGCGGTTGAGGTCCGGACCGGCGGAAGACGAGGGAACGGCTTTTGTGACGATAGTGCCCGAGGGGGTGACGATCTTGATCGAGACCACCATGTCTTCGATTTTTCCATATGCGTCCGACTGCATGCCTGCTGAGCGGGTGGCCAGCCACCCGCCCAGGGTGGAGTATTCAAAGGAGTCAGGATAATGGCCAAGGGAATGGCCATGCGCTGCCAGGTCGGCCTCGAGCTTCGGGCCCAGGGCGCCCGCCTGGATGGTGGCGGTGCGGGATTGCGGGTCGATCGAAATCAGGCGATTCATGTTGCGCAGGCTGAGCGTCAGCATCAGGCGCTCTTCGATAGGCTCGGGGTTGATCCCGCCGACAATATTGGTTCCGCCGCCAAAAGGGATCAGGCAGAAATTGCGCAGATGCGCCAATTGGACCAGCGCTTCCACTTGCTGGTGCGAATCCGGCAGGAGAACGGCGTCGGGCGCGCGCCTTACCACCCCGTTTCGCACGCAAAAGAGGTCCGGAAAACTTTTGCCATAGCTGTGGAGCAGGCGCTCGTGCGGATCCAGCGCGATCTGGCCGGGCTGCAGAATATGCCGCAGTTCGGCGAGCAGCTCCGCGCCGAGGCGCGTAGGCGCCATCTCGATCGACGACAACTCGACCGGGACGGCCGTGGGCGCCGGGCTGACAACGCCGAGTTTCTTGGCGATCCATGGCCAGAGA
>DATAZV010000104.1:0-3194 GCA_036271855.1 Burkholderiales bacterium
GGCCGCTCGCCCGGCTACCTGCAGCACAACAACGCGCGTGAAACCAAGGACATCCACGACTGTATCGAATGGGCCGCCGTCCAGCCCTGGTGCACCGGCAAGGTCGGGATGAACGGCATTTCGTACTACGGCAGCAACCAGTGGCGCGCCGCCGCCAGCCAGCCGCCGCACCTCGCCGCCATCTGCGTCTGGGAAGGCTGGGTCGACGCCTACCGCGATTCCGCGCGCCACGGCGGCATCGCCTGCTCCTTCCGCAAGAACTGGCAGGACATGCAGGTGAAAACCGTGCAGCACGGCGTCGGCGAGCGCGGCAAAAAAAGCCCGGTCACCGGCGACCTCGCCTGCGGCCCCGAGACCTTGAGCGATGCCGAACTCGTCGCCAACCGCGAAAACATGTGGGGCGCCTTTCTCGAGCGCCCGCTGGATGGCGACTACTACCGCGAACGCACCGCCGACCTGTCGAAGGTAAAAGTGCCCCTGCTGTCCGCCGCCAACTGGGGCGGCCAGGGCCTGCACCCGCGCGGCAATTTCGAAGGCTACGTCAATGCCGCCTCCGAACAGAAATGGCTGGAAGCGCACGGCGGCTCGCACTGGGCGCCGTTCTACACCGACTACGGCATCGGCCTGCAAAAGAAATTCTTCGACTACTTCCTCAAGGGGGAGAAGAACGGCTGGGACCAGCAGCCCAAGGTGCTCCTGAACATCCGCCATCCCGGCGAAAAGTTCGTGCCGCGCGCCGAAAGCGAATGGCCGCTGGCGCGCACCCAGTGGACGCGCATGCACGTCGATATCGACGGCAAATCACTATCGGAAAAACAGACGGGGCAAAAGCAGACAGTCACTTTCGACATGATGGGCACCGGGGTCAATTTCTCCACCCCGCCCCTCAAAGAACCGATGGAAATCACCGGCCCGATCGCTCTCAAGGCCTTCGTTTCTTCTTCGACGGCGGACGCCGACATCTTCGCCATCGTGCGCGTGTTCGACCCGCAGGGGAAGGAAGTGCTGTTCTACGGCGCGCTCGACCCGAAGACGCCGATCGCCCAGGGCTGGCTGCGCGCCTCGCATCGCAAGCTGGACGCGAAAAAATCCCTGCCCTATCGCCCGTACCACAGCCACGACGAGTTGCAGGCGCTGGAACCGGGCAAGGTCTACGAACTCGACATCGAGATCTGGCCCACTTGCCTAGTCGTTCCGGAGGGCTACCGGGTTGTCCTCACCCTTCGCGGCTGCGACTACGAGCACGACGGCGACGCCGCCGTGCTCTCCAACATGAAGAACCCGATGAAAGGCTGCGGCCCCTTCGTCCACGACGACGAAGTGGACCGTCCGCCTTCCGTGTTCGGCGGCAAGCTCACCCTGCACGCCGGCCCGGGGCAGGACACCAGCGTGCTGCTGCCGGTCATTCCGGCGAAGTAAGCATGTAATACCGCAATGCCGGCGGCCGGTGGCAGAAAAACACCGGCCGCCCGAATTTTGAATCCGCGCAGTTCCGTCCCGTGGTCGTCCGCAATCCAACGTAGCAAGGAGTGGCAGAGATGAGATTCAGAGCAGCCGCAGTCGCCGCCGCCGCAGTGCTGGGCCTAGGCGCGGTACAAGCCGTACAGGCCCAGGCCTGGCCCACCAAGCCGATCCGCGTCATCGTCCCCTTTCCGCCCGGCAACACCACCGACATCATGACCCGCCTGGCCGCGCCTATTGTTTCCGAGCGCCTGGGCCAGCAACTGGTGGTCGACAATCGCCCGGGCGCCTCCGGCATGCTCGGCACCGACATGATCGCCAAGGCGCCGCCCGACGGCTATACCATCGGCACCGGCCAGGGCGGCCCGCTCACCACCCTGCCGCACACCAGCAAGACTATCCCCTACGACGCGCTGAAAGACTTCGCACCGATCGCGCTTTCCACCACCAACTACCTGGGCATCGTCGCCAGCCCGACCGCGCCCTTCAAGACCCTGCCGGAGATGATCGCCTATGCCAAGGCGAACCCGGGCAAGCTCACCGTCGGCACCAACGGCGAAGGCGGCTTTCCCCATCTCGCTTTCGAGCACCTGCGGGTGATGGGCAAGTTCACCTTCGCCCATATTCCCTACAAGGGCTCGGCGCAAATTTCCACCGACCTGATCGGCGGCCAGGTGATGGCCGGCATCGACGGCATCTCCGGCATCACCCCGCACATCCGCTCCGGGCGCATCACCCTGCTGGCGATCACCAACAAGGTGCGCGTCGCCCCCTGGCTGGACACGCCCACCGCCAACGAAACCGTGCCTGGCTACGACTCCGGCGGCTGGTTCGGCTACATCGCCCCCGCCGGCACCCCCGCGCCCATCGTCAAGCGCCTCAACGAAGAACTCAACCGCGCGATGCGCCAGCCCGATGTGCAGGAGAAGCTGGTGGCGGCGGGCCTGATCGTGATGAACGAATCGCCCGAGTATTTTGCCGAGGCGATCAAGACCGACTACGCCAAGTTCGGCAAGCTGGTGAAGGACATCGGCTATAAGCCGCAATAGCGGACGGGTAGAGCTTGATATGACTGTGTCGGTAGTTGATGCGGATCTGGCAAACATCTCGTCCGAAGAGGCCCTACTTGACGGGCAATACGAGATGGCCGAGCGCTGGCTCGCCCAAGGCGCGGATATTGCGGCCGTCAAATCCGTCCTCGGATTCATGGAGCAGCATCCCGGCTGGGATTTCGGAACACCGGGGGCGCTGGTTCATTTCGTCGAAAAATTCCACCGCAAGGGTTATCAGGAGTTGCTCGTTCAATCGGTAGGCAGGGCGCCGACGGTTCACACACTCTGGATGCTGAACAGAATAATCAATGGCGAGCAGGACGCGGAAAGAAAAGCGGCCTATGTGGAGCTGCTTTCACGCGTCGCCTCAGACTCGGGAAATGACGAAGAGGTGATTGCCCAGGCGCGCGAGTACCTCGAATTCCAGTCGGAGGAGTAAGGCATATCTGAAATCCAGCGCGGCAGGAATTCGTCGCGCACGTTGCACCGCATTTCATTGGAGAAACATGTGAGCACCCCACCCAAATACGAACCCTTCGGCTGGCACCACTGGCCGGACCACTTTTTCATGTCCTATCAGTTCCGCCGCGCGCTCGGCGAAACGCAGGAGGGCGGCGGCAGCGTCAGTGAATGCTTCCAGGCCGCCAGCCGGATGATTCCGGGCGACCTCGACTCCTGGCA
>DATAZV010000105.1:0-2384 GCA_036271855.1 Burkholderiales bacterium
CGCCGCAAGCGGCGCAGGCAAGGGCGAGGGCGCAAAGCGCAGGCAATGCGCGGCGCGAAACGTCGCGGGCTGGTTTCATGCTTGTCTCCGGGAACGGTCTGATTTAACCAACCCGGATTCTAAGCCAGCGCCCGCCGACCGGCCTGCCTGGCCTGGCAGCCCCTGCTTTTTGTACACCAGCGCGCCTTTGATGTCGGTGCTGGGACCCGGGGGCCGCCGGCAGCAGCCTGATGTTGACGTTGTAAACCGCGCCGCGTGGGAGGCGCCGGGGCCGGCGAGAAAGCCTCGAAGATGCCGAGCGGCCTAGCGCCTGAAAACCAGGGCGCCGCTGATGGTGGTCTGCTGCGATGGGCCGGAGACGTAGTTCAGGCTATAGATCGCGCCCGCGTGCGAGGCGCCGGAGCCGGCCAGGAAGCCGTCCAAGCTGGAGCCGCCCGTCGTGGACCCCCCATATCCGCCGCTCACGGCGCCGCCGCCGCCGCTAAAATTGCCGCCGGCCGTAAGGCCTAGCGTCCCGGTGGCTTGGACGTTCAGCCCGTCGCCACTGTTGCGCGTGGTCAGGGAATAGGAGCCGCTATTCGAGCCGAAGTTGATCGACAGGGACGAACTGACGCTGATGCTGCCGCAGGCCCCGCCGCTGCACGTAGGCACGGTGTTGCCGTAAGAATTGAAGGTGGCGGTGCCGGAGGTCGGCATATTGGCCAAGGGCTGCCCAACCACGTAGTGCAGCGGATTGGAGGCGGAGAAGACGTTGCCGGAAGTGTTGTAGCCGACGCCCGGCGCGGGCCCGCCGATCCAGCGTCCCCAGGCCATCACGCCGTCGTTGCCATCGCTGAACGCGTGCGCCGCGCCCAGGACGGTGGGGGTGCCGGCGTCGCTGAAGCTTCGCAGTGTGCCGTCCGGCCCGACGATGAACACCGGCGGCGCGCCGCCGCCGGGACCGAACACGTGATTGTCGTCGGTGCCAACGCGCCATTCACCCGTGAAGGTGCCCGTAAGCAGCGGCACCACCGCATTTGCATCCTGTGTCGGATTATTCGGCAACGCGATGCCGGGCGTGGCGCTGCCCGGCGGCAGGAAGGGCTTCTCATCGGTCTTCGAAGGCGCCGAGGTGGCCGAAGTCACGCGCGCGCTCTGGCCGCCGCTGATCACCGCCGAGCCGGCCTGGTTGGTGACGTCGATCACGCCGTCGGCGCAATGAAACAGGATCGAACCATCGGCCGACTGGTTGACCGAAAATTCGGTGCCGCGTATGCCCACCGTGGCGGTCGCCGTCACCAGCTTGTAGCCTTGCCGGTTGGTCTTGCCGATCAGGCCGGTGATCGAGCGCAGCCCGCCCTTGAACAGCTTCATGATCACCGAGTTCTTGGTCGAATCATCCTTGTCGTAGCCGTAGCTTTCGAGGCTGAAGCGGGTCTGTGGCTGCAGCGAAATCATGCCGCCGTCGGAGAAGCGCAATTGCGCGCGGCCCTCGCCGGTATCGATGGTTTCGCCGGTGAGCAGGTCCGAACCCTTGGAGATGGAACGCGACTGCCCGTTCGCCGCGACGGCGCTGACACCAGCGGTGGCGAAATCGACATGTCCGGCGGTGGCCGCCTGCGCGGCCTGGGAGGCCAGCACCATCACGGCGGCGGCCAGGGAGAATTGCAAAGGACGGTTCTTGAACATCACGACTCCTTCGTGGTTGATCCGCGGCAAAGGCGGCACGAATGCATGCCGGCCCAGGGCCGCGCTACGGAGAGTGATGTTCGTTTTTATTGGCCGTGCCGCCCTGAAGAAAACGGGGCCAGGCATCGGAAAAGCAGGCCGGAGTATATCCCAGGGCATGCGTGCCGATGGCCCCCAGCGGCTGCCGCTGGTCAAGTTTGCCGCGCCGTCCGTCAGGCTGGCCGGGGCGCCGCCAATACGCTATAATTACGGTTTGCCCGCTGGCGCTTTGCTTTTCGCGGCGGGCAGACAAAAGCAGTACTGCAATATGAGTCTGCAAGATGGGTCGTTAGCTCAGCTGGTAGAGCAGCGGACTCTTAATCCGTAGGTCGAGTGTTCGAGCCACTCACGGCCCACCATCGAATTCAAGGGGTTAGCTTAACGGCTAGCCCCTTTTGTTTTCTGGCCGTAGGGAAAACGTAGAAGCGGTATTACGTTTTCCCCACTGTTCCGTTGAATCCTCGACGCTGCGACCTGCAGATTGTCCGTAGCAAATTTGGCGTAACGGTCCACCATCTCGCGGGATTTCCAGCCGCCCAAGTCCTTGAGCTCATCGCAGCTCGTACCGGCCTGCCGATGCCATGACGCCCAAGTGTGGCGGAGGTCATGGAACCGAAAATCCTCAATGCCTGCCCTCTTCAGCGCAGCCAGCCAGGCGGTATTCGACAACTGCCACC
>DATAZV010000106.1:0-2533 GCA_036271855.1 Burkholderiales bacterium
GCCGCCAGCGCAGCCAGGGTCTTGACCAGGGTTCTACGGTGCATGTCTGTCTCCTTTTGGGCCGGCCGCGATGGGCCGCCTCTTTTTGGGCAATGCGTTTTGGGTAATGCCTTTGGTACCGCTAACTTCACCAGCTTGAAAAACGGCGCTCCCCGTGAGGAAAGCGCCGCGTCTTGCTTGTTACGGATGTGCCTTGACGACCTGGCGCTGCTGGCCCAGTTTCTGGATGCCCAGTTCGACCACGTCGCCCGCATTGAGGAACTTCGGCGGCTTCATGCCGACGCCCACGCCCGGCGGGGTGCCGGTGGTGATGATGTCGCCGGGGTGCAGGGTCATGAACTGGCTGCAGTAGGCGACGATGTTGTGGCAACCGAAGATCATGGTCTTGGTATTGCCCGTTTGCATCCTCTCGCCATTGACCGTAAGCCACATGTCGAGGTTTTGCGGGTCGCCGACTTCATCGGCGGTGACCAGCCAGGGGCCGATCGGGCCGAAGGTGTCGCAGCCCTTGCCACGGTCCCACTGGCTGCCGCGCTTGAGCTGGAAGTGGCGCTCGGAGACGTCGTTGACCACGCAATAGCCGGCGATGTATTTGCCCGCGTCTTCTTCCTTGATTTCCTTGCAGCGGGTGCCGATGACGATGGCGATTTCCACTTCCCAGTCCATCTCGGTGGAGCCCAGGGGAATGATGGTGTCGTCGTTCGGGCCGCAAATGGAGGTGGTCCACTTGTTGAACAAAATCGGCTCGGTGGGGATCGGCATGCCGGCTTCCTTGGCATGGTCCACATAGTTCAGGCCGATGGCGACGAACTTGGAAATGCCGGTGTACGGCACGCCCAGACGCGGCGAGCCCTTCACCAGCGGCAGCGACTTCGGGTCGATCTTCGCCAGCTTCTTCAGCCCGGCCGGCGAAATCTCGCCCCAGCCGATATCGGACACGACCTTGGACAGATCACGGATATTCCCGTCCGCATCCAGCAGACCCGGTTTTTCTTTGCCCGAAGGGCCATAACGCAACAGTTTCATGTGTTTCCTTTCTTCTAGGTGTTGGGGTTTAAAGCTTTGTCGTAGAAGTTTAGTCAAAAAATTATCTGGCTTCGCCAGTAATTTTTTGCAGTTCAGAACTCGAAAAAAGTAGGGGTGTACTTTTTTCGACTCAGATCGTCATTCCCCCGTCGCACGAGTACGCGTTGCCGGTGCAAAACGCCGACTCGTCGGACGCAAGATACACCACCAGCGGCGCGATTTCATCGGCGGTGGCCAGGCGGCCCATCGGCTGGCGCGCGATGAAGTCGCGGCGGGCCTGCACCGCGTCGTCGAAGGCATTGATGCGGTCGGCCAGCGAAGGCGTGTCCACCGTGCCGGGGCACACCGCGTTGCAGCGGATGCCTTTGGTGACAAAGTCGGCGGCGATCGCCTTGGTCATGCCGATCACCGCGGCTTTGGATGCGCCGTAGACAAAGCGGTTGGGCAGGCCGCGGATCGACGAGGCGATCGAGGCGATGTTGATGATCGAGGCGAGCGCGCCGGTCTTCGCATGGTTCTCCAGCATGCCGGGCAGGAAGGCGCGCGCCATTTTCCACTGCGCGCGCACGTTGAGGTTGAAGGCGAAGTTCCACTCGTCGTCGGTGCAGTCAAGCGCCGTGCCGTGGTGGACGAAGCCGGTGCAGTTGAACAGGGCCTGGATCGTCCCCACTTCTTTGGCAATCGCATCGATGGCTTTGTCGTCGAGCGCGTTGAGCTTGCGCACGGTGACGTTGGCCACGCCGGCGTAGCTCTCCAGCAGTTTTTCGTTGATGTCGGTGGCCCACACCTTCGCGCCTTCGGCGGCGAACGCCAGGGCGCAAGCGCGGCCGATGCCCTGGCCGGCGGCGGTGACAAAGGCGGTCTTACCCGCCAGTCTTCCGGTTGATGTGCCTGCCAATTTCGTCTCCTGATTGTTTTTTTCGAAGTAACCATTAGGTTAACATGAGGCGCAATGAGCGTTTTTGCCGCGCTGCCGCGCGGCTGTCCGGACAAGGCGCGGGGTTAAAATGTTCCTGTTGAACCAAGACCAAATACATCGGAGACTTCCATGGGCGAGGTAACCCCGCAATTCATCCGCACCGCCACGCTGCGCCTGAATCCGAACGACGACGTGGTGATCGCCGCGCGCGAGATTGCCGCCGGCACCCTGATCGCCGCCGAGAACGTCACCGCCGCCTCGCGCATTCCCTCCGGTCACAAGATGGCGACGCGCGCGATTGCGGTGGGCGAACCGGTGCGCCGCTATAACCAGATCATCGGCTTCGCCACCCAGCCGATCGCGCCCGGCGCGCACGTGCACACCCACAACATCGAAGTGCAGGCATTCGAGCGCGACTACGCTTTCGGCACCGACATCAAGCCGCAGGTGAAAGTAGACCAGCCCGCCACCTTCATGGGCTACAAGCGCGCCGATGGCCGGGTGGCGACGCGCAACTACATCGGCGTGCTGTCCACCGTGAACTGCTCAGCGACGGTGGCCAAGCAGGTGGCGGATCATTTTGCGCGC
>DATAZV010000107.1:0-1918 GCA_036271855.1 Burkholderiales bacterium
CTGGTTCCCGGTTGGGAAGCGCCATTTTTATTCTCCTTTTTATTTTGTTTTCTTTTTTGGCAATTCCAGATTACTTCCGCTTGATGACAGCCAGATGACAAGATCCGCCCCGGCTCGTTATAGGCAGCAGGCGACGCCGTCCCCCGGTCCGGTGTAATCTGCGCCGGCGCGCTGCGGCATCGCGCGCCTCAAACATGGAGAGAGACAAATGAAGCGAATGTTGACGCGCGCCGCCGGCGCATTGCTGTTGGCCGCAGCCACCCTGGCGCAGGCCCAGGACTTCCCCAGCCGGCCCCTGCACATCATCGTGCCGTGGGCCCCCGGCGGCAACATCGACATCACCGCGCGCGTGCTGGCCCCGGCGCTGGGCGAAGCGCTCGGGCAAAGCGTGGTGGTGGACAACCGCGCCGGCGCCGGCGGCACCATCGGCTCGCTCTACGTTGCCAAGTCCGCGCCGGACGGCTACACCCTGCTGCTGGGTTCCTCCGGTTCGCTCACCGCTTCTCCGGCGGCGATGAAAAACATCCCCTACGACACGCCGCGCGACTTCACCGCGCTCGGCCCCATCCACGTCGTGCCGATGGTGCTCACCGCCTCGCCGAAAATGGGCGTCAGCACTTATGCCGAGTTCGCCGCGAAGGCGCGGGCTGGCCGCGTCTCGGTGGCTTCCGCCGGCAACGGTTCGTCGAACCACCTGGCGATAGAAATGCTCAAGCGCGCCGCCGGCTACGACCTGGTGCACGTGCCCTACAAGGGCAGCGGCCCGGCGCTGACCGACGAAATCGGCGGCCAGGTCGACGCCATGGTCGACCAGTTGACGGCTTCGATCCAGTACATCCGCGAAGGCCGCATCAAGGCCATCGCCATGACCAGCAAGGCGCGCTCGGCGCAACTGCCCAACGTGCCTACGCTGGCCGAATCGGGCCTGGCCGGCTTCGACGCCACCACCTTCACCGGCCTGTTCGCCCCGGCCAACCTGCCCAAGCCGGTGGCCGACAAGCTCACCGCCGCGCTGAGAAAGTCGGTTGCCGAAAAGCCGGTGCGCGACAAGTACGAAAGCATGGGCGTGGAAATGCTGAACATGAGCACCGCCGATTTCGGCGCCTTCGTGCGTGCCGACTTCGAGCAATGGCGCACCGTGGCGCGCGACGCACATGTGGTGATCGAGTAGGCGAATGCATCGATGCCTGGCGAACAAGTATTGGCGCGGACCGTGATGCTATAGTCCGCGCCAAGCCCGCCGCGGCTCGATCCGCACGGGAAAAAATACAACGAGGAGACCCCGCATGACCCTGGCCCGCGCCCTGCTGTTCGCCCTTGTTTACGCGTTACCTTGCGTGCTGCCAGCATCCGCGCTCGCGCAGGCCGATTACCCGAACAAGCCGATCCGCATCATCGTCGGCTTTCCGCCCGGCCAGGCCACCGACGTGATCGCGCGGATGATCGGCGAGCGCATCACCGCCAACATGGGCCAGCCGGTGCTGATCGACAACAAGCCCGGCCAGGGCGGCAGCATCGGCGCCGCCGCCGCCGCCAAGGCCGCGCCCGACGGCTACACCATGCTGATCTCGGCCACCGCGCCCCTGGCCACCAATCCCAATCTCTACAAAAACCTGCCCTACGACCCGTCGAAGGATTTCGCGCCCATCACCCTGGTCGGCAACCTGCCCTTCGTGCTGGTGTGCAACCCCAACGTGCCGTTGCACAACGTCCGCGAGATGATCGTGCTGGCCAAGTCCAAGCCCGGGCAGCTCACCTTCGCCTCTTCCGGCAGCGGCTCGACTTCCCACCTGTCGATGGAAATGCTCAAGGCCGCCACCGGCATGGACATCCGCCACGTGCCCTACAAGGGCAGCCCGCCGGCCTTTACCGACGTCATGGGCGGCCAGGTGGATTTCGTCTTCGACACCGCCGTCTA
>DATAZV010000108.1:0-2003 GCA_036271855.1 Burkholderiales bacterium
CCTGGTAGTCGCGCTGTTCTCGGTGGCCTTCGGCGCCATGCTGCTGTCGATCGTGTTGTGGGATCAGACCGTGTGGGGCTGGTCCGCATTGAAAATCGGCGTGGCAATGGCACCCGGTCCGTTGCTGGTCCCTATCGTCTCCATGCTGTTCTCGCGGCGCCTGATCGCGCGCTTCGGCGCCGCGCCGGTGGTGGTCGCCGGGCTGCTGCTGTTCGCCCTAGGGCTGGCCTGGTGGGCGCTCGTCCCCGGCGTCACGCCGAGCGTCGCCGCCGCCGTCATCGGCATGCTGCCCATCGGTGCCGGCGTCGGGCTGACGCTGCCTACCCTGATGGGCGTCAGCACCTCATCCCTGCCGCCTTCCTCGTGTGCGACCGGCTCGGGCGTGGTCAACATGATCAGGCAGGCCGGCATGGCCATCGGCGTGGCCGTCCTGGTTGCGCTGATCGGCTCGCCCGCCTCGGCCGCCGAGCGCATCGAAGCCTTCCAGAGCGCGTGGTGGATCATGTCCGTGGTGCTACTGTTCGGCCTGATCCCGACCCTGACCCTGATCAGGGTCAGGGCCAACGGCGGCGCAGCGAACAAGGCGCCGGGCGCGGGCTGAATCGCGCTGCTGGTCCGGCGCGGAATTTCGCCTTGTGCCTGACGAAAAAAAGGGGCGGCGCCTTTTTGAGGCGCCGCCCTTTTGCACTGCTTCCCTGATTAACCGGGTCGTGAACCTTACGCCTTGTACGGATACTTCAGCGTGCCGCTCTTGTACTTCTCCGGCGAGAGGATGACCTGTTTGCCGACTTCCTTGAACTGGTTGATGTCGTTGCCGACGATGCCCTGGTACTGCACGAACAGCAGGCGCGATTGCGCCCATTCGCCGTTGCCGCCGAAGGCGATGTCGCCGACGATGGTCTTGAAGGTGTTCTTGTGGGCGAACTCGGCCATCTTGGCGTTGTCGGTGGATTTCACGCCGTTGATGGTCTGCTCGTACACCTGCATCGCCGAGTAGGCGAAGGGCGGCAGGTAGAAGCCCAGGGTGTCGACGCCGGCGGCGGGGGCGAGCGCCTGGTATTTGGCGAGGAAGTCCTTGATGCCGGGGAAGTTCATCGTCGGCTCGGGCACGTTCAAGTCGTAGTAGACGATGTTGTTGAGCTGCGGACCCAGCTGCGCCTTGACCGCGCCGGACTGCAGGCCGATCATGCCGCCGCCGAACATTTTCGCCTTCAGGCCCACTTCAGTGGCGGCGCGCACCATCGCCACCGAGTCGGGCGGGTAGCTGGCGACGAAGACCACGTCCGGGTTGGTCGCGGCCACCGCGCGCATGATCGGGCCGGCGTCGATGGTGGTGGGCGGGTAGGTCTTGTCGTAGACCACTTTCAGGCCCAGCTTTTTCACGTTTTCACGCGCGCCGTCGAGCGCGATGTGCGGGTACTCGGCATCGGCGCCGAGCAGGGCGATGGTTTGCGGCTTCGGGCTCATCGTCATCGCGATGTCGAGGAAGCCCTTGGAAAAGTCGATGCGCGCATTCGGGCCCGAAGGCATCATCTGGAAAAAGCGGTCGTACTTGAACTGGTCGTTCACCGCCAGGCCGAACAGGCCGACGAACATCATGCCGCGCTGCATGACGATGGGCATCGCCGGCGCCTGCATGTTGGTGGCGTAGCCGGAGATGATCACGTCCACCTTGTCCACATCCAGCAGCTTGGTGTAGATGCCGGGCACCGTCGAAGGGTTGCTCTGGTCGTCGTAATACACCAGCTCGACCGGCCGGCCCAAGAGGCCGCCCTTGGCGTTGACTTCCTTTTGCCACATCTGGATCGTCAGCAGCGCGGCCTTGCCGTTGATGGCGATGCCGCCGGTTAAGGCCATGCCGAAGCCGATGCGGATCGGCTTGGCCTGCGCGAAAGCGCGCGGAACGGACGCGGCAGCGAGCGCGGCGCCGAAGGCCTTGATGACGTGACGACGTGTTTCTTGCAAGATTTGTCTCCAGTAGGTTCGTCAGGCCGCCCCGCCTT
>DATAZV010000109.1:0-27780 GCA_036271855.1 Burkholderiales bacterium
CGCCGCGTCGCTATACGAGGCCTGCCGGATCGGATCGAGCAGGCCGGGTGTCGGGTCAGGCACTTGCGCCACGGTCACCGTGCCGGCGTTGGAACTGGTCGTGGTGGTCGCCGGGCGCAGCGTCAGCCAGCCGGGTCGCAGGGTGGCAACCACAAACCAGAGCGCAATGCACACCGTGACGGTCTGCGCGAAAATAAGCCACAAATGGCGGAACATGGAGAAATGATGACCAGAGAAGAGTTACAAGGCGCGCTCGACCAACTGCTGGAACCGGTCCGCTTCCGCGATTATTGCCCAAACGGCCTGCAGGTGGAAGGGCGGGCGCAAATTAGCAGCCTGTTGAGCGGCGTCACCGCCAGCCTGGCACTGATCGAAGCCGCCGTTGCCGCCGATGCCGACGCCATCCTGGTGCATCACGGCCTATTCTGGAAAGGCGACGACATGCGCGTGGTCGGCCCGAAAAAGCGCCGCCTGGAACTGCTCCTCAAGCACGGCATCAACCTGTTCGCCTACCACCTGCCGCTGGACGCCCACGGCGAGCTCGGCAACAACGCGCAACTTGCAAAGCAGCTCGGCTTCACCCTCACCGGCCGCTTCGCCGAGCAGGAAATCGGCTTTCTTGGCGACTTGCCGGCGCCGATGACGGCCCAGGCAGTCGCCACCCTGGTCGGCGAACGTCTCGGTCGCACGCCGTTGCTGGTGGGCGACGGCGCGCATATGGTCCGTAAAGTGGCGTGGTGCACCGGCGGGGCGCAAGGCTATTTCGAGCAGGCCATCGCCGCCGGCTGCGAGCTCTATCTAAGCGGCGAAATCTCCGAGCAGACCACCCATCTGGCGCGCGAATCCGGCGTGCCCTACATCGCCGCCGGCCACCACGCCACCGAGCGCTACGGCGTGCAGGCGATAGGCGCCTGGCTGGCGCAAAGCCACGGCATCGCGCATCGCTTTGTTGAAATCGCCAATCCTGCCTAAGACGGGCTGCGCGCCTTCAGTGCGTCGCGGATCTCGCGCAGCAGCAGCACGTCTTCCGGCGTCGGCGGTGCCGGCGGCGGCGGTTCGTTGTGCTTGGACTTGTTGATCGCCTTGACCATCAGGAAAATGATGAACGCCAGGATGATGAAGTTCAGCGCGATGGTCAGGAAGTTGCCGTAGGCCAGCACCGCCCCGATCTTTTTCGCCTCTGCCAGCGGCAGGCCCGCCGTCTGCTGCGCCAGCGGAATATAGTAATTGCTGAAATCGAGCCCGCCAACCACCTTGCTGATGACCGGCATGATCAGGTCGCCCACCAGGGAATCGACGATCTTGCCAAAGGCCGCGCCGATGATCACGCCCACCGCCAGGTCGATCACGTTGCCCTTGACCGCGAAAGCCTTGAACTCCTGCAGCATATTCATGCGAAAACTCCAAAACCCGTTGCACAGGCGCCGCAGGGTACCCCGCCGGCCCCGCATTGGCAAGCGTGCGTTTAGCACAAAAGGCGCGTAACGTCATGAAAAAACAGGATAAATTTTTAAAAACTTTTATCCTTACTGACGATCCGGTATAATTTTCCGTTTGGCCGAGGTTGCAGTTGCACATTGCCCGATGAATCGGGGTGCAGCGCGGCGCAAGTCCCGGCCAAAAGAACATTCAACGGACCCATTTCTTCAAGCTTTTGAGGCTTTTATGAGCAACGAGCAATCCGTGGACAAAGAGCGGCGTAATGCCGTCGTCGCCACTTCAGTCGTTGGCGGTGTCGGCGCCCTGTGCACCGCCTGGCCCTTCGTCAATACCTTCGCGCCTTCGGAAAAGGCCAAGGCCGCCGGCGCCCCGGTGGAAGTCGACATCAGCGCCGTCAAGGAAGGCGAGATGATCGTCGCCGAATGGCGCGGCCAGCCGGTGTGGATTTTGAAGCGCAGCCCGGAGATGATGGCTTCGCTCACCAAATCCAAGGAATTGCTCGCCGACCCCGAGTCCAAGCGCAACCCGGACTGGACCCCCGATTATTGCAAGAACGATTTCCGCGCCCGCGAAGACCACAAGGAATTGTTCGTCTGCGTCGGCATCTGCACCCACCTGGGCTGCTCGCCCTCCGGCCCCTTCACCGCCGGCGCCAACCCGGCGCTGCTGGGGGAAGAAGGCTTTGTCTGCCCCTGCCACGGCTCGGTGTTCGACCTCGCCGGCCGGGTCTGGAAAGCCAAGCCCGCGCCCGACAACCTGCGCATCCCGCCCTACAAATTCGTCTCCGAGACCAAGCTTCTGGTCGGCGACGATACCAAGGGAGCGTAAGCCATGGCTGCCGGCAAAAAAGAACCTGTAGTCGTCAGCGGCCTGGGTGCCCTCGACAAGCCCGCCAGCGGGCTGCTCACCTGGGTCGATGCGCGCTTTCCGCTGATGAGCAACTGGCGCGCGCACATGACCGAGTATTACGCGCCGAAAAACTTCAACTTCTGGTACTTCTTCGGCTCGCTCGCCATGCTGGTGCTGGTGATCCAGATCGTCACCGGCATTTTCCTGGTGATGCACTACAAGCCCGACGCCGACAAGGCCTTCCAGTCGGTCGAGTACATCATGCGCGAAGTGCCCTGGGGCTGGCTGATCCGCTACATGCACTCCACCGGCGCCTCGATGTTCTTCATCGTCGTCTACCTGCACATGTTCCGCGGCCTGCTCTACGGCTCTTACCGCAAACCGCGCGAGCTGGTCTGGGTGTTCGGCGTGATGATCTTCCTGTGCCTGATGGGCGAAGCCTTCTTCGGCTACCTCCTGCCCTGGGGCCAGATGTCCTACTGGGGCGCGCAGGTGATCGTCAACCTGTTCGGCGCGATTCCCGTGATCGGCCCTGACCTCTCGATCTGGATCCGCGGCGACTATGTCGTGTCGGACGCCACGCTGAACCGCTTCTTCTCCTTCCACGTCATCGCCATTCCGCTGGTGCTGCTGGGCCTGGTCGCCGCGCACATCCTGGCGCTGCACGAAGTGGGCTCGAATAACCCGGACGGCGTCGATATCAACGAAAAGAAAGACGCCAAGGGCATTCCGCTGGACGGCATCCCCTTCCATCCGTACTACACCATTGGCCACGACCTGTTCGCCGCCGTCGTGTTCCTGATCGTGTTCTCGATCATCGTCTTTTTCGCGCCGGAGATGGGCGGCTACTTCCTGGAGTCGAACAACTTCATCGCCGCCGACTCGCTCAAGACCCCGCCGCACATCGCCCCGGTCTGGTACTTCACGCCTTACTATTCGATCCTGCGCGCCATGGTGTGGAACTTCTTCTGGATCGACGCCAAGGTCTGGGGCGTGGCCGCGATGGGCGCCTCCACCATGATCTTCTTCCTCCTGCCCTGGCTGGACCGTTCGCCGGTGAAGTCGATCCGCTATCGCCCGACCATGCACAAGGCCTTTTACGCCGTGTTCGTGATCTGCTTTTTCATCCTCGGCTACCTCGGCACCCTGCCGCCGTCGCCCGGCGGGCAGATCGTCTCGCAGGTCTGCATGGTGCTGTATTTCGGATTTTTCCTCGGCATGCCGTGGTGGAGCCGCATGGGCCAGTTCAAGCCCGTGCCCGACCGCGTGACCATGTAAGGGGAGAACACAACATGAAAAAACTGCTCCTGACTTTCCTGCTGGCGTGCGCCGCCGCCCACGCCCCCGCGGCCCTGGCCGAAGAAGAGATCAAGCTCGACCACATCCTGATCGACCGCTCGACCGACGTCCAGGCCCTGCAGCACGGCGCCCAGATCTTCGTCAACTACTGCCTGAACTGCCACAGCGCCGTCTCGATGCGCTACAACCGCCTGCACGACATCGGCCTGACCGACGAGCAGATCAAGGCCAGCCTGCTGTTTTCCGGCGACAAGGTCGGCGACCTGATGACCATCTCCCTGACCAAGAAAGACGGCAAGGCCTGGTTCGGCGCCGCCCCGCCCGACCTCTCGGTGATCGCCCGTGCCAAGTCTTCTGAACTGGGCAGCGGCGCCGACTGGCTCTACACCTACCTGCGCAGCTTCTACCTCGACCCGTCGCGCCCCACCGGCTGGAACAACACCCTGTTTCCCAACGTCGGCATGCCGCACGTGCTCTATGAGCTGCAAGGCTCGCAGCGCGCCGTCTACAAGGAAGAAAAGGACGAGCACGAAGAAGGCAAGACCGTGCGCAAGTTCGAGGGTTTCGAGCTTGAAAAGCCGGGCATGCTCTCCAAACTACAGTACGACGAAGCCGTCGCCGACCTGGTCAGCTACCTGGTGTGGATGGGCGAGCCGGAAGCGGCGCATCGCAAGCAGCTGGGCGTGCTGGTGCTGATTTTCCTGAGCCTGCTGCTGCTGCCCTGCGCATGGTGGCTGCATCACGTGTACTGGAAGGATATTCATTGAGCGCCCAAAAGTAAAAACCTACTTTTGGGCGGTCTGATTCGCAAGAAATCGCTGGCAGAGCCAGACGATTTCTTGGTGTAAGAGCAACAAAAAAGCAAAGGCGCTTCGACTAAGCGGTATTTATGCCGCCAGCGAGCAGATGAACTAACCAGCCGGCAATTCTGCAGGGCTGGTCTTACAGGGCACGGAAATCACGTGCCCTTGTGTTTCAAAAGGCCGCAAATATGATGGTTCTCTATTCGGGCACGACCTGTCCTTTTTCGCATCGCTGCCGCTTCGTGCTGTATGAAAAAGGCATGGACTTCGAGATCAAGGACATCGATCTCTTCAACAAGCCGGAAGACATTTCGGTGATGAATCCGTACGGCCAGGTGCCGATCCTGGTCGAGCGCGACCTGGTGCTCTACGAGAGCAACATCATCAACGAATACATCGACGAGCGTTTTCCCCATCCGCAGCTGATGCCGGCGGACCCGGTGATGCGCGGCCGCACCCGCCTGTTCCTGCTCAATTTCGAGCGCGAGCTGTTCGTTCACATCGACGCACTGGAAAAAGGCAACCAGAAGCAGCAGGACAAGGCGCGCGAGCGCGTCACCGCCGTGCTGACCCAGCTGGCGCCCAACCTGGCCAAGCAGAAGTGGATGCTCGGCGAAGAGTTCACCATGCTGGACGTCGCCATTGCCCCGCTGCTGTGGCGCCTGGACCACTACGGCATCGACCTGCCGCGCCAGGCTGCGCCGGTGATGAAATACGCCGAGCGCATTTTCAGCCGCCCCGCCTACTTCGAAGCGCTCACGCCTTCGGAAAAGGTGATGCGCAAGTAAGATGTCTTTGTGTTGCTTTTTCGTCCTTGAATTCGTCTGGCTCTGCCAGCGAATTCATGCAAAATAAGCCCGACAAAAGGTTTTTACTTTTGTCGGAAAGGACAGCAGATGGCAGACCAACCAGAACAGCAGCAAGCGCACCCCTCCACCAAGCCGTATTTGATCCGCGCGATCTACGAGTGGTGCACCGACAACGGCTTTACGCCCTATCTGGCGGTGGTGGTCGACGCCAGCACGCGCGTGCCGATGGAATTCGTCAAGGACGGGCAGATCGTGCTCAACATCTCCTTCGAAGCCACCAACGGCCTGAAGATGGGCAATGACTTCGTCGAATTCGCCGCCCGCTTCGGCGGCGTGCAGCGCGACATCCAGGTGCCGATCGAGCGCGTCGCCGCCATCTACGCCCGCGAAAACGGCCACGGCCAGGGTTTCGAAGTCAGCGACCTGGTCTCCGAACCCAAACCCGAAGCCCAACTCGACGCGACAACGCCCGCCGCCACCCCCGGCCGTCCCGCCCCCGGCGGCAAGCCCAAGCTGACGGTCGTAAAATGACACTATCGGCGCGCGCAAGCGCGCCGGTGCAGTCATCTGCCTTTTCGTCGCAGTTACGTCATTAAATCGTCTGGCTCTGCCAGCGATTTAATGCAAATCAGTCCCGGCAAAAAGTAGGGTTTTACTTTTTGACGCATCCAGCCGGCTTAGCTCAGTTGGTAGAGCAACCGCCTTGTAAGCGGTAGGTCATCTGTTCGATTCAGATAGCCGGCACCATTAAAAGTCGGGTTGTTTGGCCTGGTCCTGGCGGCGATTATCCTCGCGTCATGGAAACCCTGCGCTAGACTTCCTGCATGATCACGGGCACCAGTGAATTGGCCGTCGGGCTGGCCGCCTTGCGCCAGCAGCCGCTGGAGCGCGTGCTCGAAACCCTGCACGGCCAGCTGGATGAATATGCGGCGGCCTCCCTGGAGCCGCAACAGCGCGCCGCCCTGATCGAACTGATACGCGCCGCCTTGCCCGCGGAGGCTGCGCGCGCGGCCAAAACCTTTTATGCCGACCGGCCGCTGCCCTTGGCCGAGCGCGAGCGCGGCATGCTGGACCGCGTGCTGGCGGTGTACGCCGCCCTGCAGGAGCAATATCGCCTGTGTTACGCGGGCTTCGAAGAGGCCCCGGCGTCGCCGCAGCGCCTGCAGGACATGGCCGGCGCCTTGCAGCGCGCCATCCACACCATCGTCAGCCGGATGATCGAGGGCTACCGGGCGCGCCAGGTATTGAGCCCGGCCCTGTGGGACGCGCTGCACCACCTGGTGGGCCAGGCCCATGCCCTGGGCGTCGGCAAAAACGGCGTGGCCGATGAGCTCAACCCCAACCAGGTATCGTCCATCGACACCACCTACGGCCGGGCGATCCTGCTGGCCGCCGCCCAGGCCGGCGCCATGGTGCCGCGCATGCTCGACGCCACCCTGGCGATGACCGCGCTGCTCGAGCCCTTCATCGACTGCAGCTGGCAGCCGGTGGGCGAGCCCGAGCAGCCGCACAGCGTCACCCACACCGGGCGCCTGCGCGTGCTGCGCACCGCCGGCGTCAGCCACCTGCTCAACAACGCCCGCCTGGGCAGCGCCTTGCAGGCGGTGTCGGCCAAGCTGGCGGCGGGCGAGCCGGTGGCTTCGCTGGATGTGCTGATGATCGACAGCCGCGAGTTGTCCGGCTTGCTGGCGCGCCTGTACCGGGTCTGGTGCGGCGCCGGCGAAATCCGCGCCGGCGGCCGCGAGCGCACAGAAGAGCGTGTCGCCATCGAGTCCGGCGGCGAGGCGATTTACTGCCTGCTGAGCGGAAATGCGTTCGCCATGCCGCGCCAGTTCAATGTCTATTCCGGCAGCGAATTGCCAAGCCTGGCGCCGGTCACCGCGCGCGGCTTACCGCCTATCCCTGCCGACGGCCCCTGGAAACTGCTGGACCGCAGCGAACAGGGCCTGCGCGCCGTGCGCACGCTTGAGGGCGAGCGCCTGACGCGCGGCATGCTGATGGGCATACGCTCCGACCCGGCGCTGCATCTGGTGGCGTTTTCGGTTGGCGAAATCCGCTGGGTCCAGGAGGAGCGCGGCGTCGGCATCGTCGCCGGCGTCAAACTCCAGCCCGGCAAGGCCGAACCGGTACCGGCCCGGCTGATCGGCGGCGCCGACGGCAGCCAGTATCAGGCGGTCGCGCCGATCTTCCTGCTCGACCAGGCGGCCGCGCCGAAAATGGTAGTGCCCCTGGGCTGGTGGAAGCCGGACCGCGTGATTGATGCCCTGCGCGATGGCGCCATGGTGCGCCTGCGCATGGGTGAGCTGATGCTGCGCGGCGCGGACTTCGAGATCGGGCGGTTTGTGAAGGAGAAGTCGGGCAGCGGACGCGCCCCCTAGATTGCCGTAAGCTGCGCTACCGTTCCGGTTGCCCGAGTAAAGACGCCGATGATCAACTGGCAAGCCTTCACCCCCTGGTCCGCGCTGGCCGGCGGCATATTGATCGGCCTCGCCGCCGCCCTGTTCGCGCTGTGCAACGGCCGCATTGCCGGCATCAGCGGCGTGCTCGGCGGCCTGCTCCATCCCGCCCGCGGCGACATCGCCTGGCGTGCCGCCTTTGTGCTGGGGCTGTTGGCAGCGCCGCTGGTCTACGTGCTGTTCGCGGCATTGCCCAAACCGCAGATCGATGCGCAGTACGCATCCCTGGTCGTCGCCGGCCTGCTGGTCGGCGTCGGCACCCGCTACGGCTCGGGCTGCACCAGCGGGCACGGGGTCTGCGGGCTGGCACGCCTGTCGCCGCGCTCGCTGGCGGCCACCGCGGCTTTCATGGGCGCCGGCTTCCTGACGGTATTCGTGCTGCGTCACCTGGCCGGCGCGTAGGAGCATCTTCATGCCTGTGTTCACTGCATTGCTGGCGGGCCTGGTGTTCGGCCTTGGGCTGCTGGTTTCCGGTATGGCCAATCCGGCCAAGGTGCTGGGCTTTCTTGATCTTGCCGGCCGCTGGGACCCCTCGCTGGTGTTCGTGATGGCGGGGGCGATCGCTGTCAGCGCCGCCGCCTTCATGGTGGCGCGCAAGCGCACGGTGTCGTTTCTCGGCGTCGAAATGAAACTGCCGGCAGCCCGGCAGATCGACCGCCGGCTGATGATCGGCAGCATGCTGTTCGGCATCGGCTGGGGCATCGCCGGCTTTTGCCCGGGGCCCGGCCTGGTGGCGCTGGGCATGGGCGAAATCAAGGCCCTGGTGTTCGTCGCCGCGATGCTCGCCGGCATGGGGGTGTTCGAATTGCTCGAACGCGGCAAAGCGGGCGCCGCATCAACCGGCGGCGCGGCACAGGCGGAATGAATCGGGCCGTCCGGCGCGCAAGGCCGGGCAATGCGCCATAATGAATCGTGTTGTCCCACTCCGCGTGTACGTAGGCGGCCTGCAGTCTCACATTCGTGCCCCTTTCGAACCGGAGCCGCCATGTATATCGAAATCACTTCCCCGACCGACGGTCGGGTATTCATCCGGCAGGACTCCATCGCTTCCGTGGTGGTCGGCAAAGCCAAGGGTGACCCCTACCTGATCACCACCCTGGCTGGTACCACCTACTCGGTAATCGTCGCCACCGAACAGCACACCCTGGCGCGCCTGATCGGCATGCGATCGTAGTGCTGTGCCCGGGCCGGTCTTTCAGTCGACCTTGATGTGCGCGCGGGCGATCATCTCGCGGTACATCGGCACCTCGTGCGCGATGCGCGCCTTCAGTTGCTCCGGCCCGCCGCCGATGATGCCGAAGCCGTTGTTGCGCATGGTCTCCTGCACCTCGGGGCGTTTCAGCACACCCAGCACCGCGCGCGACAATTGCGCGGTAATTTCCGGCGCCATCCCGGCCGGCGCCACCAACACCTGAAAGCTGGCCGACTCGGCGTTGGCAAAGCCCGCCTCGGCCATGTTCGGCACCTCGGGAAACTCCGCCATGCGCCCATGGCCGGTGTGCACCAGCGCGCGCAAGCGCCCGCTGGCAATGTGCGGCGCCACCGCGCCCACGCTGAAGCAGCCGAGCTGGGTAGCACCGCCCAGCACCGCCTGCATCGACGGCCCGGCGCCGGAGTAGGGCACGTTGGTGACCTTGATGCCGGCGCGCACCTTGAAATACTCCATCGCGATATGCGGCGAAGTACCGGAGCCGGGATTGGCGTAGTTGAGCAAATCCGGCTGGGCCTTCGCCAGCGCAATCAACTCCGCCACCGACCTGATGCCCGAATCCGGCCGCGTCACGATCACGTTGGGCGCGTCACCGATTTCCACGATCGGCGTGAAGTCGCGCACCGGGTCGAAGGCCGCGTTCTTGTACAGGCTGGGGTTGATGGTGAGGATGCTGGAAATCACCATCAGGGTATAGCCGTCGGGCTTTGCCTGCGCCACGTAGCGCGCGGCAATGTTGCCGCCGGCGCCGGCGCGGTTTTCAACGATGAAGGCCTGCTTCAGATCTTCCGTCAGGTAGCGGGAAAGCACGCGCGCGGCAATGTCGCTGCCTCCGCCCGGGGCGAAGGGCACGACGATGGCCACCTGGCGCTCGGGGTAGGCGGCGTGGGCTGCGGCACCAAACAACAGGCCGAGCGTGACGGCGGCCGGCGCCAGGCGGCGCAGCAAGGGTGGAAAAATTGGCGGCATTCTGTCTCCGGCATCATTGCACGGGCCGCTTCACGCGCGACCCTCGATGGGGAACATGATATCGGCGCCGTCACTGCCTGCGCCGATCCACCGCCTTATCAAGTTCATTAAAGGGACGGCACAAAAAGCTGAAAGCCCCGCACGCGGCGGGGCTTCGCTTGTTGCCTGCGGCGGCGGCTTACTTTTTCATGCTCGCCTGCGCCACCAGCACCGGCGTTTCGCGATACAGGTCCGGAAACACGGTCTTCAGGTTACCGATTTTCGGCAGGTCGTAGGTGGCGATGTAGGGCTGGTCCGGATGGATGGTGGCGTAGTCCTGGTGATAATTCTCCGCCGCGTAAAAGCCCTTCAGCGGCGTCACCTGGGTGACGATCTTGTTCTTGTAGACATGCGCGGCGTTGAGTTGCGCGATGTAGGCCTCGGTCACCTGCTTTTGCTGCGCGTCCTTGTAGAACACTGCCGAGCGGTATTGGGTGCCGGTGTCGGGGAACTGGTGGTTCAGCTGGGTCGGATCGTGGGCCACCGAGAAATACACCTGCAGCAGCTTGCCGAAGCTGATCACTTTCGGGTCGTAGGTGACCTGCACCGACTCCGCATGCCCGGTGCTGCCGGTGGAAACCGTCTCGTAGGACGCCGTGTTCTTTTCCCCGCCCGCATAGCCCGACACCGCCAGGGTCACGCCCTTGGTGTGCTGGAACACCGCCTGGATGCCCCAGAAGCAGCCGCCGGCGAACACCGCCGTTTCGCTCGCCGCCGGCGCCGTGCTGACATCCATCGCCGGCGCCGGAATCTTCACCGCGCTCTCGGCAATCGCGCCACGGCCGAAAATCAGGGCCGCGCCCACCAGCAATATCGAGGCGGCGGCGAAAATGTATTTGCCGGGCAGCAAGCGCTGCTTGGCGGCGGGAAGGTTGGTGTTGTTGCCCATGTCTGCTCCTGATCGTGCGAATCGCACATTGTATGCACAAAATACGCTGCTACGGAGGCGGCGGATGCGCGTAGTTATACTTATATGCGCCCGGACGATGCGCAATGCAAGCGCGCCCGCTAGGCCGCGCGCGGCGCGCCGGCAGGCGCTGCTGCCACGGCCGCCTCGATGGCGTCGCAGGCCGCGCCCAGGCCGTTTTCGGCCGCCAGTTGCCGCCCGATTTCGCGCGCCCGTTGCGCCGGCGCCGGGCTGCCCAGCAAAGCGGCCAGCAGCCGCGCCGCACGCTGCGCCGTGTAGTCGCGGCGCAATATCATCCGCCCGCAACCCAGGCGCTGCACCCGCGCCGCGTTATCCGGCTGGTCGAAGGCGAAGGGCACCACCAGTTGCGGCACGCCCGCGCGCAGGGCGTGCGCGGTGGTGCCGATGCCGCCCTGGTGCACCACGCAGGCGGCGCGCGGCAGCACTTCGGAGTAGGGGGCGTAGTTGAAGGCCGCCATTTGCGGTGGCAACGCTTGCTTCAGCACGTTCTCGCCCATCAGCAGCAATGCGCGGCGCTTCAGCGTCAGCGCCGCCGCCACGCTGTCTTCGAAAAACGAGCCGGCATCGCGCACCGCCGCCGAACCCAGGGTGAAGATGATCGGCGCCTCGCCCGCGTCCAGGAAGTCCTGCAGCCCGGCGGGCATGCCGCTGCCATGCGTGTCATGGTCGTAGTAGACGAAGCCCGCCTGCACCACTTTTTCCGGCCAGTCCGCCTGCGGCTGCCCCAGCACGCGCGAAAACAAGGCGAGGTTCAGCCAGGGCGAAAAGCGGCCGTCGAACAATGGATTGGCGCCTTCTTTCAAACCGAGTGCGCGCCGCAATTGCGCCAACGGTTCTCCCCAGTCACGTACCGACCACTTACCAAAGCCGACCAGGGCGCGATGCAGCCATGTCGGCGCGCCGCGCAAATAGCGGGTGGCAGGCAGTGGCGGCAACACCGAGGGGTCGAACACGGAGAAAAAAGACATCGGCGCCAGGGTCGCCTGCGCCCAGCGCCGGCCGAATTTTTCCGCCACCAGGGGCGCGACGTAAACCAGCTCACCGGCAACGATGAAATCGGCATCGGCGGCCACCGCCGCCAGGTCATCGTACATTTCGCCCACGTGCGGCATGAACAGTTCGCGCACCAGGTATTCGGGGCCCTTGAGCGGGTCCATCAGCCGGCGCACCAGTTCCGGATCGTCCGTCGCCAGGTCGGGGCGCAGACGCTGGTAGCCCAGGCCGGTGCCGCGTACCTTCTCTTCATACATGGAGGTCGTCGCCAGGGTCGCCCGGTGGCCGCGCCGCTGCAGTTCCAGGCCGAGGGCGATCATCGGATGCAGGTCGCCATAGGAGCCGATGGTGGTGAGGACGATGTGGCGGGCGGATGAAGGCATGAACTGGAGCGGCTTGTGGAGCTGCTTGAAGAGCGGGGCGCGCCGATGTTACTTCAACTACACATGGTTGCCGGCTTACCGTATGCTTGGAACCAATCGTCAAGTCTTGCAAGGGCAGGGGCGTTTGATGCTGGGCAAGCTGTTGAAGAATTTTTCCGCGCCGCCGGCGCCGATCTCCGTACCCCTCGCGGACGCGGGAGCACCGGCCGACGTGTTGCGCGCGGCAACGCCGGCGCTCTCGGCCGAGGAGGTGCTGGAGCGCCAGGGGCAGGTGGAAGAGGCGGAGCGGCGCCTGCGGGCGGCGGCGGCCGATGCTGAAGATGCAGCGGCGCTCGAGGCGCTGGGCGCCTTTCTGTTGCGCCGCAAGCGCTACGACGAGGCACAGACGCTGCTGGACGAGGCGCTGGCGCGCTTGCCGGGCAGCGCCGGCCTGCTGCTGGTGCGCGGGCATCTGGCGCAACTGCGCATGCAGGTGGCCGAGGCCGTGCGCTATTTCCGTATGTCGCTGGCGTTGCGGCCGGGCCATGCGCAGACGCGTTTTCACCTGGCAACGCAGTTGCTGTTGCTGGGGCAATTGCGCGAGGCCATGCTGCACCTGTCGGCGCGCCTGGAACTGCCGGGGCACAACATGCCTTACTGGGTGCGCAGCGTGCCGCAGTGGCGCGGCGAGCCGCTGGCGGGCAAGCGCCTGGTGATCGAAGCGGACTGGGGCGGGCTGGGCGATGAGTTGCAGTTCGCGCGCTATATCGAAATGGTGCGGCGCGACTATCAGCCCGCGTTGTTGCAGGTGGCGTGCAGCGACGGCTGCCGCCGCCTGATCGAGCGCATCCCCGGCGTCGACCTGGCGTTCAGCGCCGCGGGCGCGGTGCAGGCGGACTATCACATCGGCCTGATGGACATTGCGACCATCTACGGCACTGAACTCGTGGATATTCCGGCGCCCGCGCGCTATTTGTCGGCGCCGCCGGGCGACGTCGCGTACTGGGGACGCCGTCTGGCTGCAGTGCCGCAGACGGCGGGCGTGCTGCGCATCGGCCTGTGCTGGGCCGCGGCGTTCTGGCAGGGACCGGGCGGGCGCAGCGACAAATCGGTGCCGCTGGAAATGCTCGCGCCGCTGGGCGCGTTGCCGGGGCTGCGCGTGATCTCGCTGCAAAAAGGCGCGGGGCGCGACGAGTTGCCGTGCGCGGGTTTGGACGTCGAGGATTACACCGACGATCTCGAAGACATGGGCGACACCGCGGCGCTGATCGAAAATCTCGACCTCGTGCTGACGGTGGACACCTCGGTGGCGCATCTGGCAGCGGCGCTGGGCAAGCCGGTTGTGATGCTGCTCAAGGTCGAGAGCGGCATGTTCTGGCTGCTGGAGCGCGAGGACTCGCCCTGGTACCCGGCCATGCGCCTCCTGCGCCAGCAGCGCGCGGGTGAATGGCAGGAGGTGTGCGGCAGGGCAGTGGAGTTGCTGCGCACCTGGCCGCGCGCCTGAGCAAAGTCCCTGGGCGCGGCGGCAAATAAAAAGGGCCGCCCGGAGGCGGCCCTTGCAATGCGAAGCGGTGAGGCGCGGTTTACGCGAATTCCGCCATCGCCGACTTCATCTTCTGCATCGCCTTGACTTCGATCTGGCGAATCCGCTCGGCCGAAACCTTGAACTCGGCGGCGAGGTCGTGCAGCGTGAGCTGCTCTTTCTCTTCCGCCAGCCAGCGTGCCTGGATGATGCGCCGGCTGCGTTCGTCGAGGGCGTCCAGCGCCTGTGTCAGGGAGGCGCTGCGCTTGGTCTCGATCTCCTTGTCTTCCAGCAGGCGCGAGGGCTCGTCTTCGCTGTCGGTGAGATAGGCGATCGGCGCGAAGCTCTGCTCTTCGCTGGCGTCGGCCGGGGCTTCGAAAGTCACGTCGCCACCGGCGATGCGCATTTCCATCTCCTTGACTTCCTCAGGCTTGACGTTGAGCTCGCGCGCCAGGTTCTCCACCTCTTGCGGGGTGAACGAGTCCAGGCCCTTCTTGTGGCTGCGCAGGTTGAAAAACAGCTTGCGCTGGGCCTTGGTGGTGGCAATCTTCACCAGGCGCCAGTTGCGCAGCACGTACTCGTGGATCTCCGCCTTGATCCAGTGCAGGGCAAACGAAACCAGGCGCACCCCACGCTCCGGGTCAAATCGTTTCACGGCCTTCATCAGGCCGATGTTGCCTTCCTGGATCAGGTCGGCGTGCGGCAGGCCGTAGCCGAGGTAGCCGCGCGCAACCGCCACCACCAGGCGCAGGTGCGACAGCACCAGCTTGCCGGCAGCGTCCGTGCTTTCGGTATCGCGGAAGTCGCGCGCGAAGCGCAGCTCTTCCTCCGGCGTGAGGACAGGGAAGCGGTTAACCGCCGAGATGTAATGGTCGATGCTGCCCACAGTCGACGGAACCGGGAGGTTCCAGTTGCCGGTCGAGGGCAGGGTGATTGCGTTGCTCATTGAATTTCTCCTTCCGAGCGGCCGTGGGCTTGTGGCCCGGGTCGCGATTAGGCGCCAATTTTAGCACTCTTAGTCTTCGAGTGCTAATGGGGGCGGAAGTTCCAAGTTCAAGAGCCAGGGCCATCTGCCCGTGGCAAAGGCCTTACTCTGGATAAACATACAGACAAATGATGATGTGTTACTTTAATGAGTGTTGTGAAAGTATTTGTTTTTATTGAATAATAGGTTTTTGTATAATTTGAGATTCAAGCTGTAAGTCCTTGTCCTGAAAGAACAAATCACAGAATCCGCTTGATTTCGCTATAACCTTGGTCTAGAGTGGGGGAATGTAGGAAAAAGTGGTGAAAAATGGCGCAGTTTCGCAATTCAGGCGAAAAGGCGCTGGGGCGAGGAACGCGTCGGGACCGATGCGCTCACCGCCCCTTTTCACATGGCTTTTTCCTTGATTAATCAAGGCGCTATTCCACCATGTTCCAGGGCAGTTCCAATCTTAGTTTGGACGCCAAAGGCCGGATGACAGTTCCGTCCCGGCACCGGGACGCATTGCAATTGCAATGCGAGGGACGCCTCACGCTCACCAAGCACCCGCACGGCTGCCTGCTGCTGTTCCCGCGCCCGGTATGGGAACAACACCGCGAAAAAATCGCCGCCTGGCCAATGCAGGCCAAGGCCTGGCAGCGGATTTTTCTCGGCAATGCGGTCGATGTCGACATGGACGCCGCCGGGCGCCTGCTGGTGACCCCGGAGCTGCGCGACGCCTCCCACCTCACCAAGGAAGTGATGCTGCTGGGCATGGGCAGCCACTTCGAGGTGTGGGACGCGGCCACGCTCGCCAAGCAGGAGGCGGACGCGATCGCCCAGGGCATGCCGCCTTCGCTGGAAAACTTTTCGTTTTGACGGGCTTACGTGAATGAGGCTCATCCCCAAGGCTATATCCACCGAACGGTCCTGCTCGGTGAAGCCGTCGATGCCCTCACCGTCAAGCCGTCCGGAACCTATGTCGATTGCACCTTTGGACGCGGAGGCCACAGCCGGCTGATTCTCGAGCGTCTCGGCCCGGATGGCCGCCTGGTCGCGTTCGACAAGGACGCGGAGGCGGTCGCCGCCGCCGGACCCTTGAGCGCCGACCCGCGATTTTCGATGGTGCATGCCGGCTTCGCCCGACTGGGGGCCGTGCTGACGGAACAAAACGCAGGTGCGGTGGACGGCGTGCTGATGGACCTGGGCATTTCCTCCCCGCAGATCGACGACCCGGCGCGCGGTTTTTCATTCCGCCGCGACGGCCCGCTCGACATGCGCATGGATACCAGCCGTGGCATCACGGCGGCGGAGTTTCTGGAGACGGCAACGGCGGCACAAATCGGGGAGGTGATAAAAAATTATGGGGAAGAACGGTTTGCTGTTCAGATTGCACAGGCGATTGTTGCTCGCCGCACAGAGGGGGAACCCCTCTCCACAACGGCTCAGCTCGCTGCCCTTGTCGCGGATGTCCTCCGCCAGCGGCGCGCTAAACCGGAACCGGGGCAAGATCCGGCCACCCGCACCTTTCAGGCTCTACGGATTCACGTCAATCAGGAGCTTGAAGAATTGCAAGCAGGGCTGAACGACGCGATGAATTGCCTGGGCCTCGGGGGAAAACTGGTGGTGATCAGCTTTCACTCGCTTGAAGACCGCATGGTCAAGCAGGCGATGCGCGCGCGCGCCCATCCGCCGGAGCCGCCCAAGGGTGTGCCCCTGCGTGTCTCCGAGCTGCCGGTGGCCGGCTACAAGCTGATCGGCAAAGCGACGCGCGCCGGCACCGAAGAGGTCGCCACCAACTCGCGCGCCCGCAGCGCCATCATGCGGGTGATCGAGCGGGTGGTGACGTCCGGGTTGACGTCATGACCCGGCTCAACTTCGTCCTGCTCGCCGTTGTGCTGGTTTGCGCCCTGGCCACGGTCACCTCGACCCACCGCGGGCGCCTCCTGTTTGCCGACCTGGAAAATGAACAGTCGCGGCAAAAGCAGATCGAAGTCGAATGGGGCCAGCTGCAACTCGAACAATCCACCTGGGCCAAGCATGCCCTGGTCGAAGGCATCGCGCAGCGCCAGCTCGGCATGCACGTGCCCGACCCGCGCCGCCTGATCTTCGTCTCGCCCACCGTGGCTGCCCAATCGGCGGTGCCGGCCGAGGGCAGCCCCTCCGCGGTGACCCGTTAGCATGATGAATTCCGCCCCCAGCCCGGTCCTGCAATTGCGCCTGCCGCTGTGGCGTTCGCGCATGATGCTGGCCTTCGTCTTCGCCGGCTTCATGGTGCTGGTCGGGCGCGCGGTATTCCTGCAGGCCTGGGACACCGACTTCCTGCAGCAAAAGGGCGACAAGCGCGCCTTGCGCGAAATCGAGATTCCCGCCTATCGCGGCAAGATCACCGACCGCAACGGCGAAATCATGGCCTCCAGCACGCCGGTGCGCTCGATCTGGGCCATCCCCGACGACGTCAAGGCCTCGCGCGACCAGTTGCGCGACCTGGCGCACGCGCTCAACCTGCCGCTGGAGGAAGTCGACAAGAAGCTGGGCGACACCGACCGCGAATTCGTCTACCTGAAGCGCCAGCTGCCGCCGGAAGAAGCCGAGAAGGTGGCCGAGCTCAACGTCCCGGGGATTTTCCAGCAGCGCGAATTCCGCCGCTACTACCCCGCCGGCGAAGTGGCCGCGCACGTGCTGGGTTTCACCGGGGTCGACGAGACCGGCCAGGAAGGCATCGAGCTCGCGTTCCAGCAAAGCCTGGCCGGCAAGCCCGGTAGCCGCCGTGTCATCAAGGACCGGCGCGGCAACATCGTCGAGGACGTCGCCGGGGTGCAGGCGCCGCGCGAAGGAAAAGACCTGGCGCTCTCCATCGACAGCAAGATCCAGTACCTCGCCTACAGCCAGCTCAAGCAGGCGGTGGAATTGCACAAGGCCAAGGCCGGCGGCATCATTGTGCTGGACGCCAAGACCGGCGAGGTGCTGGCGCTGGCCAACCTGCCGACCTTCAACCCGAACAACCGCAGCAACCTGACCGGCGTGCAGCTGCGCAACCGGGTGCTCACCGACAGCTTCGAGCCCGGCTCGGTGATGAAGCCCTTCACCATCTCCCTGGCGCTGGAGGAAGGCAAGATCACCGCCGACTCCACCTTCCAGACCGCGCCGGGCCGCTACACCATCGGCACCTCCACCATCAGCGACTCGCACGCCATGGGCCTGCTGACGGTGGCGCAGGTGATCGAAAAATCCAGCAACATCGGCACCGCGCAGATCGCGCTCAAACTTGCGCGCGAAGACATGTGGAACATGTTCAACCGCTCCGGCTTCGGCATCGCGCCCCAGGTGCAGTTCCCCGGCGCCGTCGGCGGCCGGGTGCGCCCGGCGAAAAGCTGGCGCCCGATCGAGCAGGCCACCATGGGCTACGGCTACGGCCTGTCGGTGTCGCTGCTGCAGCTGGCGCGCGGCTACAGCATCTTCGCGCGCGACGGCGACATCATGCCCGTCACCTTCCTCAAGGCCGACGGCCCGGCAGTGGGCACGCAGATTGTCTCGCCGCAGGTGGCGCACACCATGCGCGACATGCTGGAGCTGGCCGCCGGCCCGCACGGCACCGCGCCGCGCGCCCAGGTGATGGGCTACCGCGTCGCCGGCAAGACCGGCACCGCGCACAAGCAGGAAGGCCACGGCTATTCGGAAAGCAAGTACCGCGCATCCTTCGTCGGCTTCGCCCCCGCCTCCAACCCGCGCCTGATCGTCGCGGTGATGATCGACGAACCGTCGGACGGCCGCTATTACGGCGGTGACGTCTCCGGCCCGGTGTTCTCCGCCGTCATGGGCAGCGCATTGCGTGCTCTCGGCGTGGCGCCGGACGCGCCGATGAAGCCCATCGTCCTGCCCTCGGCTACGGAACAGGTCCGTGAAAACACATGAGATCCTCGCCATGCTGATCGCCCAGGGGGTGGACGCGCGCGAACTCACGGCCGACAGCCGTGAAGTGGCGGCAGGCGACGTGTTTCTCGCCTATCCCGGCCACAACGCCAGGAGCGACGGCCGCAACTTCATTCGCGACGCCGTTGCCCGCGGCGCCGGCGCGGTGCTGTGGGAACGTGAAGGCTTTGCATTTCCGTCCGACCTGCATGTGCCGCAGGTGCCGGTCGAAGGCCTGAAGGCGCTGGCCGGCCCGCTGGCCAGCGCGCTTTACGGCGCGCCTTCCGAGCAACTCACGATGGTCGGCGTCACCGGCACCAACGGCAAGACCTCGGTTTCGCAATGGACCGCGCAGGCGATGAACCTGTGCGGCCGCGGCTGCGGCGCCATCGGCACCCTGGGCGCGCACTACGGCGCCTGGAGCCAGGCAGTGCCCAACACCACGCCCGACGCCATCGTGCTGCAGCGCATGCTCAGGCGCATGGCCGATGCGGGCGCGGCGGCCTGCGCGATGGAAGTCTCCTCGATCGGCCTGGAACAGGCGCGGGTCGACGGCATCGCCTTCGATATCGCCGTATTTACCAATTTCACCCGCGACCATCTGGACTACCACGGCAGCATGCAGGCTTACGAAGAGGCGAAGACCCGCCTGTTCACCCGGCCCGGCCTCTCCCACGCGGTGATCAACATCGACGACCCGATGGGGGTGCGCCTGATGGCCCGCCTGGCCGACCGCATCGACCGCATCGCCTACTGCATCGCCGGCAAGTCGGCGGTGGCGGAGCATGTGGAAGACGAAGGGCGCCTGACTGCCGGCGACCTGCACTACGACGATGCCGGCGTGCGCTTCACCGTCACCTGCGACTGGAACGGCACCCAAGCCCGCGCCGAAGTAAGCGCGCCGGTGTGGGGCGAATTCAACGTCAGCAACCTGCTGGCGGTGCTGGGCGCGCTGCTGGCCGCCGGTGTCGATTTGCAGCAGGCGGTAACCGCGCTTGGGTCATTGACGCCGCCGGCGGGCCGGATGAATGCCATCGTGCGGGGCAATGCGCCGCTGGTGGTGATCGACTACGCCCACACGCCGGACGCGCTGGAAAAAGCGCTGACCGCCTTGCAGCCGATCGCGCAGGCGCGAGGGGGAAAATTGAGCGTGGTATTCGGTTGCGGCGGCGACCGCGACGCCGGCAAGCGCCCGCAAATGGGGGAGGTGGCCAGCCGCCTGGCCGACCGCGTGATCATCACCAGCGACAATCCGCGCAGCGAAGACCCGCTGGAGATCATCGCGCAAATCCTGGCCGGCGCGCCCGGCGCCGCGGTCGAGCCGGACCGCGCCCGCGCCATCCTGCAGTCGGTGCGCGAAGCCGCGCCGCAGGACGTGGTGCTGATCGCCGGCAAGGGTCACGAGGACTACCAGGAAATCGCCGGCAGGAAGCTCCCCTTCTCCGATCATAAAATTGCCACAATTGCGTTGGAGAATCACGCATGATGTTGTTGTCCGACGCCGCCCGCGCTCTGCAACTTGCGCCGCCGCGGCGTGACGCGGAGTTTTTGCGCGTCAATTCCGATAGCCGCTCCCTCGGTGCCGGCGACCTGTTCGTCGCGCTGGTGGGTGAGCGCTTCGACGGCCACAGCTTTGCCCCGCAGGCGCTCGAACAAGGCGCTGCCGGCGTGCTGACCGCGCGCGATCTCGGGCTGGATGCGCAAATCGTCGCCGCCGACAGCAAACTCGCGCTGGGCGCGCTGGCCAAGGTCTGGCGCGCGCGCTTCTCCCTGCCGCTGATCGCCGTCACCGGCAGCAACGGCAAGACCACGGTGACGCAAATGCTCGCCAGCATCCTCACCGCGTACGCTGGAGAAAATGCCTTCTACACCCAGGGCAATTTCAACAACGACATCGGCCTGCCGCTGACGCTGCTGCGCCTGCGCGAGCATCACAGCGTCGGCGTGGTCGAGCTGGGAATGAACCATCCGGGCGAGATCGCCACCCTGGCCGACATCGCCCGTCCCACCGTGGCCCTGGTCAACAATGCCCAGCGCGAACACCAGGAATTCATGAAATCGGTGGCCGAGGTGGCGGCGGAAAACGGCTCGGTATTCAACACCCTTGCTGAAGGCGGCATTGCCGTGATCAATGCCGACGACGAGTTCGCCGGCTTCTGGCGCCAATCGGTGGCCGGCCGCGAAGTGCTCGATTTCGGCCTCAAGTCCGCGGCGGACGTTACCGCCCGGGTGGATGCCGCGCAGTTCGGCAGCCACTTGGAGCTGATGACCCCGCGTGGCAGCGTCGAAGTGGCCCTGCGCATTCCCGGCATGCACAACGTGCTCAATGCCTGCGCGGCCGCGGCCTGCGCACTGGCGGCGGGCGTGAACCTGGCGGCGGTGGCGGCGGGCCTGTCGGCCTTCGTGCCCTATGCCGGCCGCCTGCAAAAGAAAACCGCCAAAAGCGGCGCAGTGGTGATCGACGACACCTACAACGCCAATCCGGATTCGGTGCGCGCCGCCATCGACGTGCTGGCCGGCTGCGGCGGCGAGCGCGTGCTGGCGCTCGGGCGGATGGGCGAGGTCGGCGACGACGGCCCGCGTTATCACGCAGAAATCGGTGCCTATGCGCGCGAGCGCGGCATCCATGTGCTGCTGGCATTCGGCGAAGAGACCGAGCCCGCCGTTGCCGCCTTCGGTGCCGGCGCCGAACGTTACCCGCAGATCGAGGCGCTGAATGAAGCGGCGCTGGCCTGCTCGCATCCCGGTGTGACCTTCCTGGTCAAGGGTTCGCGCTCGATGCGCATGGAACGCGTGGTTGCCGCGCTCACGGGCGAAGCGCCGCAGGGGAACCACTAGACATGCTGCTCGAACTCGCCCAATGGCTGGCAAAAGACATCCGCGCCTTCAACGTGTTCAGCTACATCACGCTGCGCGCGGTGCTGGCCACCTTGACCGCGCTGGCGATCGCGCTGATCGCCGGTCCCGCGGTGATCCGCCGGCTCACCGCCTACAAGATCGGCCAGTCGGTGCGCGCCGACGGCCCGCAGACTCACCTGGTGAAAGCCGGCACGCCGACCATGGGCGGCGCGCTGATCCTGCTGGCGATCGGCATTTCCACTCTCTTGTGGTCCGACCTGACCAACCGCTTCGTCTGGATCGTGCTGGTGGTGACGCTGGGTTTCGGCGCCATCGGCTGGGTCGACGACTGGCGCAAGGTGGTGCACAAGAACCCCAAGGGCCTGTCGGCGAAGGAAAAATACTTCTGGCAAAGCCTGGTCGGCGGCATCGCCGCGGTGTATCTGGCCTTCGCGGTGTCGGCGCCGAACGCCGACAAGCTGATCGAACTGGTGATGCGCTGGGTGGCTTCCGGCTTCACCATGGAGCTGCCCGAGAAGGCGGATTTGATCGTGCCGTTTTTCAAGACCGTGTCCTACCCGCTGGGCGTGTTCGGTTTCATGGCGCTGACCTACTTCGTCATCGTCGGCACTTCCAACGCGGTGAACCTGACCGATGGCCTGGACGGCCTGGCGATCATGCCGGCGGTGATGGTGGCCAGCGCGCTGGGCCTGTTCGCCTATGTCACCGGCAACGCGTTTTACGCCAAGTACCTGCTGATTCCCTACATCCCCGGCGCGGGCGAGCTGATCGTGTTCTGCGCCGCGCTGTCCGGGGCGGGCCTGGGCTTTCTCTGGTTCAACGCCTATCCGGCCCAGGTGTTCATGGGCGACGTCGGGGCGCTGGCCCTGGGCGGGGCGCTGGGCACGGTGGCGGTGATCGTGCGCCAGGAGATCGTGCTGGCGATCATGGGCGGCGTGTTTGTCGCCGAGACGCTTTCAGTGGCACTGCAGGTGCTGTATTTCAAATACACCAAGAAGCGCTACGGCGAAGGCCGGCGCATCCTGCGCATGGCCCCCTTGCATCATCACTACGAACAAAAAGGCTGGAAGGAAACGCAGGTGGTGGTGCGTTTCTGGATCATCACCATGATGCTGGTGCTGTTTGGTTTGTCCACCCTGAAATTACGTTAACCCGTGCGTCGAGAAGTCGGAAAAGAGAATCCCTGAATCATGAGCTGGGCAGGTAAAAAGGTCCTCGTGCTGGGCGCCGGTGAATCCGGGCTCTCGATGGCGCGCCATCTGGCGGCCGCCGGGGCGTCCCTGCGCGTGGCCGATACGCGCGAGCAGCCGCCCGGCGCGCAAGCCCTGCGCGACGCCTTGCCGGAAGTCGAGGCCGTGTGGGGCGCGTTCACCCCGGCGCTGTTCGAGGGCATGGATGCCGTGGTGGTGTCGCCCGGCGTGCCGGTGAGCGGCCCGCTGGCCCATGAGGCTGTACTGGCAGCCAAAGCGGCGGGTCTTCCTTTCGCCGGTGACGTCGAACTGTTTGCGCTGGCCCTGGCCGAGGAAAAAGAGGCCAGCGGCTACGCACCGAAAGTTCTTGCGATTACCGGCACCAACGGCAAGACCACGGTCACCGCGCTCACCACCTTTCTGGCCAAGCGCGCGGGAAAAAGCGCGGCGTTCGCCGGCAACATCAGCCCCGCCGCGCTGGATGCCTGGCATGCGGCGAAAGACGCTGGCAGCCTGCCCGAAATCTGGGTGCTCGAGCTCTCCAGCTATCAGCTTGAGACCACCTCCAGCCTCAAGCCCGACGCCGCGGTGATGCTCAACCTGAGCGAAGACCACCTCGACCGCCACGGCGCGATGGCCGACTACGCCGCCGCCAAGGCGCGCATATTTGCCGGCGGCGGTTTGCAGATCCTCAATCGCGACGACCCGGCCAGCCTCGCCATGCGCCGCCCCTTCGTGCCCAAGGGCAAGAAGGACGCGCCGCCGGTGGTGCTGACTTTCGGCACTTCCGAGCCGCAATCCGAATTCGAATACGGCCTGGCGCGCGAGGCGCGTCCCGGCGGCCTCACCTGGCTGGCCGAGGGCACCGCCGATGGCCCGAAGCGCCTGATGCCACTCGAGGTGCTGCAGATCAAGGGCCTGCACAATGCGCTCAACGCGCTGGCCGCCCTGGCGCTGAACCGTACCATCGGTCTGCCGCTGGCGCCGATGCTCAAGGGCCTGAAGGACTATGCGGGTGAAGCGCATCGCGTGCAAACGGTGGCCGAAGTCGCGGGCGTCAGCTACATCGACGACAGCAAGGGCACCAACGTCGGCGCCACCCTGGCCGCGCTGACCGGGCTGGGCGGCGAGTTGCGCGATGGGCGCAAGCTGGTGCTGATCGCCGGTGGCGACGGCAAGGGCCAGAACTTCGAGCCGCTGGCCGTGCCGGTGGCGGCCTATTGCCGCGCCGTGATGCTGATCGGCCGCGACGCCGCAGCGCTTGAGTCGGCATTGGCCGAAAGCGGTGTGGCGATTACCCGCTGCGAATCCCTGGAGCAGGCGGTGAGTGAGTCGGCGCAAGCGGCGCGCGCCGGCGACCTGGTGCTGCTCTCGCCCGCCTGCGCCAGCTTCGACATGTTCCGCAATTACGCGCATCGCGCCGAGGTGTTTGTGGCGGCGGTGCGCGAACTGGGGCGGCATTCGCAAGCAGACGATGCGCTTGCCGCTGAAACCATCGCATCCGCGCCGAACACCGAAGGCGAGGCGCCCGCATCCGACGCTTCCGAGGGAGGCGCCCATGGCTAGAACCGCCAGCTTGCGCGGCGCCATCGGCGGCTTCGGCGGCGGCACGGTCGCGCCTTCGCGCTTTGCCGACTACGACGAAGGCCTGGTCTGGGTCAGCGTGCTGCTGCTGCTGATCGGCCTGGTGATGGTGTATTCGGCGTCGATCGCTTTCGCCGAGGGCTCGGGCTTCACCGGCCACCGGCCGCAATATTTCCTGGTGCGCCACATCATTTCGCTGGCGATGGGCGCGCTCGCCGGCTTTGTCGCCTTCCAGGTGCCGATGGACAAATGGCAGCGCTGGGCGCTGCCGCTGTTTCTGCTCGGCGTCGCCGGGCTGGTGGTGGTGCTGATTCCCGGCATCGGCCGCAGCGTCAACGGCGCGCGGCGCTGGATTCCGCTGGGCCTGATGAACGTGCAGCCTTCCGAGATCATGAAGCTGCTGGCCGCGCTTTACACCGCCGACTACACCGTGCGCAAGGCGGCGGTGATGCACTCGCTCAAGCAGGGTTTCATGCCGATGGCCGTCGCCATGGTGTTCATCGGCTGGCTGTTGCTGCGCGAGCCGGACATGGGCGCTTTCGTGGTGGTGGTGACCATCGCCATCGGCATCATGTTTCTGGGCGGCATGAACGCGCGCCTGTTCTTCGGCCTGATCATCGTGCTGTCGATCAGCTTCGCCCTGTTGATCACCTTCTCCGAATACCGGCGCATCCGCGTGATCGGCTTCATGAACCCGTGGGACGACGCCTTCGGCAAGGGCTACCAGCTGTCGCATGCGCTGATCGCCTTCGGCCGCGGCGAGTGGTTCGGCGTCGGCCTCGGCGGCAGCGTCGAAAAACTCTTCTACCTGCCGGAAGCGCATACCGACTTCTTGCTGGCGGTGATCGCCGAGGAGCTCGGGCTGGTGGGCGTGCTGATCATCATCATGATGTTTTTCTGGCTGGTGCGCCGCGCCTTCGAGATCGGCCGCCAGGCCCTGGCTCTCGAGCGCGTGTTCCCGGCGCTGGTGGCGCAGGGCATCGGCCTGTGGCTGGGCGTGCAGACGCTGATCAACATGGGCGTGAACATGGGCCTGCTGCCGACCAAGGGGCTGACCCTGCCGCTGATGAGTTTCGGCGGCAGCGGCATTTTGATGAATTGCATGGCCCTGGCGGTGTTGCTGCGGGTCGACTATGAAAACAGGCGCCTGATGCGGGGGCTCACATCATGAGACACCTGTTTCAATGCAAGCCGGTGCATGCGTCTGCAACGCGGGGGATCAAGCCATGGTAATCCGCAATTCCAACACCCAGATTCAGGTGAGGCTGGACGCCGAAGCCATGGCAGCCATGCCGGTGATCGCCATCATGGCCGGCGGCACCGGCGGGCACGTGTTCCCGGCCCTGGCGGTGGCACGCTGGCTGGCGGATGCGGGCTATCGCGTGATCTGGATCGGCAGCAGGAAGGGCATCGAGGCCGAGCTGGTGCCCAACAGCGGCTTCGAGATCGAATGGCTGTCCTTTTCCGGCTTGCGCGGCAAGGGCCTGCTCGCCGCTCTGCTGCTGCCGGCTAAGCTGCTGGTGGCGTTTTTCCAGGCACTGATGATCCTGCGGCGGATCAAGCCGAAAATGGTGGCGGGCTTCGGCGGCTACATCAGCTTTCCGGCCGGCATGATGGCCGTGCTGCTCGGCTGCCCGCTGCTGCTGCACGAGCAGAACGCGATTGCCGGACTGTCCAACAAAATGCTGGCCAAGATGGCCGACCGCGTGCTGACCGCCTTTCCCGATACGCTGCCCGGTTCGCAATACAGCGGCAATCCGGTGCGCAAGGAAATCGCCCGCATGGCGGAGCCCGCCGAGCGCTACGCCGGGCGCAGCGGCCCGCTCAGATTGCTGGTGGTGGGCGGCAGCCTGGGCGCGCAGGTGCTCAACCAGGTGGTGCCGCGCGCGCTGGCGCTGCTGCCCGCGGCGCAGCGCCCGCAGGTGACCCATCAGTCTGGCGCGAAGAACATCGCTGCCCTGCGCGCCGAATACCAGGCCGCGGGCGTGGTTGCCGACACCGTGCCCTTCATCGACAACATGGCGCAGGCCCTGGCCTCGGCCGACCTGGTGATCTGCCGCGCCGGCGCGATGACGGTGGCCGAAGTCGCCTGCGCCGGAGTCGCCGCGCTATTCGTCCCCTTCCCGCATGCGGTGGACGACCACCAGACGGCCAACGCGCGCTTTTTGTCCAACGCCGGCGCCGCCCTGCTGATGCAGCAGACCGAACTCAGCGCGCAAAGCCTGGCCGCCGCGCTCCGGGCCCTGAGCCGCGACAGATGCCTGGAGCTGGCCGTGAAAGCGCGCACCCTGGCCAAGCCCGAAGCCACCGGCGTGGTGGCCAGCGCCTGCGTCGCGCTGGCGGAAAGAAAAGCATGAAGCACAAGGTCAAACGCATCCATTTCGTCGGCATCGGCGGCTCCGGCATGAGCGGCATCGCCGAAGTGCTGCTCAATCTCGGCTACGAGATCAGCGGCACCGATTTGTCCTCCAACGCCGCCACCCAGCGCCTGGCTTCCCTTGGCGCCAAGGTGATGCAGGGCCATGCCGCCGCGCACGTGGCCGGGGCCGACGCGGTGGTGGTGTCGACCGCGGTCGACAGCAGCAACCCGGAAGTGCAGGCGGCGCGCGCCGCGCGCATCCCGGTGGTGCCGCGCGCCCTGATGCTGGCCGAACTGATGCGCCTGAAACAGGGCATCGCGGTCGCCGGCACCCACGGCAAGACCACCACCACCAGCCTGATCGCCAGCGTGCTGGCCGAAGGCGGGCTGGATCCCACCTTCGTCATCGGCGGGCGCCTGACCAGCGCCGGCGCCAATGCCAAGCTGGGCTCGGGCGAATTCATCGTGGTCGAGGCGGACGAATCGGACGCGTCGTTTTTGAACTTGCAGCCGGTGATCGCGGTCATTACCAACATTGACGCCGACCACATGGAAACCTATGGCCACGACTTCGCCCGCCTGAAGCATGCCTTTGTCGACTTCACCCAGCACCTGCCGTTCTACGGTACCGCCGTGCTGTGCGCCGACGATGTGCACGTGCGCTCGATCATGCCGCTGGTGAGCAAGCCGATCGTCACCTACGGCACCGGCGCCGACGCCCAGGTGCGCGCCAGCGACATCGTCGCCGTCCATGGCCAGATGCAATTCATCGCCCATCGCGAAGGCGAGGCGCCGCTGCCGATCACCCTCAACCTGCCGGGCCAGCACAATGTGCTCAACGCCCTGGCGACGATCGCCGTGGCCACCGAAATCGGCATTTCCGGCGCGGCGATCCAGAAGGGCCTGGCCGAGTTCAAGGGCGTCGGGCGCCGCTTCCAGCGCCATGGCGACGTCACCTTGGAAGCAGGCGGCAGCTTCACCCTGGTCGACGACTACGGCCACCACCCCGCCGAAATGGCGGCGACCATCGCCGCCGCGCGCGGCGCCTTTCCGGAGCGCCGCCTGGTGCTGGCGTTCCAGCCGCATCGCTACACCCGCACGCGCGACTGCTTCGAGGACTTCGTCAAGGTGCTCTCCACCGTCGATGCCCTGGTGCTGGCCGACGTCTACCCGGCCGGCGAGGCGCCTATCGTCGCCGCCGACGGCCGCGCCCTGGCGCGCGCGGTGCGCGTG
>DATAZV010000110.1:0-3226 GCA_036271855.1 Burkholderiales bacterium
TACCCGGGCGGCACCGGCGACAAGGCGCCCGCCAAGCCCGCGCGCGGCGTCGGCCCGGTGAAGCAGGAAGACGCCATTCACGCGCTCGGCCAGGCCTTGCCGGGAGCCATCCACCTCGGCACTTCCACCTGGTCCTTCCCCGGCTGGGCCGGCATCGTCTATGACAAGCCGGCGTCCGAATCCACGCTGTCGCGGCGCGGGTTGACGGCCTATTCGCAGCACCCGCTGCTGCGCGCCGCCGGCATCGACCGCTCCTTCTACACGCCGATGTCGTTGGCCGAGTACAGCGAATACGCGCGCCAGGTGCCGGCGCATTTCCGCTTTCTGGTCAAGGCACCCTCCTTCATCACCGACGAATCGCGGCGCAGCGAAAAGGGCACGCCGCTCGAGCTCAACCCGCGCTTTCTGGATGCGCAGTCCGCCTTCGACGAATTCGTCAAACCGGCTATCGCGGGCCTGGGCGAAAAAGCCGGGCCGCTGGTGTTCCAGTTCTCGCCGCTGTCGTTCCAGACCCTGCGCGACGTGCCCGCTTTCGTCCGCCGCCTGCATGCCTTTTTGTACGCGCTGAACCAGATGTGCGAAGGCTTCTCGATCCCGCCGCTGTTCGCCGTCGAGGTGCGCAACGGCGAGCTGCTGACCCGCGACTTTGCCGATGCGCTCAAAGACACCGGCACCCGCTACTGCCTCGGCCTGCACGCGCGCATGCCGACAGCCGAGGAGCAGCTGCCGCTGCTGCGCGCGCTGTGGCCGGGCCCGCTGGTGGTGCGCTGGAACCTGCACTCCGGCTTTCGCTACGAAGAGGCGAAAGCGCAGTACGCGCCTTTCAACAAGCTGGTCGATGAAGACCCGCACACCCGAGCCACCCTGGCTCGCGTGATCGCCGCCACCGCCGCGGCCGGCTACCCGGTGTTCCTGGTGGCCAACAACAAGGCGGAGGGCTCGGCGCCCCTGACGGTGGTGAAACTGGCGGCGGCGATCATCGAGGAAATCCGCAAAAAGGCGGCGGCGAGCTAATCGGGCCGCCCGCCACAACCGTTGAAGCGTGGCGCTAAATAAAAAACGCGGACCGACGGTCCGCGTTTTCCCTGCCGGCTCGGCAAGCTACTTTTTCAGCCGTGCCGCGAACTTCTCGCGGAATTTCTTCACCTTCGGCGCCACCACGAACATGCAATAGGGCTGGTTCGGGTTGTTGGAGAAATACTCCTGGTGATAGTTTTCCGCCATGTAGAAGGTCGAGGCCGGCGCCACTTCGGTGACGATCCTGCTCGAATAGACGCCCTCCCTTTCGACCTCGGCGATCACTTCCAGGGCAGTCTTTTTCTGCTCCTCGGAGTGGTAAAACACCGCCGAGCGGTACTGGGTGCCGGTGTCGTTGCCCTGGCGGTTCAGGGTGGTTGGATCGTGCACGGTAAAAAACACCCGCAGGATGTCGGCGAAGCTGATGACCGAAGGGTCGAAGGTGACACGCACCACTTCGGCGTGGCCGGTGTCGCCGCCGCAGATGTCGTCGTAGCTGGGATTGACGGTTTTGCCGCCGGTGTAGCCGGACTCGACCGAGACCACGCCTTTCAAGTCGTCGAACACCGCCTCGACGCACCAGAAGCAGCCGGCGCCCAGGGTGGCGATTTCATGCGTATCAGCCATTTTCATCCTTTCGCATCAATTGAGCTATCTACGCCACCATATATGGGGGCGGATGTTGCGGCTTCTACCTATGGGCGTTGATGGCGTCGCGGGTAGCCTTGGCAACCTTGCGCGCGGCCAGGGCGTAGTCGTCGCCGGATGAGGCGTAGAGAATGGCGCGGGCGGAGTTGATCATCAGGCCGGTGCCGTTTTTGGTTTTTCCCGCCATCACGGTGGCTTCGACGTCGCCGCCTTGCGCGCCGATGCCGGGCACCAGGAGCGGCATGTCGCCGACGATGCGCCGCACCTCGGCCAGCTCACCCGGCACGGTGGCGCCGACCACCAGGGCGCAGTTGCCGGCGCCGTTCCACTTTTCGGCCACGACACGGGCGATGTGTTGATAGAGACGGGTTTTCGTCTCGCCGTCACCGATGACCAGGTCCTGGAAGTCGCCGCCGCCGGCGTTGGAGGTGCGGCACAGGACGATCACGCCCTTGCCCTCATAGTCGGTGAAGGGGGTGATGGAGTCGCTGCCCATGAAGGGGCTGACGGTGACCGCATCGGCCTGGTAGCGCTCGAAGGCTTCGCTGGCGTACTGGTCGCCAGTGGCGCCGATGTCGCCGCGCTTGGCGTCGAGGATCACCGGCACCGCCGGGTATTTCTGGTGGATGTAGGCGATCAGCTCTTCGAGCTGGTCTTCGGCGTCGGCGGCGGCGAAATAGGCGATTTGCGGCTTGAAGGCGCAGGCGAGGTCGGCGGTGGCATCCACTATGGCGCAGCCGAAACGCAGGATGGCGTCGGGCTTGCTGGCGAGTTGCCTGGGCAGGCGCGTGACGTCGGGGTCGATGCCTACGCACAACAGGGAGTTGTTGGCCTTCCAGGCGGCCCGCAATTGCTGGATGAAATTTGCCATTGTCAGAAAGAGATTCTTGGGTGAGGCGCTATTTTATGGGGCTTACCCGCCCGCGGGCGGATTTTCGCGCTTCCGGGCGGGCCTGGGGTTCGGGTGCCGGCGCGTGCAGGGCCTGCGTCAGCGACTGTCCCAGGCCCTGCTCGACCCAGGCGGCGACTTCGCCCATGCCTCGCGCCAGGGCTGGGTCTTCGCCCTCCAGGCGCTTGCGCGCCAAGGCGGCGTCGAAGGCGAAGCGGCGGAACACGTCGGCCACCCGTACCGTGTCAGGGTCGCACACCAGCACCCAGCGGCCTTCGTGGCTGCTGGTTTCCAGGCGGCCGATCCAGTTGGCGCTGCGCAAATCCTCCAGCAATGCCTCCGCTTCGGAGTAAGCGGTGCGCAGCGCGGTGCGCACCTGGCGCGAAGTGGCGCCGCCGCTCTCGCGGGCGCGCAGCAGCAGCGACAGCACCTGCATCGCGCCGGTGAAGCGGGTACCGGGCCAGTTGCGGGTTTCGGCGCGTTCGTAGCCGTATAGCGGCCAGGTAGCGGCGATCAGCGCGCCAAGCAGGGCGATCATCCACGAGAGGTAGATCCACATGAGGAAAATCGGCACCGCGGCGAAGGTGCCGTAGATCAGGTGGTAAGTGGGAAAGCGCGAGACGAAGACGCCGAACAGGTGCTTCATCAGCTCGAAGCCGACCGCCGCCGCCA
>DATAZV010000111.1:0-2704 GCA_036271855.1 Burkholderiales bacterium
GACCGCCTGCATTTCAGCATGACGGAGTAGGCGCCCGGCGGGGTACCGGCCAGGTGCTGGCGGCACGCGCGGCGGGGATGGCCTTACCTCCCGCGCGTACCCCGGCGAACAACCCCGATGGCGGCGGTGCAGCCGCTACAATCACGCTTCAAACATCGTTCAACCAAGGCTTTTCCACTTCATGTCTTCCGCCCTGTTTTCCCCCCTCAAGCTACGCGGCCTTGATCTGCCCAACCGCATCGTCGTCTCTCCCATGTGCCAGTACAGCGCGGAGGACGGCAGCGCCACCGACTGGCACCTGATGCATTGGGGCAGCATGGCGATCTCCGGCGCGGGGCTCTTCATCATCGAGGCGACCCACGTGACGCGCGACGGCCGCATCACCCCGGGCTGCCTGGGCCTGTATTCGGACGCCAACGAGGCCGCCTTCAAGCGCGCGCTGGACGCGGTGCGCAAGAACATGCCGCCAACCTACATCGGCGTGCAACTGGCCCACGCCGGGCGCAAGGCGTCGAGCCGCCGCCCCTGGGAAGGCGGCATGCTGATCCCGGCGAATGAGCCGGGCGGCTGGCAGCCGGTCGGTCCTTCGGCCGTCTCGCACATGCCGGGCGAGGCGCCGCCGCGCGAGCTGACGCGCGACGAAATCCTCGGCCTGGTCGACAGCTTCGTGACGGCAGCGCAGCGCTGCGCGCGCTTGGGGCTGGACGCGATCGAGCTGCACGGCGCCCACGGCTACCTGATGCACGAATTCCTCTCGCCCATCTCGAACAAGCGCACGGATGATTTCGGCGGCTCGTTGGAAAACCGCATGCGCTTCCCGCTGATGGTGTACGACGCCGTGCGCAAGGTATGGCCGGCCCACAAGCCGCTGGGCGTGCGCGTCTCCACCACCGACTGGGTCGAGGGCGGCTGGGACGTGGAGGAATGCATCGTCTTCGCGAAAGAATTGCACAAGCGCGGCTGCGACTGGATCGACTGCTCCTCCGGCGGGGTCGACCCGGCGCGGCAAAAGATCACGCTCTCCCCCGGCTACCAGGTGCCGAACGCCGAGAAGGTGAAGCAGGCGGTGCCCGGCGTGCCGGTGATGGCGGTGGGCCTGATCACCGAGCCGGCGCAGGCCGAGGAGATCGTCGCCAGCGGTAAGGCCGACCTGGTGGCCCTGGCGCGAGGCCTGCTCTACGACCCGCGCTGGCCCTGGCACGCCGCGGCCGTCCTCGGCGCCACCGTCGTGGCGCCGGAGCAATACTGGCGCTCGGCACCGCGTGAATACAGCAAGGTGCTGGGCGACGTGAAAATCGGCGGCCGATAGGATCGGGCAAAAGTACACCCCTACTTTTGCCCGGCTTTGATTTGCAGGGAATCGCCGGCAGAGCCGGTCAATTCCCTGGCTAAAGACAACGAAAATGCAAAAGCCGCCGCTAGGCGCGGTTGGTTATCGGAGACAACGGTCCGGCCGGATAAAGCGGAAGCTACAATTCAGACCTGGACCTGAAGCAGGAACATAAAAGCTCATGACTCGCGAAGTGATGGAATACGACGTGCTGATCGTCGGCGGCGGCCCCGCGGGGCTGGCCACCGCGATCAGGCTCAAGCAACTCGCCGCTGAAAAGGGCAGCGAGATCAATGTCTGCCTGATCGAAAAGGGTTCGGAGATCGGCGCGCACATCCTCTCCGGCGCGGTGATGGACCCGATCGCCATCAACGAGCTGTGGCCGACCTGGAAGGAAGACGGTGCGCCGCTGAACCAGCCGGTGACCGAGGACCGCTTCCTATTCCTCACCGAAGGTGGCGCGTCGAAAGTACCGAACTTCGCCCTGCCGGGGGTTTTCCAAAACCACGGCAACTACATCATCTCGCTGGGCAACCTCTGCCGCTGGCTCGGCACCAAGGCCGAGGAACTGGGGGTGGAGATCTACCCCGGCTTCGCCGGCGCCGAGATTCTCTACGACGACAAGGGCGCGGTGCGCGGCGTGGCCACCGGCAACATGGGCGTGGGCCGCGACGGTGCGCCCACCGACCATTTCCAGGAAGGGATGGAGCTGGTCGCCAAGTACACGGTGTTCGCCGAAGGCTGCCGCGGCAGCCTGGGCCGGCAGTTGATGAGCAAGTACGAACTGAACAAGGGCGTGGACCCGCAGGCCTACGGCATCGGCATCAAGGAACTGTGGGAGGTCGATCCCAGGCAGCACGTGCCCGGCCTGGTGGTGCACACCGCCGGCTGGCCGCTGGACGCCGGCACCTATGGCGGCTCCTTCCTCTATCACCTGGAAAACAACCAGGTGGCGGTGGGCTTCGTGGTCGGCCTGGCTTACCAGAACCCCTACTTAAGCCCCTACGAGGAATTCCAGCGCTACAAGCACCATCCGGCCATCCGCAAGTTCTTCGAGGGCGGCAAGCGCATCGCCTACGGCGCGCGCGCGATGGTCGCGGGCGGCCTATTGTCCCTGCCCAAACTCACCTTCCCCGGCGGCGTACTGGTGGGCGACGACGCCGGCTTTCTCAACGCCGCGCGCATCAAGGGCAGCCACGCGGCGATCAAGAGCGGCATGCTGGCGGCCGAGGCGGCTTTCGCGGCCGTAGGCGCGGGCCGCGCGGGCGACGAGCTCACGGCTTATCCCGACGCCTTCAAGGCGAGCTGGCTGCATGCCGAGCTCAACCGCACACGCAACTTCAAGCAATGGATGGGCAAAAACCTGTACCTCGG
>DATAZV010000112.1:0-6653 GCA_036271855.1 Burkholderiales bacterium
CTGGGTGTCGGCGCCGGTGGGCTCGACCACCACCACCTCGGCCGGCACGCCCTCGCTGCCGCCTACCAGCTCGACGTGCTCGGGGCGGGTGCCGAAGATCACCTTCTGGCCGTCGGCGCCGGCGGTGCTGCCGGGCATCGGCAGGATGACGCCGTCGGACAACTGCACGCCGACCTGGCCGCCGCTGCGCTTGAGGGTGCCGGGCAGGAAATTCATTGCGGGCGAGCCGATGAAACCGGCGACAAACTGGTTCGCCGGGTGGTCGTAAAGCTCCAGCGGCGTGCCGATCTGCTCCACCAGCCCGTCGCGCAACACCACGATCTTGTCGGCCATGGTCATGGCCTCGATCTGGTCGTGGGTCACGTAAATCGACGTGGTTTTCAGGCGCTGGTGCAGTTCCTTGATCTCGGTGCGCATCTGCACGCGCAGCTTGGCGTCGAGGTTGGACAGCGGCTCGTCGAACAGGAACACCTGTGGATCGCGCACGATCGCCCGGCCCATCGCCACGCGCTGACGCTGGCCACCGGAAAGCTGGCGCGGGTAGCGGTCCAGCAACTGGTTCAGCCCGAGGATCGACGAGGCCTTGCCGACGCGCTCGTCGATCACCGACTTTTCGCGCTTGGCCAGCATCAGCGAAAACGCCATGTTGTCGCGCACCGTCATGTGCGGATACAGGGCGTAGTTCTGGAACACCATCGCGATGTCGCGCTCTTTGGGCGGCATGTTGTTCACCACCTTGCCGCCGATCGAAATCTCCCCGCCGGAAATTTCTTCCAGGCCGGCAATCATGCGCAACAGCGTGGATTTGCCGCAGCCGGATGGCCCGACCAGGACGCAAAATTCACCGTCGGCAATGTCGATCGACACGCCCTTGATGATGTGGGTCTGGCCGAAATACTTTTGTGCTTGTTGGATGGATACCGACGCCACGGTTTTTGTCTCCAGAACAGCTAGTTATCTATGCATCGTAACCAGTTGGTTATCACCCCGTCAATAGGGTATCGCCCGAATAAAAAGCTCCTGTCCGGACCGCCTTAACGAAAAACCGCGCCACGCCCGGCGAAAGGCGCGCTGGTCGCCTCCTCGATGCGCAAGCCCTCGTTCCATTTCGCCATGCGCTCGGAGCGCGAAAAGGAGCCCACTTTGAGTTGCCCGGCGTTCCAGCCAACCGCCAGGTGGGTGATGCTGGTGTCTTCGGTCTCGCCTGAGCGGGCGGAAACGACGGTGTTCCAGCCGGCCGCCCGGGCGGCATCCAGGGCCGCCTTGGTCTCGGTGACCGTGCCGGCCTGGTTGAGCTTGATCAGCGCGCAGTTGCAGGCGCCGGCAGCGGCGGCATGTTGCACGCGCTGCGCGCTGGTGACCAGGTAGTCGTCGCCGATGATCTGCACCTTTGTTCCAAAACGGCGGGTGAATTCGACCAGGCCGGCCTCATCGTCCTCAGCCAGCGGGTCTTCGACGGAAACTATGGGATAGGCCTCGATCCATTTTCCCAGCATGTCGATCATGCCGGCGGTATCGAGTTCGCGCGATTCCAGGCCGAGTTTGTAGCTCCTGCCGGAGCCGAATTCGGAGGCGGCGATGTCGAGTGAAATCGCCACCTGCTGGTGCGTGAAGCCGGCCGCGGCAATCGCGCGGGTGAGCATTTCGAGCGCCTCGTCGTTGGCGGCGAACAGCGGCCAATAGCCGCCCTCGTCCGCCACCCCGGCCTGCTTGCCGGCGGCCTTCATCAGGCTGCCGGCGGCGAGATAGACCTCGGCGGTCCATTCCAGCGCCTGGTCGAAGCTCTTCGCGCCGAGTGCCATCACCATGAAGTCCTGGATGTCGACCCGCCGCCCGGCATGCGCACCGCCGCCGAAAATCTGGATTTCTGGCATGGGCATGGTCACCGCCCCGCCCTGCGCCAGGTATTGCCACAGCGGCTGTTTGACGCAGGCGGCGGCGGCATGCAGCGTGCCCAAGCTGGCGGCGATGGTGGCATTGCCGCCAAGGCGCGACTTGGTGGGCGTGCCGTCGAGCGCGATCAGGCGCGCATCGATGCCCGCCTGATCGCTCGCGTCCATGCCGACGAGGGCACGGGCGATTTCGCCGTTCACGTTCGCCACCGCGCCGGCGACGTCGAAACCGCCGAGTTTCTTGCCGGGATCGCGCAAGTCCACCGCTTCGCGCGAGCCGCGCGAAGCCCCCGCAGGCGCCAGGCCGAAGCCGACGCTGCCGTCAGCCAGGGTGATTTCGGCTTCCACGGTCGGGCGGCCGCGCGAGTCCCAGATGCGGCGTCCGCGTACCTGCTTGATGATGCTTGGGCTCATGGCACTCTCATTTCCTTTGCCCAGGCGGCGCGCACCTGGGCCAATTGTTGCGGCGGCGTTTGCAGCAAGGGCACGGCGACCTTTCGCACCTGCTGCTTTTGCGCTTCTTCAGTGATGTATTCGGCCGGCGATTTACCATCCACCCGCGCCAGGAACAATCCCGGCAACAGGCGGGCGACGCGTTCTTCGATTCGTGCCGGCGGCTCCCAGTTCACCCCATCGAGATACGCAGCCGCCAGCGCATCGAAGCAGCGCAAATAGGCTGCCGCATGCAGCGGGCGCCACAGGCACTTGAGCAGCATGTGGTTGAGGCAAAACGCGAGGTCGAAAGCCGGGTCGCCGTACCAGGCGCACTCGGCATCGAGAAACACCGGGCCCGCATTTTTCGGCGAGATCGGCCCGCGCAGGATGTTCTTTGGGCTGACATCGCCGTGCACCAGCGCGAGCTTGGTGCTGCCGGTGACTTCGACCAGGGCGCGTAATTCAGCCGCGCATTCGGGATGCTTTTCCGCGGTCGCCAGCAAATAAGCTTCGAGGCGTATCGGGAAAAAAATGTGGTCGGTAGCGAAGCGTTTAGCCAGGTCCGCGCGCCCGGCGGTGGCGGCATGTATCTTCGCCAGCGCCCCACCCACCGCAGCAGCAAAGTCCACGTCGATCTCGCCGTCGCGCAGTTGTGCCTTCCATAGCGGATATTGTTCAGGCGGCAAATACTCCATCGCGAACCAGCCCTCGTCGGCGTGATCGGCGACGATTTTCGGCACGGCCTGGGGCAGCACCGCGCCGACCACTTCGAACCAGTCCGCCTCGCTGCGATTGCGCTCGACCGGAGCACGCCAGTCGGCCGCCACCTTGAGCTTGGCCAGCGCGCGCTTGACGCAAAAGCGCCGGCTGCCGCTTTGCACCAGCACGATGTCGGACGAGACGCCGCCCGTGAGCGGCTCAATCGACGGTATTTCGCCGGGAGCGATCAGGCCGGCCTGGGTGAAAGCGGCGATCCATTCCTGCGTGTCGCTCATCGCGCCGGCCCGATGGAAACCGGCATGGATACCGGCAAGCAGGCCGGGCCGATCGGCTCGAACGCCTTGTAGGTGAGGATGAACTCCTGGTGCCCCAGTTCCTCGGATTTACTCTGCACCTGATTGCCCAGGGCGATGACCAGATCGACGATCTCCCGCCCGACCTCATCGAGGTCGGCGCGGCCTTCGAGAATGCGCCCGGCGTCGATATCCATGTCGTCCTGCATCGCGCGATAGGTCTCGGGATTGGCGCATACCTTGATCACCGGCGAAATCGCCGAGCCCACCACCGAGCCGCGCCCGGTGGTGAACAGGATCAGGTGGGCGCCGCAGGCGATCAGTTCGGCCAGTTCGGCGTTGTCGTTGATGTTGGGAAAACCGAAGCGCACTTCGCCGTCAGGCACCACGTCGAGCAGGTACAGGCCACTTGCCGGGGGCAGATCACCCGGCTTGATCAGGCCGCTGATCGGCGAGGCGCCGCTCTTGGCGTAGGCGCCCAGCGACTTCTCCTCGATGGTGGTGAGGCCACCGTCGGCATTGCCCACCGCGAAACTGCCATAGCCCAGGGTGGCGTAGTAGCGCGCCGCCTTTTCCATCGAACGCATGATCTCGCCGCCGAGTTCGGGCGTGACGGCGCGCCCCACCATGTGCGGCTCGCAGCCGATCAGCTCGCCCGTTTCTTCGAACACGCAGGCGGCGCCGGCGGCGATCAGCGCATCAAAGGCGCGCCCGACCGCCGGGTTGGCGGTCAGCCCGCTGGTGCCATCCGAACCGCCGCAGGTGGTGCCGATGATCAGTTCGTCGAGGCCCATCGGCACCGTGGCCGCGCCTGCCAGTTCGTCCAGCGCCCATTGCACCCACTCGAGGCCGGCGGCGATGGTCTTTTTGGTGCCGCCGCTCTTCTGGATCGTCAGGGTATGCATCGGCCTGCCGCTGGCTGTGATCTGTTCTTCGAGGGCGCGCTTGTTCATGCTTTCGCAGCCCAGCGACACCAGCAGCACGGCACCGACATTGGGGTGCGTGCACAGGCGCTGCATCATCTTCTCGGCATAGCTGTTCGGATAGCAGCCGGGAAAGCCGATCAGGTGGACTTCATCGTCCGCGAAGCGCGAGGTGATGTGGCGTGCGACGTGATGCGCACATTCCACCAGGTAGCCGACCACCACCACATTGCGTATGCCCTTGCGGCCATCGGCGCGCGCATAGCCGCGCAAGGCGGGGAAAGTGCTTGTGTTCATGCCGCCTCCCGCGCAAAACGCACACGATGCCACAGCATCATCGCCGCCGCCGAGGCAATGCTTGCCGCCACGCCGGCGCCGAAGGCGGCCAGCGGCGCGCCTCCGGCCTGCGTCACCGTCGAAAACGTAAAAAAGAACAGCACGAAGCCGATCAGCCCGGTCAGGAAGCCCGAGAGCAGCCGGATGGTCGCATCCGCTCCGTAGAGCACGACAGTGAAGGCCGGCAGCACCGAAGCGGTGATCGGGAAGCCGAGCAGGATGCCGCTGATGCGCGGGCCGAAGCTGCTCGCGCCGAGCGTGATCAGCGCGGCCAGAAACAGCGCCGCGCCCATGCGCACGAAGATTTCGCTCGCCGGAATGCGCGGAATGCTGGCGGCGCTGCGCGGCGCCGGCATCAACATGCTGAGCAGGAGCATTTCGGTGACCGCCACCACGGCGCCGACGATGCCCGGCACCACCACTTCCGCCAGCAGCAGCTCGGTGGCCAGGCAGCCAATCCAGCCGGCCAGCAAACAGGTGAGCCAGACCGCCAGCGGCGGCATGCGCCGCCTGGTCACAACCGTAGCGAGCCAGGCGAACACCACGCAGTGCACGCCGACCGCGGGCGCCACCGTCATGGTGATCCAGCCGGTTTGCAGCACGAAGTCGCGCGGCTGGTCCAGCGCAAGGAACAGCGTGATGGGGGCGGCGATCATCGGCAGGCCGCTGATCCAGCCGGAAGCCTTGTGGCCCCAGCGCTTGCCGATCCAGGAAGCGATCCAGACCACCAGGGGCACGGCGGTGAGCTTGAGCCAGATCATGATGCGCGCGCAGCCGGCGCTTCAGCCCGCGGGCGGCAAGGTGTAGGTAGGCAGGTAGTCGCTGGCAAGGTTGTGCAAATGGATGTGCGCGCCGCGCGCAATCGGCTGGCTCGCGCTACCGATTATCGCACCGTACTTGCGTATCTTTTCACCGGCGGCGATGTCGCGCCGTGCCAGCTTGTGGCCGATGCCGATCTCGGCCTCGATCACTACCATCGCGCCGTCGACCAGCAGGCGGGTGCCGGCAGGCAGGGTCGCGGCGACGGCGACGCAGTTGTCTTCCGGCGCCAGCAGGAGCACGCGGGAATCAAAACTTCCCATATTTCAGGTAGGCCGCGACCGGGTCCATGCCGCCGCGAATCGCGTCGCGCACCTTGTTTTCGGTCAGCGCAACCTCTTCGGTCTTGGTGATGGCTTCCTCGGCGATCTCGTGCGGAATCACCACCACGCCGTCGCGGTCGCCGAGAATATAGTCGCCGGTGCGGATGGTCACGCTGCCGATGGTCACCGGCTCGGCGTAGTGGGTGGGAATCCAGCGGGCGACGATGTCCGAAGGCGTGAAAAAGGTGTGGAACACCGGGAATTTCTGTTCCAGGATGAAAGCGGTATCGCGGCAGCCGCCGTCAACGATGTAGCCGAGCACGCCCTTGTTTTTCAGGGTTTCGCTGGACAACTCACCCATCAGCGCCACTTCATGGTTGTTCGGCTGGCAGACGACCACGTGACCCGGGGGCGCTTTCGACAGCAGCGTGGTCCAGCCCAGCAAGGTGTCATGGCGCGACTGCGTGCGGTCGATGTGGCCGGAGACCGTCCATACCGGGCCGGCGGTCTTGATCGCCGGGTCGAGCGGGCGGATGCCGGCGGGCAGCACGCAGTTGTCATGCCCCATGGCGCGCAAGACGTCGTGAATCGCGCCGGTATAGCAATGCAGAAGTCGCTGGGTGAGATCAGCCATGGAGGTTCTGGATGAATGGGCAAAAGATCGCGGGCGCGCGGCGCCCGCGTGGTGATCAGCTCTTGACGGCGCCCTCGGTCAGCCCTGACACCATGTAGCGCTTGAAGACATAGTAGATCGCCGCCGGCGGCAGGGCGTACAAAAGGCCGGTGGTCATCAGCAGTTCCCAGGGCGAATCGTCGGCCGACAGGAAGTTGCCCAGGGCCACGCCCAGGGTGATGCTGGTGTCCTTGGAGAGCAGCAGAAAAGCGTACAGGTACTCGTTCCAGGTCAGCAGCAATGCATAGGTACCGACCGCCACCAGCGAGGGCATCATCAGCGGTATATAGACCAGGCGG
>DATAZV010000113.1:0-10850 GCA_036271855.1 Burkholderiales bacterium
AGGTAGGAGATTCTTGTCTCGTTTGTAGTCATGTTTGTTTTTTGTCGATTTCTGCGAAACGATCTCTTGTGATACTCACGCTGGTTGCATTGACCCGCTTTTGTAATTGGAGACAGGTTCGACTACGCTGAATCCCGTGGCTATTTTGAGATATTCCATAAACGAAAGTCGTCAGGATCATTGGCAGCAATCTTCTTCGCAAGGCGATGGCCTTTGATTTTATAACTGAGCGCCTCAAACAAATGGCCCTGCTCAGCTAACAATTGAGCCAGATAGTGATAGGGCGCGACGTAACCATTTTGAATAGCTGCGTCGTAATACCTCTTCGCCGTAAGTAGATCTTGCGGGACAACATCGCCCTTATGAAGGACTGCCCCGAGCGTTATCTTCGCCACTGGGTTGCCCTGAGCTATTGCTATTTCAAGAAGACAAACGGCATCCTTGATGCTGCCTGCCGATGTAAATCCATTCAGGATAAGGCGAGCAATGCCGATGCGACCGTCTGAATCGTCGGCCTCATCAACGGCGCGTGAGTACCATTGATAGGACAATTGAAGATCGGCAGGAACCTCGTTCCCTTCTCGTTCGAAAAGATACCCCATCTCTGCAAACGCCTCGACGTATCCATCGTCGGCAAGCGTTTCAAGCTTCTGAAAGGCAGCGGCGCGATTTCCCGCATCCAACAACCTCACAACTTCTTGCCATCGAGCAAAGAAGCCGGGCTGCCTCGGAAATCGCGAAACATTCGACATTGGCTTTGGTTGCGGTGACCCGCTTTGAACCTGTCAGGTTGGTGAAATTGAACGGTTGGCTGTGACTTTGCCGTAAAAGAGCGCGCCCTGCAATAACACCAAAGTTCAGGTCGGAATCGCGTCCGCACGCTGTGCAGACGGCAAAACGATAACTTTCCCGAGGGCCAGGCTTTTACAAATAGCCGAATCCTCGGGAGGCCGCTTTGGGCCGGTAACTGCCAATCCGCCCGCCAACGATGCGATGCCATCAGCGTCCGCTTACCAGCCGGCAGCGGTCAGAAGGCTTTCAGCCGGGATCATGGTTGGCCCCCAATTCGCAGTTCTGCTTTCCCCGTCTTGATCTCATGCGACGATGCATCGCGTTGATTGTCATGGGATATTCCCCCGTTTTCACTCTCTTCAAATCATCCACACTTAGTTGTTCGACTTGCGTATCTTAGGTTGCATGTGGCGGCGCATTCCGCGCCGGCCGACTCCTCTTTTCGAGGTCCCCATGCATAGACCCTTGAGCGCCCGGCAGGAGCGCTTTGTCCACGAATACCTGCTCGATCACAACGCTTCTGCCGCCGCGCGCCGCGCCGGCTATTCCGGCAAGACGCGCGGTTCGCAAGCCTGCATCCTGATGCGCAATCCGCTGGTGCAGGAACGCATCGCGCTGGCGACGGCGGACCGTTACGCGGAGTTGAAGATCAACGGCTTCGACATTCTCAAGGCCCGCGCGCGCGAAGCGTTTTTCGATCCCGGCGTGCTGCTCGATGGCGACAGCAGGCCGATTCCCCTGCATCAGTTGAGCGCCGAGACGCGCACGGTGCTCAGCTTGTCCTACGACATGAAGGGGAACGTGCGGGTGCGCCAGGCGCCGCGCCATAGCGCGCTGGCGGCGCTGGAAAAGCGCTACCTGGAAATGCTCCGGCTGCAGACGGCGGTGTTCGGGCACGATCAGGCGCCGGACGAGGCGGAAGCGCCGCGGCGGCCGGCGCAGGCGCCTGCGCCGCGTGGCCCCCTGGAAGGTTTCAGGCTGGCGCCGGACTGGAATGAGCCACCGCCGCCGGAAATGCCGGCGGTCGTCGATGAGCTTGCGCCGGTGGACGCGGTGGCGCTGGCGGCGGCGCAGATCGCGCGGGCCGAGGTCGCGGAAAAGACGTCGGCGCAGCCGGGCATCGCGGGGGCGCCGCCCGCCGTTGCGGAGAAGGCAAAAGCAGCGCCGGCCGCGCAGCCGACCGCGGCGCCCGCCGCCATCGACCCGGACGCGCCTCCTTCACCCTATGAGCCCGGCTACGATTTCAAGAAGGATCCGAACGCGGCCTATGGCGGGCGCTTCAAGGCGTGGAACCTGTATCAGGAAAAGAAAAGGCAGGCGGAGCAGCAGGCGCTGGAGGCCACCGCCGCCGGTCTGGCGCCGAACCAGCGCATCGGCCCCGGAAAGCGCGTGATGCCGCGCATGGAGCCGGGCTACAACCCGCCCTGGCTAAGGGACAACCGGCCGCGGTTCGCCATCGGAGCGGGGGAGTTTTATTTCAGTGGGGAAGAGCCGGACTAGGCGCGAAGCACGCCGCAGGAATTCGGAGCCGGATCACGCGCAGGAATTCAGGATCGGATCATGTTCAGGAAATTGGGGTCGGATCACGTTTGCACGTTTCATCGCAAACGTGCGGAGTGAAGGACTCACGCAATGCAATGTTGGAGATTTTGAAATTGACCCAGGCTTGCCAAAGGCTTCACTCCGTACTCGAAAATCGGGGTCAGAGCACTTTTAAAAGGCCAAAAGTGATCCGACCCCGATTTCCGCTGCGTGCTTCGCCGAGCAGGACGGCGAAGCTGCGAAAAAAACCTGTTGTTTACTGTTGTTTGCGCTCTTTAAAAATTACATCGGCGGCTTGAAGCCGTCCTTGCCGACGTTGACGCGGCCGGCGGAGAGGGTGCCGTCGGCCGCCATCTGCGCGCCGACAAACACCAGCGCGCCGGGCTTGAGCGCGGACTTGTCGCCGGGCTGGAAGGTGACCACCGGCGTGTCGGCGGGAACCATGACCTTCTGCTGGCCGCCGCCCTTGTAGGTGAGGTTCAGTTCGCGGCCCGCGGTGCCGTTGACCACGGCTTCGACATTGGCGTTGGTCATGGTGGAGTTGGGCAGCAGGTCCCAGGCGTAGCTGCCTTCGCCGGTGCCGCGCATGGCTTCGGGGAACACCAGCACTTCCAGGGCCTTGTGGCTGCCGTCGGCCTGTTTCATCGAAGCGGTGCCGATGAAGCTGCCCGGCTTGACGTCGGCCAGGGTGATCGGCACCACCAGGGCGACGCCGAAGTTGTCGGCGAGCTTGATTTTCACTTCCTTGCCGTTGCGCTCCTTCACGCTGAGCATTTGGCCGTCGAGGCCGATGATGGCGCCGCGGATGCGGCTCGGGGTCTGGGCCAGCGCGGGCGCGGCGGTGAGCAGGCTCAGCAGCAGGGCGGCTGCGAATTTGATCGGATGCATGGTGTGTTCTCCTTTTTGACAATCTTCGGGAATGCCGCGCCGCGCGAACTCCTCTGCGCTTGGGGCATCAAGCGGCATACGTAAAAAACGCCCGGGCGGATGCCTGGGGAAAACCAGGGCAGGGTGGCCGGATGCGCAGTATGCCACCGCCGCGCGAACCCGGGCGGCAACAAAAACGGCCCGCAAGGCGGGCCGTTCGGTGGGAATGTGGATGCGGGCGTTTTCGTGGCACTTACTCCAGCAAATTGTCTGCCGGCCGCGAAAACCCGGCCGGCGATTTTCTGCCTTTCAAGCCGGCCAAAAGCAGGTTTTTACTGTTGGACGAACAGCTACACGCCCCAGAGGATGTCCTTGTCCTGCCGCGCCGCGGCTTCCAGCATGTCGACGAAGGGCTTGACGCGCACGTTCAGGGGTACGACGTCGGCGCCGGCAGATTCGGCTTTGGCCTCGTCCTCGGGTTTGAGCTTTTTGTCGCCGGCCTGGGCGCCGGCGCCGCGCAGCTTGGCGGCGGCGGCCCCGGCTTCGGCAGCGGTGATCACGCCGCGCACGCCGAAGTCCTTGCCGATCAGTTCGAGCACCTGCTTGGCATTGGCGTCGAGCATGGTGACGTCGCCGGCGGCTTTGGTGGTGAAGGTGATGGCCATGTTTTTTCCTTGTCGTTGTTTGACTGACATGCCGGCGGTTTCATGCAGCCGGGGCGTCCCTGTTCGACCCGCGCCAGGCCGAAAAGTGCGCTTGCCCTGTACGCTTTCCTGGCAGGCTCGGCTGCTAGCGCGGCCTGTCCTTCAAGCCACGTTCCAAACGAGTAGCGCCTTCGAGCAGGCGCTCGTCGCTGGCGGCAAAGCACCAGCGCACATAGCCCTCGGGGCCGAAAGCGACGCCCGGTGCCAGGCCCAGCCCGTGGTTGGCGGCGAGGTGCTTGCACAGGGCCAGCGAATCGGTGACGCCGTCGATCTTGAAAAAGGCATACATCGCGCCGGGCGGCGCCACCACGTGCACGCCGTCGATTTGCGCCAGGCGCGGCACCAGCACGTCGCGGCCATGCTTCAGGCGCGCGACGAAGGCTTGCGTTACAGCCGCGCCTTTGGTGACGGCGGCAAAGCCGGCGCGCTGCACGAAGCTTTGGGCGCAACAGATGTTGAATTCGATCAGCTTGGCGAGATCCGCCAGGAGCGGTGGCGGGGCGACGATCCAGCCGAGGCGCCAGCCGGTCATCATCCACGACTTGGAGAAGGTGTTGGCGCTGACCACGCGGTCGTCGGGCGTGGCGATGTCGAGAAAGGAAGGGGCGCAATTTTGGTTGTCGGCAAATACCAGGCGCTCGTAAGCGTCATCGGCAACGATCCAGATGCCGTGCTTGCGGCAATGGGCAAGAACGGCCTCCTGTTCGGCGCGGCTCATGGTCCAGCCGGTGGGGTTGTTGGGCGAGTTGATCAGCAGGAAGCGGGTCCCGGGGGTCAGCGCATCAAGCAGCTTTTGCAGGTTGAGCGTCCAGCCGTCGCGGCCGAAATCCAGGCTCACCATGTGGACGTCGGCGGAGAGGATTTTCGGCCCCTGCGTCAGGTTCGGCCACAGCGGGGTGACGGCGACCACCCGGTCGCCCGGGCTGATCAGCGCCTGGAAGATCAGGGTCAGGGCGTTCATTCCCGAGTTGGTGACGGCGATGTTGGCAACCGAAGTCGCCCCGCCGTGCAGGCCGCGCACATAGGCGGCAATCGCCTCGCGCAGCGGGGCGATGCCGAAGCTGTGGGTGTAAAAGGTCTCGCCATTATTCAGGGACTCGATGGCGGCGGCGCGGATGAAGTCGGGCGTCACCTGGTCGGGTTCGCCGAACCAGAACGGCAGCAGGCCCTCGCGGCCCATGGCGGCATTGGCCACTTCGCGGATTTTCGAGCCCTGCAGGCCATGCACGCCCTCACGGGCGTGCTGGTGGGGGGCGCCGTCGCGCGCGTACAGGGCGCGGGCCGCGGAATCGGCCAAACCGGCGGAATCGCCGGAAGAAGCGAGGGTGGAGGCGGAAATTTCGGCAGGAGCGTTCATTTCAGGCACAATTCGAGCTTGGAATCGGGGGTCGGAGCGCTTGCTCCACCCGGCACAAGTATTGTACGCAATGATCGAATCGCATCAGGAAGTCGAAATCAAGCTCAAATGCCCGCGCAACAAGGTGGAGGCATTTCTCGAACATCCGATGCTGCATGCCCTCGACGGCCATGCCCGCCCCGAGCGGCACCGGATGATCAACATCTACTACGACACCCCCGACCTGCTGCTGCGCCAGTCCAAGGTGGCGCTGCGCCTGCGGCGCATCGACAACACCTGGGTGCAGACCCTGAAGGCGCCGGGCAAGCGCCAGGGCGGCCTCTCCAGCCGCAAGGAATGGGAGATGCCGGTCAAGGGCGAGGCGCTGGAACTGGAGCTGTTCAAGGGCAGCGACGCCGACCTGGTGATCGAGGCGCTGCGCAAGCACGGCCTGGAGAGTTCGCTGGTGCCGCAATTCCGCGTCGATTTCCAGCGCCTGCAATGGATGCTGCGCCCGTTTCCGCGCACCCAGCCGATGTTCCGCTCGGAAGTGGTGCTGGACCGCGGCGAGATCGTCGCCAACGGCCACCGCGAGCCGGTCAGCGAGGTCGAGATCGAACTCAAGCACGGCCACATCAAGGAATTGCGCCGGGTCGCCGCCATGCTGATGCGCGACGTCGGCCTGACCGAGGAGACGTCGAGCAAGGCAAGGCGCGGATACGCTCTCCTAGCCGAACAAAAGTAAACCCCTACTTTTGTTCGATGGACTGCAAAAAATCACCGGCAGAGCCGGATGATTTTTTGGACGAACTGCTACGAAAAGGCGGCGCGCGAGTTGCCGGAGCGGTGATGGGGCAGCGGAGATGCAACCCGCGGGTCGGGCTGGTGCCGACCGCGCTGACGCTTGTTAAAGCCCGATCAGGCCAGATCGGAGAGGCGGGAGCCGCGCGGGAGATTGGCGGCGAGGAATTCCATCTGGTCGGCGAGGATGCGGCGGTTGCGCAGGATCATGTCTTCCCACAGGCTGGGCGTATACGGCGCGTAGATCAGCGGCATGTTGATCTCGTGCGGCAGGCGGTTGCCCTTGCGCTGGTTGCAGGGGCGGCAGGCGGAGACCACGTTCATCCAGGTGTCGCGGCCGTTGCGCGACAGCGGCACGACGTGCTCGCGCTCGAGGTCGCTGGCGTGCAGGTGGTCGCCGCAGTAGCCGCACACGTTCTTGTCGCGGCGGAACAGCTTGTCGTTGGTCAAGAGCGGAACCACGTCGAACGGATTGACCTTGCCGAAGCCGGCAACGCCGATGATCGAATTGACGGTGATCTGCGAGCGCAGGCCGGAGACGGCGTTGTTGCCGCCGTGCAGGGTGGCGATCTCGGTGCCGAGTTCCCAGATGACTTCACCGGCGGCATAGTGCAGCACCGCCTCTTCCAGCGTCAGCCACCCTTGCGGGATGCCGTTGCCCGTGAGTTTGAGAATCTGCACCACGAAAGCCTCCTAGGGAAGGATTACCGTATAACGCAGGGCGCCGCGATGCGGAGGACAGGAGAACAAATTGAACCTGTCCGGCGCAACCGAAACCCGCTATTGGCGGGCTGCGGCGCGGTTTTGCCAAACTTCAGTGCCTATTGTGCCAGTTTCCAACAACAAAAGCCAAAGTTCGCAAGGGCTTAAGCCGTGCTGCTGATCCCGTATATCAACATGTACACTGCACTTATGACAACAGATGCTGTCGCAATCTGTGCAAAACAAGCCCGATTGATCCGTTTGTACGATTCGCCTCCAAGAGTTTGCAGCATGGAAACCGGCAGCCCGATGACGCGGTGATGACACCGGTGTGACCCAAGGCCCGCGGCTTTCCCGGCGGCAAAGCGAAAGACCCGAAATGAAAGTGCGCAGCAACGGCATCGAGCTGGAAGTCGAAGAACAGGGGCCCGCCGACGGGTCGCCGATGGTGCTGATCATGGGCCTGGGCATGCAGTTGCTGGGCTGGCCGGACGAGTTCGTCGATCTGCTGTCGGACGCCGGCTTCCGGGTGATCCGCTTCGACAACCGCGACATCGGTCTCTCAACCAAGTTCGACGACTGGGGCTCGGCCGACCTGGTCAGCGGCGCCCTGCGCCACGCCTTTCATCTCCCGGTCAACGCGCCCTATACGCTGGATGACATGGCCGAAGACACGGTCGGCATGCTCGACGCGCTGGGCATCGCGCGCGCCCACATCGTCGGCGCCTCGATGGGCGGGATGATCGCGCAATTGATCGCCGCCAGGCACGCCGCGCGGGTGGCGAGCCTGTCGCTGATCATGACCACCAGCGGCGCGCGCCGCCTGCCCGGGCCGACGCTGAAGGCGCGCCTGGCGCTGCTCTCGGCGCCCGCCAATCCGAACCGGATCGAATCGGTGATCGACCATGGCAGCGCGATCCACCAGGTCATCGCCAGCCCCGGCTTTCCCACCGAAGAGGCGCTGGTGCGCGAGCGCATTGCGCTGTCGCTGACGCGCTCGAACCACCCGCGCGGCATCGGCCGGCAACTGCTGGCGGTGGCCGCCGCCCCCGATCGCACCCCGCTGCTGAAGGACATCGTCGCACCCACCCTGGTGCTCCACGGCCGCGCCGACCCGCTGGTGCCGGTGGCCAACGGCATCGACCTGGCGCAACACATCGCGGGGGCGAAGCTGGAGTTGATCGAGGGCATGGGACACGACTTGCCGGATGCGCTGCTGCCGCGCCTGGCCGGCAGCATCGCCAGCCACGCCCGCGCTGCGCACAAATGACAACGCCCGGTGAGCCGGGCGTTCGTGAGTAACAACGCCCGGCTCACCGGGCGTTTCGTAAATAACAACGCCCGGCTGGGCCGGGCGTAGTCGGTGGCCGGCGCGCCTGGCCGCTTACTCGATCTTGATGTTTTGTTTCTTGACAATGTCCTTGCGCAGTGCCAGTTCGCGGGCTGCGACCTGGGTGAAGTGCTCGGGCGTGCCGCCGTCCGGCAGCGAACCGCCTTCGGCCAGGTGGCGCTTGACGTCTGCATCCTTCAGCGTGGCGTTGGCGGCGGCGTTGACCTTGGCGACGATGTCTTTCGGCAGGCCGGCGGGGCCGACCAGGCCGTACCAGGCCATGTTGTTGGCTTCCTTCAGGCCGAGTTCGGCGAAGGTGGGCAGGTCGGGCAGGCTGTCCACCCGCTTGTCGGACTGCAGGCCGAGGGCGCGCAGCTTGCCGGCCTTGATGAAGGGCAGGGAAGAAGGCAGGTTGTCGAACTCGACTTCGACCTGGCCGGCAATGGTGTCGTTGAGCGCCGGGCCGGAGCCCTTGTAGGGGATGTGGACCATGTAGGTGCCGGTCAGCACCTTGAACAGTTCACCGTCGAGATGCGAAATGCCGCCGGTGCCGGAGGAGGCGTAGGAGAACTTGCCCGGGTTCTTTTTCAGCAGGGCGATGAACTCCTTCATGTTCTGCGCCGGCACCTTGGGGTTGACGGTCATCACGTTGGGTACGGTTACCAGGTTGACGATCAGGCTGAAATCCTTGCCCGCGTCGTAGGGCATTTTTGCCGTGGTGGCGGGGATGGTGGCCAGGGTCGAGACGGTGGCGACGCCGAGGATGTAGCCGTCGGGCGCCGATTTGGCGACGACGTCGGCGCCGATCATGCCGCCGCCGCCGCCGCGGTTTTCGATGATCACCGGCTGGCCCAGTTCGCGGCCCAGCTTGTCGCCGACGATGCGCGCGACGATGTCGGTGGTGCCGCCGGCGGCGAAGGGCACGATCAGGCGGACCGGATGGCTCGGGTAGGCCTGGGCCTGTGCCAGGGTGGGCGCGGCCAGCAAGGCGGTGGCAGTGGCGAGGCTGGCGGCAAAAGTGCGGCGGTGCATCATGATGATGGTCCTTTGTCTCTTTATGGGAGTGCGAGGCTAAAAAATGGCGTGCAAGTTTAACCCAGCCGGCGCTCGGCTCATATCAGGGGAACCCTAATGCGTTTGGGCGGCGCAATGCGGCTGCCGCTAGACCGCGCGGCCGAAGGGCTGCCGCGCCAGTTGCAGCACCGAGCGGAAGCGGAAATCGACGAAGGCCGGCTTGTGGGAGGCGCGCGAAATCCACACCGTGGTGAGGCCCAGGCGCTTGGCGCTTTTCAGGTTCTCCAGGTTGTCCTCGACCATCACCACGCGGTGGCGCTGGCCGGCGCCGCGGTTGCCGGCGCCGTGGCGCCGCAGCAGGCGCGCCAGCGAAGAGCGCGCCGGCTTGGGCACGAAACGCATCGACTCGATGGTCTCGATGCCGTGCAGGTGCCCGGCCACGCCCATGCTGGCCAGCACCGCGTTGACATAGTGGCGCGGCGCGTTCGACACCAGCACCTTGCGCCCGGGCAGGTGCTTGAGCAGCAGGCGCACCCGGTGGTCGTAGTCGACGATGCGCGCCATGTCGGGGAACTGGTGGGTCTCGGCCAGGAAGTGCGCCGGGTCGGTGCCGTGGCGGCGCATCAGGCCCAGCAGGGTGGCGCCGTAGCGCAGCCAGTATTCGCGCCGCAGGTCGTTGGCGGCGGTCTCGTCCAGGCCGACGTGGCGCATCACGTACTCGGTCATCGAGCGGTTCATCCGCTCGAAAATCACCGGGGTCGCCTGGTGCAGGGTGTCGTCGAGGTCGAACAGCCAGAGGGTGGCGCGGGCGGGGCGGGGAAGGCGGGAGGGCTGCATCGGGGAACAGGCTTGGGGCAAGCAGGGTTCGGTACACTTACGCGCCATGACTGACGCGCACCATCCATCGAACACGCTCAATCCGCAATTGTCGCCCAACTTCGATCTGGCGCGCCTGACCCGCTCCGACACCGCGCGCGAGCGCGGCCTGTCGAACCAGCCCTTGCCCGAGCATCTGCCGCACCTGCGCCTGCTGGCCGCCGCGCTGGAGCAGGTGCAGGCGCTGCTGGGCGCGCCGCTGGAAGTCAGCAGCGGCTACCGCTCGCCCGCGCTCAATGCGGCCGTGGGCGGGGTGCCGCGCTCGCTGCATGCGCTCGGGCTGGCGGCCGACTTCGACTGCCCCGGTTTCGGCGCGCCGCTGGAGGTGGCGCGCGCCATCGCCGCCAGTTCAATCGCCTACGACCAGATCATCCACGAGTTCGGCCGCTGGGTGCACTTCGGCCTGGCGCGGCCGGGCGAGGCGCCGCGCCGGCAGTTACTGACCATTTGCAGCAGCGCGGCGGGATATATTGATGGGCTGCATCCGTGCACGCCAACGGCATAAATCGGCGCCGTGGGCTGCTAGAATGCGCGCCAGGCTGGCGTCCGTAGGCCGCATAGCGGCCCGGCCAATCAACTATAAAGGGGCAGACAATGAAGTTCGCGACCAGGCAGTGGGTATTGGCGGGAATGCTGTCATGCGGTTTGATCTGCGCCGGCGCCGCGCAGGCGCAGGCGTATCCGAATCATCCGATCCGCCTGATCGTCGGCTTCCCGCCGGGTGGGGGCACCGACGTGGTGGCGCGAGTGGTCGGGCAAAAGGTGAGCGACGCGCTGGGCCAGCAGATGGTGATCGAAAACCGTCCCGGCGCCACCGGCACCATCGCCGCCAACGTGGTGGCCAAGGCGCCCGCCGACGGCTACACCCTGCTGGTGTCGCACGTCA
>DATAZV010000114.1:0-11513 GCA_036271855.1 Burkholderiales bacterium
GAATTGAGCAACAGCCGGCATTGCGGAGAAACACGAGAGGCTGCCGAGCGCAAGCTTGCGCAACTCGAAGGAAAGATTGCAGATTTAGCCGCGATGCGCGATTCCCTGGCGCTTTTGATAAGGGCTTGCCGCAAGCCTGGTACGAAAGCCGGATGTCCCATCATTGAAGCGTTGGCAGTGTAGGCCGCACTGCCTTGGCCTGTGTGGTTACATCGATGAAATCCCACCCCCTGCGCCTCACCCTCGCCCCCGACACCCACGTCTCCGCCCTCCTCGACACCCCGCCGCATCCCGCCGCCTGTTTCGTCATGGCCCACGGCGCCGGCGCGGGGATGGCGCATCCCTTCATGGCCGCGGTGGCCGCCGGCCTGCGCGAGCGCGGGGTGGCGACGCTGCGCTACCAGTTCGCCTACATGGAGCGCGGCTCGAAGCGGCCGGATGCCCCCGCGCTGGCGCACGCGGCGGTGCGCGCGGCGGTGACTGCAGCGACGGCGAAGCTGCCGGGTCTGCCCCTATTCGCCGGCGGCAAGTCGTTCGGCGCGCGCATGACTTCGCAGGCGCAGGCGGCGGCGCCGCTGCCGCAGGTGCGCGGCCTGGTGTTCTTCGGCTTTCCGCTACACCCGGCCGGCAAACCCGCTATCACGCGAGCTGAGCATCTGGCGCAGGTGAAGGTGCCGCTGCTGTTCCTGCAGGGCAGCCGCGACAAGCTGGCGGAGCTGGAGTTGCTGCGCCCGGTGGTGAAGGCGCTGGGACGCCGCGCCACCTTGCGCGTGTTCGAGCACGCCGACCATTCGTTCCACGTGCCGGTGCGCTCGGGCAGCAATGATGCGCGGGTGATGGCGGAGATGCTGGACGCGGCGGCGGCGTGGATAAAACGAAAATGAGCACGACAATGAGCGAATCAATGCGCGCAACCACGAGCGCGGCGGCCCGGGCAAACCCGCGCGCGTGAAGCGGCCGCGAACGCGCCGGCTTGCGGCGTTCGCGGGTATGCTTGCACTCTCATCTTCCCTACTTTCCGCCTCGCGCGCGCATGGACCTCCACACCTGGCTGATCTACCTCCTCGCCGCCACCGGCCTGTCGCTCTCGCCCGGCCCCAACGGCCTGCTGGCGCTGACGCACGGCGCGCTGCACGGGCGGCGCAAGACGCTGTTTACGGTGGCGGGCGGCTCGGTGGGCTTTATCACCATCATCGCGCTGTCGATGTTCGGCATCGGCGCGCTGCTGAAGGCTTCGCTGGTGTGGCTGACGGTGCTCAAATGGGTGGGCGGCGCGTATCTCGTCTGGCTGGGGGTGCAGGTGTGGCGCGCGCCGGCTATCGGCATCGACTTCACCCAGGCACGCTCCGAGCGCAGCGGCTGGTCGCTGTTCGGCCAGGGCGCGCTCTCTGCCATGACCAACCCGAAAGGCATTTTGTTTTTCGCCGCCTTCCTGCCGCAGTTCATCGACCCGTCGCGCAGCATCGCGCTGCAGTTCTGCATCATGGCGGGGACTTTCGCCGTCATCGAGTTTTTCACCGAGCTGTTCATCGCCAGCGTGGCGCAACGCCTGAGCGCCTGGCTGGCGCGGGTGGGGCGCGGCTTCAACCGCGCTTGCGGCGGCGTGTTCATCACCATCGGCGCGCTGCTGCCGTTACGTACGTGAGCGCACACAACTCTGCCTGTTTTGGCGACACCGGCGGGAAAATTAGCGGACACTGATCCAGCGGCACGCAATTTTTCTGCGGATTAGCGCGGTGTATACAGTTTTCCGGCCACTGTTTTGGTAATCTATTTACCGGCATTGGCAATCCGCCCGGGGCGTATCCGCCACCGGCATGCCGCAGAAGCGCTCCATGGATTTTCGATCTCTCACTCATCGCCGGCATCGACGCCGCAAGGAGACCGCATGACCCCCAGCACCGATGAGAAACTGGCCGCGATCCGCGCCGACTTTGAAAAGGCTGAAGCGGAAATCGCCACCACCCTGGCGCGCGACCCGCGCGACTTTCCCTCGCCCGCCGAGCACCGCGAGCAATTCAACCAGGCGCGTTCGATGAAGCTCTCCGCTTCGCAGCGCATGGCGGTGCTGAAGGCGCAGGAAGGGCAGGACCTTTCCGGTTTTGCCTAGGCAGGTGCGGTGAAGTCGCGCGCCGGCATGCGCCGGCCGTGGCCGTTTTTGCTGCTGCTTCAGCGCCCCCTTGCGCTCCTGCGCCGCTCAGCCGGCGCTGCCAGCGGCGTGGTGTCGCGCAACTCCCCTGAAGCCGCGTAGCGCCGCGCGATGGCGGTGATGATCTGCGCGGTGGCGCGGGCGTTGGCGGTGGGCTGCGAGTCGCTGCGGTTGTAGAGGCCGACGCGCAGCGGCACCAGCGGCTGGGTCAGGGGTATCTCGATCAGCTTGCCGGCGGCGACCAGGCTGCGCAGCAGCGGCGGCGTCAGGGTGATGAGCATGTCGCTGGCGGCCACCAGGTCGAACACGCTGGGCATGAAAGAGCCCCAGTGCACCGCCGGCAGCGGCGCCGGCAGGCCGATGGCCAGGAAAGACTGGGTGGTGATGTCGTCGGGAATGCCGGGCGCGGTCTGCGCCAGCCATTGCGCGCCGGCCAACTCCGCCAGTTCGCGCATGCCGGCCAGCGGGTGGCCGCGGCGCGCCGCCACCCGCAACTGGATTTCGAACAGCGGGCGATAACGCAGGCCGGCGTCCAGGCCGGCGCGGGTGCGCTGGGTCACCGCCAGTTCGACGGCGCCGTCGCGCACCTGCGGCAGCAGCGCCGAAGGCGGCATCTCCATCACGCGCAGGCGCGCGCCGGCGCGCTGCGCCTGCAGCTTGACCGCCATCTCCGGCAGCAGCAGGCTGGCCGCCACCGGGGAGAGGCCGCAGGTGACCAGGCCGCTGGCGTTTTCGTTGCTGCGCCGCGCCTCGTCGAAGGCCTTGCCGATTTCCGAGCTCGCCACCCGCGCGCGCGCCAGGAAGGCGCTGCCCGCCGGCGTCAGCAAAATACCGCGCACGCCGCGCTGCATCAGTTGCACGCCCAGCTCCGCCTCCAGCTGCTGCAGCGCGCGCGTCAGCGCCGGCTGCGACATCGCCAGCGTGCGCGCGGCGCCGCGGATGCTGCCGGCCTCGGCCACCGCGATGAATTGCTCGATCCGTTGCAGGCGCATCGGTCCTCCGCAAGATGATGCCGATTATGCATCACTATGCTGCATCACGCATCTTGCCGCGGGGCCGGCCGGCATGGCCCAATGTGCCGGCGCGATTGATCCGGCGCAATTCAAGAACAACAGGGAGAATTTCCATGACAGCCGCATCCGCCTCACGCCGTACCTTCATGCAGCGCGCCGGCCTCGCGCTTGCGCTCGGCGCCGCCGGCGCCGTGCCGCGCGCCTTCGCCGCCGCCGCCGGCGTCGAGCAGTTGCGCGTGCTGGTGGGCTTTCCCGCCGGCAGCATTCCCGACCTGGTGGCGCGCCTGGCCGCCGACAATCTGGCCGGCGCCTACCCGCAGCACGCGCTGGTGGACAACCGCCCCGGCGCCGCCGGGCAGATAGCGGTGGGCGCGCTCAAGGCCGGCCCGGCCGACGGCTCGATGCTGCTGCTGGCGCAGGGCACCGCCGCCTCCGCCTTTCCCTACCTCTACAGCAAGCTGGGCTACGACCCGGCGGCGGACCTGAAGCCGGTCTCGCTGGCCGCCGAAGTCACCCTCGGCCTGGCCGTCGGCCCCACCGTGCCCGCCGGCGTGGGCAACGTGCGCGAGCTGGCCGAGTGGATGCGCCGCAACCCGGCGCAGGCCAACGTCGGCTCGCCCGGCATCGGCACCCCGCCGCACCTGCTGGCGGCGATGCTGTTTCGTGGCGCCGACGCCCCCTGGCAACACATCGCCTACCCCGGCGGCCCGCCGGCGGTGGCCGCGCTGATCGGCGGGCAGATCGCCGCCGTGGTGCTGCCCGAAGGGTTGCTGCGCCAGCAACAGGCGGCCGGCAAGCTGCGCGTGCTCGCCACCGCCGGCGCGCGCCGCAGCGCCTACCTGCCGGAGGTTCCGACGCTAGTCGAGCAAGGCTACCCCAGCCTGGTGGTGAGCGACTGGTTCGCCTTTTTCATGTCGTCACGCGTCAGCGCGGCCACCGTCGAAGCCACCGCGCAGAACCTGCGCGCGGCGCTGACGCGCCCGCAACTGGTGGCCGCCTATGCCGACTCCGGCATGGTCGCCGCCCCGAGCACGCCGGCGGCGCTGGCCGAGCGCATCGCCGCCGATGCAAAGGTGTGGGAGCCGGTGATCCGCAGCAACAACATTCACGTCGACTGAGCAGGGACCGCGCGGCCGGCGCCGCCGCGGCCAAGCCGGGCGCGCGGCCATGCGTGCGGCACGCCGCTGCGCCGGCGCACGCCCCCCCGCGCGCACCATCGGCGGCGGCGCCCAACATTCCTGTATACCGCGAAAATTCCGCGTGCTACATTGGCCGCGGAATCAGCGAACCGCGCGGGCGAATTGCGCCGGCGCATTCGCGGCAGATCACTCAATACAAGAAGTCAAAAAAGGAGTTGCCCCATGTCCCATCGCTCGCGTGTGACCGCGTGTGCCTTTGCATCGCTCGTTGCATCCCTCTGCGTCGCCGGCACCGCGCTGGCCCAGGACGCGCACGCCGGCCACGCGCCCGACCAGGTCGGCAAGGTGCACTTCGCCAATTCCTGCAGCAAGGCGGCGCAGGCCGACCTCGGGCGCGGCATGGCGATGCTGCATTCGTTCTGGTACAGCGCCGGCGAAAAGGCGTTCAGCGATGCGCTGGCCGCCGACCCCGGCTGCGCGATCGCCGACTGGGGCATCGCTTCGCTGCTGATGCTCAACCCGCTCAACGGCAACGGCCCGCCGCCGAAAAACGCCGAGCGCGCGCAGGCGCTGCTGGCGCAGGCGCGCGGCATCGGCGCGAAAACGCAGCGCGAGCGCGACTACATCGAGGCGCTCGCCGCGTATTACCAGGACTGGGCTGCCAAGCCCGAGCGCGCACGCCAGGACGCCCGCTCGAAGGCCTACGAGGCGCTGGCGGCGCGCTACCCCACCGACGATGAAGCGCAAATCTTCAGCGCGCTGTACATCGCCTGCACCCAGCGGGCGGATGACCAGACCTACGCCGCCTATTCGAAGGCCGCCGCGATCCTGGAAAAACAGTTCGCCAAATATCCGCGCCACCCCGGCGTGGCGCATTACCTGATCCACTCCTACGACGCGCCGCCGCTGGCGCAGCAGGGCCTGAAGGCGGCGCGCCTGTACGCCACCCTGGCGCCGGACGCGCCGCACGCGCTGCACATGCCTTCGCACATCTTCACCCGCGTCGGCGCCTGGGAAGAGTCGGCCGCCACCAACCGCCGCGCCTATGCCGCCGCGCTGCGCGGCAACGAATTCGCCGAGGCCTACCACGCCAGCGACTACGCGGTGTACGGCTACCTGCAGGTGGGCCGCGACGAGGCCGCCTTGAGCGCGATGCAGGAGGTGATGAAGGTGACGGTGGCCGCGCCGGTGCCGCCCGCCACCTGGTACGCCACCGCCGCCATGCCGGCGCGCTACGCGCTGGAGCGCGGCGACTGGAGCGGCGCCGCGCAACTGGCGATGCCGCCGGGCAAGCTGCCCTACGCCGAGGGCATCACCCTGTTTGCCCGCACCATCGGCGCGGCGCGCAGCGGCGATGTGGCCGCCGCCGAGGCCAACGCCGCCGAGCTGGCGCTGCGCCACCAGAAACTGATCGAGGCGAAGAACGCCTACTGGGCCACCGAGGTGGAGGTGCAGCAGCGCGCCGCCGCCGGCTGGATCGCGTTCGCGCGCGGCAACCGCGGCGAAGGCATCGCCCTGATGCGCGCCGCCGCCGACATCGAAGACAAGAACGAAAAATCCATCGTCACCCCCGGCCGCGTGCTGCCGGCGCGCGAGCTGCTGGGCGACATGCTGATGCAGGCCGGCCAGCCGGCGCAGGCACTGCAGGAATACGAGACCTCGCAATTGCGCGAGCCGAACCGCCTGCGCGCCTACAACGGCGCGGCGCATGCCGCCGAGGCCCTGGGCCAGCGCGACAAGGCGAAAACCTACTACGCCAAGCTGGTGGCGCAGACGCCGAATGCCGAGCCGCTGCGCCCGGAGGTGGTGCGGGCCCGCGCCTACGTGGCGCAGTAGCGGGGCGGCAAGGCGCGCGATGGCCGAATCATCGGCGTACTCTGCCCGCCGTTTGATTCGCGGACCTTGCGCAGCCCAGGGTTCGCCTCCCGCATAGGCAGCCGGCAGATGCGCGCGAACACCCGCCCGGGCTGGGCGAACGTCGTTCGCCGCGCCGGGGGAAGAAATCTCCGGCGCGGAAAACGCTTGCGCGCTCATGCGCTGCTCCAGCCACTCGCGCGGCAAGCCGGCCACGGAAGAGCCAGGCTCCACCCCCGTTTATCGCCGCATGGCGGGGCCGCAAATCTGGTTAATATGGGCAACTCGCCCATTACAACTACAAGCCTTTCCCGATGCCCACCCTCCTGACCGGCGGCGCGCTTGCCAACCGGCGCCAGCGCCTGCGGGCGTACATCATGGCTTCGGCCCTGCTGGTGCTGATCGCCGGCGCCTTCACGCTGATCTCCTGGGACAGCGTGGTCAAGCGCTTCGAGCTGCAGTTGCAGACCCAGGCGGTGATGGGCGCGCAGGGGGTGGACACGTATTTCGTGATGATGGAAAAGGCCTTCGGCGAGCTGGCGCGCGAGCTGCAGGCGCAGGGGCTGGGCGCGCAGCCGCAGGTGGCGGCCGCACCCGGCGCGGCCGAGACGCTGGCGCGCTTCAGGCTGCGCTACCCGGAGTTTGAAATCATCGTCATCAACCGGCTCGAGGGCGACTCGGTGATCAGCACCAGCGGGGCCGCGGCGGCCCTGCGCTCGAACATCAGCCGCGAGCCCAGCTATGTGCTGGCGATGGAAGAGCTGGCCGGCGGCGCGCAAATGGCCGTCAGCCGCCCTTTCAAGGGGCCGATCAGCCATCGCTGGTCGACGCCGCTGCGCTTCGCGGTGCGCGACGCGCAAGGCAAGCTGCTCTACACCATCGCCGGCGGCCTTTCGCTGGAACGCACCCACGAGTTCTGGAAAGACGCGCCGCTGCCGGAGGGCGCCGGCATGGGCATCGTGCGCGACGACAGCTGGATCATCGCGCGCTACCCGCGGGTGGCCAGCATGACGCTGGAAAAGCTCTACACCCGCCCCGCCCCCGGGGTGATCGGCGAATACCTGCGCGCCCACAACGGCCAGCAAGCGGGCACCGTGCGCGCCACCAGCGGGGTCACCGGCATGCCCACCATGGTGTCGTTCCAGCGCCTGCGCCATTACCCCTTGAGCTTTTTCGTCGCCAACCTCGAAAGCACCCTGGTGGCGGCGTGGTGGGCCTTCGCCTGGCCCACCTACGTGCTGATGCTGGCGTTTTTCACCGGCGGCGTGGCGATCGTCAGCTGGATCGGCCGGCGCCAGGGCGAGCTGCAGGCGGAGCGCGAAAAGCGCGTCGCCATCCTGGAAGAGCAGGCGCTGAAAGACCGCGCCCTCAACGAGCAGCTCGACCTGCTCTCGCGCAGCCAGCTCGCCAGCAATGCCGAGCTGCAGCGCCTGGCCGGCAACCTCTCGGCCAGCAACGCGCGCCTGGAAGAGACCAACGCCGAGCTGGAGGCCTTCATGTATTCGGTCTCGCACGACCTGCGCGCGCCGATCCGCGCCGTCGACAGCTACGCCGCATTGCTGCAGGAGTCGCTCGCCGTGGACCCGGCGAGTGACGCCGGCGGGCTGATCGCGCGGGTGCGCGCCAGCGCGCGGCGCATGGCCGATCTGCTCAACGATTTGCTCGACCTCTCGCGCTACTCCACCAAGGTGCTGGAGCGCGAACGCATCGAGATGCGCGCCGAAGTCGACTCGGTGATCGCCGAACTCGGCGCCGACACCGAACTGAAAGTCGAGCGCGCGCGCTTCGAGATCGGCGCGCTGCCGCCCTGCCTGGGCGACCGCGTGCTGACGCGGCAGATCTGGCTCAACCTGATCGCCAATGCGCTGAAGTTCAGCGCCCGCCGCGAAGTGCCGCAAATCCGCATCGGCTTCGCCGACGGCGCCTACTTCGTCGCCGACAACGGCACCGGCTTCGACATGGCCTTCGCCGACAAACTGTTCAAGCTGTTCAGCCGCCTGCACCACGAAAGCGACTTCAAGGGCACCGGCATCGGCCTGGCCATCGTCAAGCGCATCACCGAGCGCATGGGCGGGCACATCGGCGCCGAAGGCGCGGTGGAGCAGGGCGCGACGTTTTCGTTTGTGTTGCCGATGTAGCTTGGCGGCGGCGCGCCGGCCTCGCGCGCAGGCGGCAGCGCCCCTACTGCGGCGCCCGGCACGAAGCCGGCATGTGCTTGGCGGGCCAGCCGATGCATTCCCACTTCGGCTCATGGGTTGCCGCGTCGATGCTCAGGATGCGCATGGTGATGACGGCGGGCGGGTCTTCGAGCACGACGTAGATCGAGCCGTTCTCGGCCACGCTGCCGCCCTTGACGACGCCCTGCCGCGGCAGCGTGAGGCCGGCGCCGGCCTTCTCCGGCGCGGTGCCCGATTGCAGGCGTTCGGTGATGGCCTGCTTCAGGCCGGAGGCGGCGAGTATGCCCTCGGAGACCCGCGCGCGCGGCGTGTAGTCCGCATACGAAGGCAGGAAAATCAGCGCGGCGATGCCCAGCGCCAGCAGCACCAGGCCGATACGCAAGAGCCGGCTGCGCAGCGACAGCGGCGCCTCGGGCGCTTCGGCCAGCTCCGCCGACGGCGGGGTGAAAAAGTTTTGTTCCATGCGGCCTGCGCCCCGTTGGTCATTCTGCTGATGGATGCGAATGCGGAAATCCTAGCACACGGCGCGAGGCCGCCGCGCCGGAAATGACACTGACCCCGATTGATTCAGGTCGGCTGCCCTTCTTCCGGCTGCGCCAGCAGACTGCCGATCTCGTGCTGCCAGCTGAGCGCCGTGAGCTCGGTGCCGTAAGCCACGACTTCACGCCCCTGCGGCCCGCTGGCGGCGACTTCCCAGGCCGTCCCGCCCTCTCCCACGGGCGTGATGTCGATGCGCAGCGGGGTGCCGAGTTCGATGCCCTTGCGCCACAGGCCGGCGCGGCGCACCAGGCGCCCGGAGGGGAACAGGGTGATCGGCGCGAAATAGCCGACCGTGCTGCCAAGCAGCGCCAGGAAGGCGAGGAGTTCCAGCAGGCCGCGGCCGACGGTGTAGAGGTCGTGCACCTTGGTGAGCCCCCAGCCCACCACCGCAAGCGCCACCGCGCCGAGGGCGAGGGCACCGTAGAAGATGGCGCTGAAGCCGCGCATCTGGATTTTCACGCTGCGCCGGCCGCGGTAGATGCGCAACTGCCCGCTGCGCAAGGTCTCGGCGCGCTGCCCTTCTTCGCGCACCCGCCTGACCGCCTGCACGCGCTTTTTTTCGGTATCGGTTTCCGCGATCGGCTGCCAGTCGCTCTCGCCGAAAAGCGCCTTGCACGCCATGCATTCGCGCGCGTCCCAGGCGAGGGGGGCGGCGCAGCCCGGGCAGGTGGCCATCTGGAGTCGAGGCGCCCGGCCTAAGGTTGCGGCGTGCGCTGCGCCAGCGCCTCGACGGCGGTCACCTGGCGCTCCAGCAGGCGGCACTGCGCTTCGAGGGCGGCCAGTTGCCGCTGCTGGATGGAACCTTTGCGGGTGAACCACCAGATGTACAACACCAATACGCCGATCAATATCAGCATCGGCAGCCAGCTGAGCAGCAGAGTGACCCACAACGGGCGGGCGGGCTGCGCGGCTTCGTCCTTCTCCAGAACCAGCGGGCGCGCCGACACCACGCGCAGGGTCTGCGAGGCGTAGGCGTCGCGCCCCCGCAGCGCGCGGTCCCAGACGCGAAAACCGATGTCGCTACCGGGCGGCGAGTAAAAGCGCGTGATGGTCTGGGTGTAGGTGTCGATGTTCTCGCCCCTGGCATTGAAGTATTTCACTTCCACCATGATGTCGCGAAAGCAGGTGGCGGAATTGTTCCTGACATTGCCCAGGGTGATGGCGCTGCGGTCGTTGTCGGTATCGACTTCCACCGCCAGCGAGGTGGCGGTGACGGCGAGAGACTTCTCCACGCTGTCGGGCTTTTGCACCGCGGTGCAGGACTGCGCGAAGGCGGGTACGGCGGCGAACGAGAGGGCGAAGCAAAGAAGACTGGTCGAGAGGGCTTTTTTCATTTTGTTTTAAGGAAGCTGGATTGGCTTTTTTCGGCAACCTGCGCAAATATACACGTGCGGCGTACAACATTGCCCACCCGGATGCAGCGCAAGGGCGCGCCCGCAAAAAAGCGCGCCGAAGATACAGGCCGTGCGTAAGTTCTACTCCTTGACGCGCGATATTTCCGCCGGTTGCGGGGCTCCCGGATTGCTTGTTTCATGGCAGGCGCCGCCGCGATTGCCTCGCGGCTTCGTGGCGGCCTGTTCAACTCCATACATCCGACACCATGACCGATCTCTCCGCTTTTCCCATTTCCCGCAAATGGCCGGCGCAGCACCCGGACCGCATCCAGCTTTATTCGCTGAACACGCCCAACGGCGTGAAGGCCTCAATCATGCTGGAGGAAACCGGCCTCGCCTACGAACCGCACCTGGTCGATTTCGGCGCGCACGACCAGACCTCCGCCGCATTCCTCTCGCTCAATCCGAACAACAAGATCCCCGCGATCATCGACCCCAACGGCCCCGGCGGCAAGCCGCTGCCGCTGTGGGAGTCCGGCGCCATCCTGATCTACCTGGCGGAGAAGTCGGGCAAGTTCCTGAGCCGCGACCCGGCGCTGCGCTACGAGACCCTGCAATGGCTGTTTTTCCAGGTCGGCCACATCGGCCCGATGTTCGGCCAGGTCGGCTTCTTTGTAAAAATGGGCGGCAAGGACTTCGAAGACAAGCGCCCGCGCGACCGCTATGTCGACGAAGCGCGGCGCCTGTTCGGCGTGCTCGATGCGCACATGGCCGGGCGCGACTGGATCATGGGCGACTACGGCATCGCCGACATCGCCACCTGGAACTGGGTCAACGCCATGACGAGTTCACCGGAGACCGCGCCGCTGATCGGCACCGACAAATTCGCCAACGTCAAGCGCGTGCTGGCGCAATACCTGGCGCGCCCGGCGGTGCAAAAGGGCCTGCAGATTCCCAAGAAGCCGGGCTGAGGCGAAGCATGGCCACCATCCGCGAAGACAGCACCTTTACCCAGATCGTGCGCTTCGATGTCGCGCCCGAACAGCAGGAAGCGCTGATCGCCGCCATCGTGGCCGAGGTGGAGCGATGGGTGCGCCATCGGCCGGGCTATATCTCCTCCACCTTTCACGCCAGCCACGACGGGCGCCACGTGATCAACTACGCGCAATGGCGCGACGAGGCCGCCTTCAAGGGCTTCACGCGAGACCCCGAGAGCGCAGGTTTGCGCGCCGCCATCGACGCGGTCGACCCCTCGCTCAAGCCGCACGCCATGCATTGCCGTGTGGTGCGCAGCATCGGGCGCCCGG
>DATAZV010000115.1:0-4234 GCA_036271855.1 Burkholderiales bacterium
CTGTTCGTCAACGCCGCCACCGGCATCATGTCGCTCAAGGACCTGATCGCCTACGTGAAAAAGAACCCCGGCAAGGTGTCCTTCGCCACCTCGGGCGCCGGTACTTCGCAGCACCTGGGCGGCGAACTGCTGAACCACGTCGCCGGCCTGGACATGACCCACGTACCCTACAAGGGCGGCGCGCCCGCGCTGACCGACGTGGTCGGCGGCCAAGTGCCGGTGGGCATCCTGATCTACTCCAACATCAAGCAATACGTTGCCAGCGGCAAGGTGCGCGCCCTGGCGGTGATCGAATCGACCCGCGCCAAGGGCGCGCCGGAAGTGCCCACCGTCGCCGAAGCCGGCATCCCCGGCTTTGCCGTGCCCGACACCTGGATCGGCGTCCTGGGCCCCGCCGGCCTGCCGCGCGACGTCGTCAAGGCGCTGGACAACGCCATCGCCAAGGGCGCCAATGTGCCGGACGTGCGCACGCGCCTGGAAAGCGCCGGCTTCGAGGTCGACGTGGTGCAGAGCGATAGATTCGCCCCGCAAGCGCCGAAAATCAGCGAAATGTACCGCTCGATTGTCAGCACCGCCGGAATCAAGCCGGAATAAGCGCCTGCAAGGGCCGCTCTGTTATAATTCTGGCTTGATTTTTCAGGCTTTTTCGGCGTTTTCATGTCCCAGTTTTCGCGCGCAGCGCGGGCCTTCGCGGCCTGTGCCCTGGCCCTTTGCGCAGGCCTTGCCGCGGCGCCCGCCGCGGCCCAGAATCCCCCCGCTCCCGTACTCAACGCCAAGGCCTGGTATCTGCTGGACATGACCAGCGGCCAGGTGCTCGCCAGTCAGGGGCCGGCCGAGCGGGTCGAGCCGGCTTCGCTGACCAAGCTGATGACGGCCTACCTCACCTTCGCGGCGATCAAGGCCAAGACCATCTCCCTGGAACAGCCGGTGCCGGTATCGGTGCGCGCCTGGAAGGCGGTCGGCTCGCGCATGTTCATCGAGCCGAAAAGGCCGGTGACGGTGGCCGAGGCGATGCGCGGCATGATCATCCAGTCCGGCAACGACGCCTCGATTGCCCTGGCCGAGCTGATCGCCGGCAGCGAAGACCAGTTCGCCGCGCAAATGAACCGCGAAGCGCAGCGCATGGGAATGAAAAACACCCATTTCCAGAACGCCACCGGCCTGCCCGACCCGCAGCACTACACCACGGTGGAAGACCTGGCCAGGCTGGCCAGCGCGCTGATCCGCGACTACCCCGACTTCTACCCCCTGTATTCGACCAAGGAATACACCTACAACAAGATCACCCAGCCCAACCGCAACCGTCTCCTGTGGCTCGACCCGAACGTCGACGGCATGAAGACCGGCCACACCGACTCCGCCGGCTTTTGCCTGATCGCCTCCGCCAGGCGCGGCCCGCGCCGCCTGCTTTCGGTGGTGGTCGGCACCCAGACCGAATCGGCGCGCTCCACCGAATCGGAAAAGCTGCTCAACTACGGCTTCCTTGGCTACGACGATGTGCGCCTGTATGAAAAGGGCCAGAACATCTCGGCGCTGGAGGTGTGGAAGGGCGAGTCGCGCGAGGTCAAGGCCGGCTTCGACCGCGAGCTCTACGTCACCGTGCCCAAGGGCGAAGCCTCCAAGCTGAAGGCCACCTTGAACACGCAAAAGCCGCTGCTGGCGCCGATCTCCCTGGGCCAGAAAATCGGCAGCATGAAAGTCACCCTGGAAGGGCGCGACATCGCCGAAGTGCCGGTGGTGGCCCTCGACCGCGTCGACAGCGCCGGCTTTTTCGGCCGCACGCTTGATACCATGCGCCTGTGGTTCGCCAAAAAATAATGCGTCGAGGCCCGAAATGACCCTGCCCGCGGAATTGCTCAATCGCACCGTCTACCTGAACGGTGAATTCCTGCCCCTGAAAGACGCCAAGGTCTCGGTGCTCGACCGCGGCTTTATTTTCGGCGACGGCATCTACGAAGTGGTTGCCGTCTACAACAAGAAACCCTTCCGCATCGAGCAGCACCTGGACCGCCTGGAGCGCTCGCTGGACAAGATCAAGCTGAACAACCCGCTGTCGCGCCAGGGCTGGAAAGACCTGATTGCCGGGCTGGTCGATACGCTGCCGGACGCCGACCAGTTCGTCTATTTCCAGATCACCCGCGGCGTCGCGCCGCGCGACTTCGGTTTTCCCGCCGCCGACACCCCCACCACCCTGTTCGCCATCACTTCGCCCTTCAAGCCGGTGCCCCAGGTCCAGCGCGAGGGCGGCCTCACCCTCACCAAGCTGCCCGACCTGCGCTGGCTGCGCTGCGACATCAAGTCGGTGTCGCTGTTGGGCGCCGTGCTGGCCAAGCAGGATTCCCTCGACGCCGGCGTGGACGATTGCGTGATGTTCCGCGACGGCTACCTCACCGAATCCTCTTCGGCCAACGTGTGGATCGTCAAGGACGGCAAGGTGACGGCGCCGCCGCGCGACAACCTGATCCTGGAGGGCATCCGCTACGGCCTGATGCAGGAAATGGCCGAGTCCGCCGGCATCCCCTTCGAGGTGCGGCGCATCACCGAAGCCGAGGTGGACGGCGCCGATGAAATCCTCATCACCTCCGCCACCCGCGAGGTGCTGGCCGGAACGCAATTGAACGGCAAACCGGTGGGCAAGGGCGAATCCGCCGGCAAACCGGGCCCCGTGTATCACAAGTTTTACGCCGCCTACCAGGAAGCGAAAAAGCGTTTGTGCGGCTGAGGGCGGGAGGGATGGGCAGCTTGCAAATGGCACCCTCAGGCACCATTTACTAGCCCTGTCCAACCCACCGAAAGACTGACGCCATGTTGAATCTTGCAGGGGTGCAAACCATGGAACAACCCGAATCCCTGATCGAATACCCGACCGACTTCCCGCTCAAGGTGGTGGGCAAGACGCAGCCCGCGTTCGCCCAGACCATCCTCGAGCTGGTCAAGCGCCACGCGCCGGATTTCGACGAAGCCAGCATCGGCATGCGGCCCTCGCGCGAAGGCAACTACCTGAGCCTGACCTTCGTCATCCGCGCCACCTCGCGCGAGCAGCTCGACGCGCTGTACCAGGAACTGTCGGATCATCCGATGGTGCAGTGGGCGCTCTGAAATGCTAGTGGCGCAGCCCATCGCCGCCGCGGCATTGCCGCGGCCGCCGGCTGCGCCTTTTGCCTTGCGGGTGCGCCGCCTCGGGCTGACCGAACACGCCGCCGCCTTCGCCGCCATGCGCCAGTTCACCGCCGCGCGCGATGCGAATTCGCCGGACGAAATCTGGCTCACCGAACACGCACCCGTCTATACCCTGGGCCTGGCCGGCAAGCCCGAGCACGTGCTCGACCCGGGCCATATCCCGGTGGTGGCGATCGACCGTGGCGGCCAGGTGACTTATCACGGGCCAGGGCAGGTGGTGGCCTACATGCTGATCGACCTGCGGCGCCGCGACCTCAAGGTGCGCGAGCTGGTGGCGCGCATCGAGGACGCCGTCATCGCCACCCTGGCTGGATATGGCGTACCGGGCCACCGCCGCGCCGGCATGCCCGGCGTCTATGTCCATGATGCGAAAATCGCCGCCCTGGGCCTGAAGGTCAAAAACGGCTGTACCTACCACGGCGTCAGCCTGAACGTGGCGATGGACCTGACCCCTTTCGCCGGCATCAACCCTTGCGGGTATGAAGGGCTGGCGGCGGCACAACTGAACCAATTCGTCCCCGGCGCCAGTGCGGAGGATGCAGGCGGGCGCCTGGCCGCGCAGCTTGCCGCCGTGCTCGAATCAACAACCTCGAACCATTCATGAGCATCGTCCTGGCATGAGCATTGTCCTGGGTATCGCCGCGTCGCACGACGCTTCCGCCTGCGTGTTTCGCGACGGCAAGCTGGTCGCCGCGGTTTCCGAAGAGCGCATCTCGCGCATCAAGTGCGACGGCGGCCGCCTGCCGCAAGGCGCGATCGACGAATGCCTGCGCATCGCCGGCATCACCCGCCGCGAGGTCGACCACATCGCCTCGAACTACGACCACTTTTCGGTGCGCTACGCCCGCTACTACGGCGAAGCCCTGCACAAGCGCCTGGAACGCGCCATTTCGGTCGGCATGAAGCGCCTGCGCGGCCAGGAGTCGGAAAAGCAGGTGTTCCTGCGCGAAGTGCAAAACCGCCTGCGCCACGACCACTCGGCGCAAAAGCCCGAGGAGTTTCTCGACGTGGCCGAGTTCCTGCGCGCCGAAGGCTTTCGCCCGGACGCGCAACT
>DATAZV010000116.1:0-6820 GCA_036271855.1 Burkholderiales bacterium
CGAAACCGAATTCGCCGGAATGCGCCTGATGAGCGTATTCCAGGGCCTGCACGACCTGCGCGCGGGCCGGGTGTTCGGCCACACCGCCTCGGTGCGCCCGCTGCGCGACGGCGCCGCCGTCGATGTCACCGACCTGTTCGATCCGGCGCGCAGCGACCAGGACATCGTCCGCGCCGACCGCCTGTGCCGGATGCTGCACGCCGCCGCTTATCACGCCCCCGCGCCGCGTCCCACCCGCCTGCTGGTGCCGGTGCACGCGCGCCTGCTGGAAACGGTCACCGCCGACCACGGCCGCGCCTACCGCGAGGCACTGGAGGGCGCCGGCCTGGGCGCCGCGCCAGTGGTCATCTGCCTGCCCGACCCCACCCATTTGCGCACCATGTCGCTGGGTTACCTGATCGGCAGCTACCGCCTGCACGGCTTCGAAATCGCCGTGCGCCTGCGCGACGCGCGCGGGCTGGAAGACCTGCTGGCGCGCACCCGCCCGACCTTCGTGTTGATCGACCACAAGCAGTACGCCGGCGAGGCCGCGCGCATGGCGGCGGCGGTCAAAGCCGCCGAGCAGGCCGGCACCAAGCCGGTGTTCATCAAGCTGGAAAGCGCCGAAGAAGTGGCGCAGGTACGTGCCGCCGGCGCCAGCCTGGCGCAAGGCTACTACTTCGACCGGCCCGAGAGCGAGCCGGTGCAGGCCATCGCCGGCTGAGGGGGCTGTCGCGCTTAGCCCTGGATCCAGGGCAGCCCGGCGCGGCGCCAGCCGCCCTTGTTGCCGCGGTGCTTGGCCTCGTCGAGGTCGCCCTCGAAGCCTTCGAGGATGTTGTAGGCCTGGGTGAATCCCGCCTGGGTCGCGGCCTTGGCGGCGGCGTCCGAGCGCACGCCGCTGCGGCAGAGAAACATCAGCTTGTCGTCCTTGCCGAATTGCTCGGAGAGCGTTTTCACAAAGTCCGGATTGACCGCACCGGTATTGATGTCCTTCCACTCGATGCCGACCGTCTCCGGCACGCGGCCGACGTATTCGCGCTCGAACTTGAAGCGCACGTCCACCAGCTTGGCGGCGCCGCCCTGGATCAACCGGTTCGCCTGCGCGGGGGTGACGGCGCCGGCGTAGGGCAGGTTATGCGACGCGGCGTATTCAGCGGCGCTCTTGAGGATGTCGTCGGTGGGGGCACTCATGGAAATCTCCTGCGGATGGCTAGTGGGCGGTGCGCATGATACAACCGCCGGGCCGTTTTACTCCGCGGCGCTGCGCGCCAACGGCCGTGCCTGCGCCGCTTCGAGCGCCGCGCGGTACACCTCGCCCATCATCAGCACGGCCGGGCCGCTGATCGCCGGCAGGCCATCGCGCGCGATGCTGCCCAAGGTGCTGACATGGCGCGTGCTTTGCAGCGAAGCGCTTTCCACCACCATCACCGGCGTATCGGCGCTCTTGCCGCGGGCGATCAGCTGGCGCGCGATTTCCTGTGCCTCGTGCGCCGCCATGTACAGCACGCCGGTGTCGGCGTTGATCAGGCTGGCGGCCCAGTCGCTCGGCTGCTCCTCCTTGCCCACGCGCGGGGTGGCGAAGGCTACCGAGCGCGACAGGCCGCGGCGGGTCAGCGAAATGCCGAGATCGGCACTGGCGGCCAGGGCAGCGGTGACGCCCGGCACCACCACGCAGGCGATGCCGGCTTCTGCCAGCGCTTCGATTTCTTCCTGCGCGCGGCCGAACAGCATCGGGTCGCCGCCCTTCAAGCGCACCACGGTCTTGTACTTGCGCGCGGCGTCGACCAGGCGCTTGTTGATGAACAGCTGCGCCGCCGAATGCTTGCCGTAGCGCTTGCCCACCGCCACTTTTTCGGCGCGCGCGGCCAGGGCGATGGTGTCCGCGTGCACCAGGGCGTCGTAGAACACGATGTCGGCCGCTTGCAGCAGGCGCGCGGCCCGCAGGGTGAGCAGATCAGGGGCGCCGGGGCCGGCGCCGACCAGGTAGACGGTGGCAGTCATGTGGGTTTGCAGTACGCGATGCGGGGCGCGGCGCCGGGCGCCGCGTGCCAAGCCTAGCTCGGCGAGGAAATCTCCGACCACGAATCGGCGGTCTGCGCGTGCGGGCGGCGGCGGTAGGCCGGCAGCTTGCGCTGCTCGCTGCTCTGGTAGCCGTCGCTGAAGGCCTGCAGGCCGGCGATGGCCTCTTCGGCCTTCTGGCTGGCCTTGATCTCGAAGGCGTTGAAGCCGCAGTGGAACAGGTTGAACAGGTGGTCGCGGCCGACGTCGCCGATGGCGCGCATTTCACCCTTGTAGCCGTAACGCTCGCGCAGCAGGCGGCCGATCGAATAGCCGCGCCCGTCGGTGAAAGCGGGAAACTGGATCGCGATCAGCGGCAGGGTGGCGATATCTTCAGCCAATTCGCCCGGTTCGTCCGAAGGTGCCAGCCAGACGCCGACGCGCTTGCCCTTGAGAGTCGGGTCCTCACGCACCGCCAGCCACACCGACAGGGGCAGGAGGCTGCCGTCGGCAACCGCGGCGGCTGCCAGCGGCTCGTTCGACTCCACCAGGGTCCAGGTGTTCGGCGCCAGCGCACCGTTCAGAATCAGGTTATTGGCCATGATCATGCCGCCTTCAGTTCGGATTGGTCGGGTTTTCCATAGGCACGCGCCTTGAAGGGCTCCAGCCCCAGGCGGCGTACGGTGTCGATGAAAGTTTCGTCTTCGTGGCGCTGTTCGGCAAAAACTTCGATGATGCGTTCCACCGCCGGGGCGATTTCCGCCGCGGAGAAGGAGGGGCCGATCACCTTGCCGAGCGAGGCATTGTTGCCCTGCGCGCCGCCCAGGGTGACCTGGTAGAACTCGTTGTTGTCCTTGTCGACGCCGAGGATGCCGATGTGGCCGACATGATGGTGGCCGCAGGCGTTGATGCAGCCGGAGATATTGAGGTCGATCGGACCCAGGTCATGCACATAGTCCAGGTCTTCGAAGCGCGCCTGGATGGCGGCGGCCACTGGCAGGGAGCGCGCGTTGGCCAGGGAGCAGAAGTCGCCGCCCGGGCAGGCGATGATGTTGGTGAGCAGGCCGATGTTCGGGGTGGCGAAGCCGAGCTTTTTCGCTGCCTGCCACACGGCGTACAGGTCACTCTGCTTCACATCGGCGAGGATCAGGTTTTGCTCGTGCGAGACGCGCAGCTCGCCGAAACTGTAGCGGTCGGCGAGGTCGGCCACGCCTTCCATCTGCTCGGCGGTGGCATCGCCCGGGGGGATGCCGCCATAGGGCTTGAGCGAGAGGGTGACGGCGCGATAGCCCGGCACCTTGTGGTGGAAGGTGTTTTGCTCGACCCAGCGGGCGAAGCCGCGGTCGTCGAGCTGCTTGCGCTCGAAGCCGGCATCGCAGGCGGCCAGGCGTTCGTAGGCGGGCGCGGCGAAGAATGATTCGAGGCGCGCGAACTCCTCGGCCGGAACGACCACCGGGTTTCCCTTGAGGTTGGCCCATTCGGCTTCGACCTCGGCGGCGAATTTCGCCGGGGTCAGTTCCTTGACCAAAATCTTGATGCGCGCCTTGTACTTGTTGTCGCGGCGGCCGTAACGGTTGTAGGTGCGCAGGATGGCGTCGAGATAGTTCAGCAATTCCTCGCGCGGCAGGAATTCGCGGATCACGTGGCCGATGATCGGGGTGCGGCCAAGGCCGCCGCCGACGATCACGCGCACGCCGACTTCGCCGGCCTCGTTCTTCACAATATGCAGGCCGATGTCGTGCACCAGCACCGCGGCACGGTCTTCCGCGCTGGAAGAGACGGCGATCTTGAACTTGCGCGGCAGGAAGGTGAATTCCGGGTGAAAGGTGGACCACTGGCGGATCAGTTCGCAATACGGGCGCGGGTCCACCAGCTCGTCGTGGGCGATGCCGGCGAACTGGTCGGAAGTGGTGTTGCGCACGCAGTTGCCGGAGGTCTGGATGGCGTGCATTTCGACACTGGCGAGGTCGGCCAGGATGTCGGGCACGGTCTCAAGCTTGGGCCAGTTGTACTGGATGTTCTGCCGCGTCGAAAAATGGCCGTAGCCGCGGTCGTACTTGCGCGCGATGTGCGCCAGCATGCGCAGCTGTTTGCTCGCCAGCATGCCGTAGGGAATGGCGACGCGCAGCATCGGCGCATGGCGCTGCACGTACAGGCCGTTCATCAGGCGCAGGGGGCGAAACTCGTCTTCGCTCAATTCACCGGCGAGAAAACGGCGGGTCTGGTCGCGGAATTGCGCGACGCGTTCGTCGACCAGGGTCTGGTCCAGGGAGTCGTATTTGTACATGGTGGTCTGGTGCGGAAAAGCGGCGTAACTGTCCGTTCGGATATGGCTATACCCGTTGGATCGCATATTAGGCAGGGTGTTTCATGCCGTCCAAGAACCAGTCGTCGCATATATATGCCCAGTGGCCGGATCGGGCATCAGTTCATGCCTGGATCGAATTATTTGCATTAGCTAATACGAGAAAATTCTAAGGCGGGTCATGATGCCGCCACATTCGGGCCGTGCGCAAACGGCGCCGCGCCCGCAAAGGCGGCACTTTCACTATTTACTGGCGGTATGGCAGCTATGCCAAAGCGGAATAACTGATCGTCTGTTAAATTAGCGGGCTGAAAGTATTTATCGGCGTCATAAGGTTTTTGTTGCGCCGCGAGGATGAGGGGATAAACGCTTCATGCAAGTCCAATCGCTAGATGTACGCCTGCTCGCGGTGTTCGCCGCGATCGCCCGCCACAAAAGCCTGACGCTGGCCGCCGAAAGCCTGGGCCTGACCCAGCCGGCGCTGTCGCAATCCCTGGCCAAGCTGCGCAAGTATTTCAACGACCCGCTGTTCGTGCGCACCCCGCACGGCATGGAGCCGACGCCGCGCGCGCAGGAGCTCTCCGACGCCGTCGACACGGTGCTGGAAACGGTGAAGACGCGCTTCGAGCGCCCGGCCGATTTCGACCCCGTCACCGCCTCGCGCGCCTTCGGCATTTTCGCCACCGACCTGGCCACCTTCAGCCTGATGCCGCAGATATTGAAAAAGGTCGCGCGGGTCGCGCCCAACGTGCGCCTGCGCACCGCCCAGCTCGAGGCCAAGGGCCTGCGCGGCGGCCTGGAGTCAGGCGACGTCGACCTCGCCATCGGCGTGTTTCCCGATTTCGGCGGCGGCATGTTCCAGCAGCGCCTGTATCGCGACACCTATGTGTGCGTGATGCGCACCGGCAACCCGCTGGCGGCCAAGGGCAAGCTGACGCGCGAGTCCTTCCTGAAGGCGCGCCACGTCGTGGTTTCCGCTTCCGGCACCGGCCACGGCCACAGCCAGATCGAGAAGCTGCTGACGGCGGCGATCCGCCCGGAAAACATCAGCATGCGGGTGGCCAGCTTTCTCGCAGCGCCGTACCTGATCCGCGACAACGACCTGCTGCTGTGCATGCCCAAGCGCTCCGGCACCATGATCTCCAAAGAGCTGGGATTGAAGATATTGCCGGTGCCCCTCGAATTGCCGGAGCAGGACGTGCATCAATACTGGCACGAGCGTTTTCACCACGACCCGGCGCACAAGTGGTTCCGCGGCATGCTGGCGGAAATCTTCATGGCCCACGAATAAACGCCGGCCATGAACGTAAAACAGGCACCGTCCCCGGTGCCTGTTTTACGTTCAGGCTCCTTTAGAGGAGCTTGTACGTACAACCGTGGCGCGATGGCGAAATCACCGCCTTTTGGTTCAAAACCCCTCCAGCACGATCTTGCCGATGGCGCGTCCCGCCTCCAGTTTGGCGTGGGCAGCGCGCACGTTGGCGGCGTTGATCGGCTTGAGCACTTCGGCCACGGTGGTGCGGAGCACCCCGGCGTCGACCAGGCGCGCCACTTCGGTGAGCAGCTTGTGCTGCTCGATCATGTCGGGCGTGGTGAACATGGCGCGGGTGAACATGAACTCCCAGGCGAAAAACGCACTTTTGTTTTTCAGCGGCACCACGTCGATCGGCCTGGCGTTTTCCACGATGGTACAGATGCCGCCTTGCGGCGCCACCAGTTCGGCGGCCGCCGGCATGTGCTGGTCGGTGCTGTTCATGATCAGCACATAGTCCACATGCCTGAAGCCGGCACTGCGCACTTCTTCCACCAGGTTGCCGGCGTGGTTGACCACCACCGCGGCGCCCAAGTCGCGGCACCATTGCGCGGACTCGGGACGCGAGGCGGTGGCGATCACTTTCAGCCCCGCGACCTTGGCCGCCAGCTGGATCGCAATCGAGCCGACGCCGCCGGCGCCGCCGATCAGCAAAATGGAACGCTGGGCGTTGGAGGCAGTGTTGAAGGCAGCGACCCGCAGGCGGTCGAACAGCGCCTCCCACGCGGTGATGGAAGTCAGGGGCAGGGCGGCCGCCTCCGCGAAGGACAATGACTTCGGCGCGTGGCCGACGATGCGCTCGTCCACCAGTTGAAACGCGCTGTTGCTGCCCGGGCGGGTGATGTCGCCGGCGTAGTAAACACGGTCGCCCGGCTTGAACAGGGTGACCTCGGCGCCGGCCTGCTCGACCGTGCCGGCGGCGTCCCAGCCGAGCACGCGGGGACTGGCTTCCACCTTGTCGCGGTTGGCCTTCTTCGGCGCGCGCACCTTGGTGTCCACCGGGTTGACGGCAATCGCCTCGACCTTCACCAGCAGGTCGCGCGGGCCTGGTGTGGGGGCGGGGAGATCGACGTCAATCAATGACAGCGGATCATTGATCGGCAGGTAGCGGGTGAGGGCGACGGCTTTCATGGGGCATCCTTTCAGTGAAGCGGCAGCGCAATGGCGGCGCTCATTCTATTGCGATCAGTCGATTGTGCAAGCAGTCTCCACCGCCGGCGGGGAGG
>DATAZV010000117.1:0-3331 GCA_036271855.1 Burkholderiales bacterium
CCGCCCTGGGGCCTGAACGGCGGCCTGCCGGCCAAGGGCAACCAGATCGGCCTGCACAAGAAAGACGGCAGCCGAAACTTTTTTCCCAACGGCAAGGTGAATACGCGCCTGGACGCGGGCGACGCCTACATCCTGCGGTCCGGCGGCGGCGGCGGCTTCGGCGACCCGAAACAGCGCAAGCGCGAGTCTGTATTGCGCGACCTGCGCCTGGGCTACATTTCGCGCCAGGCGGCCGAGCGCGACTACGGCATCCAGCTCAGCGACGCTGAGTTGGCGGCATTGCCGCCGCAGCATCGCACCAGTGACGAGGGCGCAGATGCCTGAAGCACGCCAGGCAGGCCGAGCCAGGCCCAAGGCCGCGCCCGGCCCCGTCGACACGGATATCTCCGTGCTGGCGCTGCAATTGCTCGGCCGCTGGCAGCGGGTGTGCAACGGCCACGTCGCCTTCGCCAATGCCTGCGCCTGCGTGTTCGGCGCCGCGGTCGAGTTGAACGATTTCGATGACCTGATTCTCGACTATCTGCGAAACAAATTTCCCGGCCAGCCCGAGGTGGCTGCCTACATTGACGCAGCCGCCGTACCGGCGCCCGGCGCCCCGGCCAGCCTGAAGACGCTCCTGCGCAAAGTGGCGGCCGCACCGGCCGAGGTGCCGCTGGCCCAAGCCGGCGCGCTGCTGCGCGCGCTGGAAACCAGCATCGCCTCGATCGAGGAGCAGCATGCCAGGTAATACAAGTATGATTGTGCCGAAAACCGATCCAACATCAGACCCACCAGACAGGGAAAGCACCGTGAGACAAATCCCGCAACTCCTGGCCGCCGCCGCGCTGGCCGCATTGGGCTTGGCCCCGCTTGCCGCCCTGGCGCAAGCCTACCCGACCCGCCCGGTGCGGGTGATCGTACCCTACCCGCCCGGCGGCACGGTGGACGCCGTGGCCCGCGTGGTGGCGCAGGAGTTGAGCGAGCAGATGGGCCAGTCCTTCGTCATCGACAACCGCGCCGGCGCCAACGGCGCCATCGGCAGCGACGTGGTGGCGAAGTCGCCGCCGGACGGCTACAACCTGCTGATCCAGGCTTCCACCTTCGTCGCCAACCCGCTGCTGCAGAAGGATCTGCCCTACGACCTGAGGCGTGACTTCACGCCGATTTCCAACATCGGCTCGGTGCCGCTGATCGTCACCGCCTTCCCCGGCCTGCCGGCGAAGGATCTGCGCGAATTCATCACCCAGCTGCGCGAGACGCCCGACCGCTATTCCTTCGCCGCGCCGCCGGTGGGCGCCGCCGCCTACCTGGCCGAGCAGGCGATCAAGTCGCAGGCGAAAATCCAGATCCAGCTGATTCCCTACAAGGGCACCACGCCGGCGCTGACCGATGTGATGGGCGGGCACGTCAGCGCGGTGATCGACGCCCTGCCTTCCTCCTACCCGCAGGTCAAGGGCGGCAAGCTGAAGGCATTGGCGGTGACCAGCCCGAGCCGGCTTTCCTTCCTGCCCAACGTGCCGACGGTGGCCGAGTCCGGCCTGCCGGGTTTCGACATGGTGTCGTGGTATGGCATGTGGGGCCCGGCCAACATGCCGAAAGAGCTGGCGGCGCGCCTGGCCACCGAGGTGAACAAGGGGGTGCATTCAAAGCTCGCCAACGAGCGCCTGGCCGACCAGGGTTTCGACGCCGTCGGCTCCTCGCCGGACGCCTTTCGCGTCTTCATCGACCAGGAGTCGGCCAAGTACGCGCGCATCATCAAGGATGCGAACATCAAGGTCGAGTAGGCGATGCGCCTGCTTGCGCGCCTGCTGCTGCTCGCGGCCTTCTCGCTTTCTTTTGCGGCACGGGCGCAGGATTACCCTAGCAAGCCGATCCGCCTGATCATTCCCTTTCAGCCGGGCGGTGGCAGCGACACCCTGGCGCGCCTGCTGGGCGAGAAGCTGACCGCCAAGTGGAAGCAGCCGGTGATCGTCGAGAACCATGCCGGTGCCGGTGGCAACCTCGGCGCCGAGATCGTGGCCAAGGCGCCGCCCGACGGCTACACCCTGCTGATCTCCTCGCCCGGACCGGTGGTGATCAACAAGAACCTGTACGACAAGCTCTCCTTCGACCCCGAGGGCTTTGAACCGGTATCGATCATCGCCACCAATTACGGTGTGCTGGCGGTCAACCCCAAGGCCGGATTCGACAGCGTGCCGCAGTTGATCGCTTACGCGCGCGCCAATCCCAACAAACTCAACTACGCTTCCGCCGGCAGCGGCACCACGCCGCACCTGGCGGGCGAGTTGTTCAAGTCGCTGGCCGGCATCAACCTCACCCACGTGCCCTACAAGGGCGCTGGGCCGGCCTTCACCGGCCTGCTGGGCGGCGAGGTGGACATGATGTTCGTCGACGTCTTCATCGCGCTGCCGCACGTGCGCACCGGGCGCCTGCGCGCGCTGGCGCTGGGCGGCGGTGCGCGCAACCCGCTGCTGCCCAATGTGCCGGTGATGGCGGAGACGGTGCCGGGCTTCGACTACCAGGTGTGGCAGGGGATGGTGGCGCCGGCCGGCACGCCGGCGGCGCTGCGCGGCCGCATCGCCGCCGCGGTGGCCGAAGCGGTGCAGCAGTCGGACATGCGCAAGCGCCTGGCGGACGTCGGCCTGGAGGCGGTCGGCAGCATGCCTGCCGAAATGGCGCAGGTGATGCGCGCTGACCGCGAACGCTGGGGCCGGGTGATTCGCGCCACCGGGGCAAAGGCAGACTAGGCGGTGAGCTCTTCGGCCCGCGGCAACTCAATAGGAGTGTGCTGCCCCGGCGTAAAGCAGCTTGTATGCTGCACTGCACGTTGATAAGCTGCCGGATCGCTGCGCAGGCCGCGACAAACCTGCCATGAAGCCACGTAAACCCTCCAGCCCGCCCGCCCTCGCCACCAAGCGGACGCCGCGCTCGGGCCCACCCAGAAAAGCCAACTGGGCCGATTGGCGCGCCACCCACATGATGCCGCTGCGCGACGCGGTCGCGCTTTCGCTGGATTTCGAGCCCAGCACGGTAACGGTGGAGCACGGCGAGTTTGCCGACCGGCTGAAGATCGCGGTGGCGCATTTCCGCTCGCAGCGCATCCTCAAGCTGAACATGCAAAGCCGCGCGCTATCGATCCCGCCGGCGCTGAGCCCCGTGTGGCTGCCGCATTTCGCCGCCTGGGCCAAAGCGCGGCCGCGCTGGAAATTGCCCACGCCACTGGCCAGCCTGGCGCAGGCCAGACTTTCCGCTGCCGCCAAATCGGCCAGCCCGGCGCAGCGCCGCGCCGCGCAGGTGAAAAGCTGGCAGCACGCGGTACGCGCGCTGGCTGACGAAATCTGCCTGAAAGATC